>JAJZEB010000070.1 GCA_021805805.1 Pseudomonadota bacterium | reverse complement strand
GGAGATCCCGGGGAATCCCATGTATGCGTCATGGCTTATATAACGATAGTATTCGGCATGTTATCCGTTCGCTCCTGGTCGATCCTCGCATGCCCCAGTCGCCGCGCCCGTTGTTGCCGAGCCCGTTGTTGCCGAGCCTGCCGGGCCCGCGTCATTCGCGCCGTGCGATTCGCCGGGGCTGCAGCGCCGCGCCCCGGATGCAGTCGTTTTCGCTGAACATCGGGCAATCAGCTTTGCGTCCGGCAACACGGTCTGTCAAGGCTTCAGTTTGCTATAGTCATTCATTCGTTTCAAATCGCCGGTCGTGCCTTCGCGGTGTCCCCGCGCGCATGGCACGGCGCGCGGCGTCCAGCCCGCGTGCGCCCGGCCCCGCCTCCTGATCCATGTCCACTGTCACCAACCTCAGCACGTCCGGCCTGCAGCTGCGACGCGGCTCGCGGCCGTTGCGCAGCGTGGTCGAGCTGCTGTCGTCGATGCGTTTCGCGATCGCGCTGCTCGTCGTCGTCGCGATCGCCAGCATCATCGGCACCGTGCTCAAGCAGGGCGAGCCGCTGAACAACTACATCGACCAGTTCGGGCCGTTCTGGGCCGTGGTCTTCCACCGCCTCGGCCTGTTCCAGGTCTACAGTTCGTGGTGGTTCCTGCTGATCATGGCCGTGCTGGTCGTCTCGACCACGCTGTGCCTGGTGCGCAACACGCCGAAGATCATCGCCGACCTGCGCAGCTTCAAGACCGGGGTGCGCGAGCAGGGGCTGCGCGCGTTCCATGACAAGGCCGAAGCCGATCTGGCGCAGCCGCGCGCACATGCCGCGGCACGCATCAGTGCGGCGCTGCGCGCGCGCGGCTGGCGCGTGGTGCAGAACGAGCGCGATGGCGAAACGCTGCTCGCGGCGAAGGTCGGCGGCCTCGGCCGCGTCGGCTACATCTTCGCGCATTCCGCGTTCGTGCTGATCTGCCTGGGCGGCCTGTTCGACGGCGACGCCGTGATCCGGCTGCAGATGGCGCTGACCGGCAAGCACCTGCTGACGTCCAACATGGCGCTCGACCAGGTTCCGGCGCGCAACATCCTGTCGCCGGCAAACCCGACCTATCGCGGCAACATCTCGATTCCCGAAGGCGGCAGCGCCGATGTCGCGGTGATCGGGCTGGGCGACGGCTCGGTGCTGCAGCCGCTGCCGTTCACGATCAAGCTGAAGAAGTTCATCGTCGACTACTACTCGACCGGAATGCCGCGGTTGTTTGCCAGCGACGTGCTGATCACCGACCACCGCACCGGGAAGACCTGGCCGGCGAAGATCAAGGTCAACGAGCCGCTCGATGTCGACGGCGTCAAGATCTTCCAGTCCGGCTTCGACGACGGCGGCTCGCATCTGCAGCTGCGCGCATGGCCGATGCGCGGCGCCGGTGATGCGCCGTTCACGATCGACGGCGACGTCGGCAGCACGCGCCAGCTCAGCAACGGCCGCGACAGCCTGCGCCTGGAACTGACCGGCTTCCGCTTGATCAATGTCGAGAATCTCGCGTCCGCCAAGGCCGCGGCCCACCGTGGCGGATTGGTCGGCAGCATCGATCGGCACCTCGGGGCGGCGGTTCGCGACGTCCCCGGAGACAAGCCGACCAACGTCGGCCCGGCAGTCGTCTACAAACTGCGCGATGCGTCCGGGCAGGCGCACGAGTTCTTCAACTACATGCTGCCGATCCAACTCGACGGCATGCCGATGTTCGTCGCCGGCGAGCGCAACGAGGTCGGCGGGCAATACCGCTACATCCGCATCCCGGCCGACGCCAACGGCAAGGTCGACGGCTGGATGCGGCTGCGCGCCGCACTGGACGATCCGGCCGCGCGGCGCGCAGCGGTCGACGCCTACGTGAAGCAGGCGCTGCCGGCGAACGCGGCTCCCGAACTCGTGCGCAAGCTCGAGGAGACCGCCGAGCGCACGCTGGATCTGTTCGCCGGCAATCTGCCGCGCGACCCGAAGACGGGCAAGCCCCTGGTGCAGGCCGCAGGCGGCCTGCCGGCGCTCGGTGAATTCCTTCAGCGCAACGTGCCGAAGGACCAGATGGACAAGGCCTCGGCGGTGTTCGTGCGCGTGCTCAACGGCGTGCTCTGGCAGCTCTGGACGCAGGCCCGCGTGCACGCCGGACTGCCGCCGCCACGCGACGACGCAGCAAGCGAGCGGTTCTTCAACGCCGCGGTGCTGGCGCTGTCGGACACAAGTTTCTATCCGGCCCCGCTTTACCTGCAGCTGGCCGGGTTCAAGCAGGTGCAGGCCAGCGTGTTCCAGGTCGCTCGCGCGCCGGGCACGATCGTCGTCTACACCGGCGCTGTGCTGCTGATTCTCGGCGTGTTCGCGATGCTGTACATCCGCGAGCGGCGCTGCTGGTTCCTGCTGCGCGACAGCGACGGCGGCAGCCGCGCGTTGATGGCGATGAGCACCAACCGGCGCACGCTGGACTTCGAAAAGGAATTCGCCGCGCTGCGCTCGGCGACGCTGGACGTGGCCGCGACGCGGCCGCGATGATCGGGACATCACGGAGGACCCACGATGGAACTGACGAGCAACACGCCCCCGTTCGACACCACGGAGGCACGCCAGACGGGCGTGATCGCCTACCTGCGTCGCCGCACCGTGTACGACTGGATCTTCTTCGCGCTGATCGCTGCCGGTGACGCGTACGTGCTGAACCGTTTCGGTTCGGCGATGAACTATTACGTCAAGCTGATTTTCCTCGGCGCGACCACCGCGCTGCTGCTGCTGGGCTGGGGCTGGACCGCGTTGAAGAACCTGGCACTGGTCGTCGCCGCGGTGTCGCTGTTCGGCATCTGGCTGTACCAGGGGCCCGGCGGCGTCCCGGTGCTGGCTCGCGGCGACCAGAATTTCTTCCTCAAGTACATGTTGTCGAGCCAGACAGCGATCGTCTGGATGGCGTTCCTGTTCTTCCTCAGCACCGCGACTTACTGGGTCGGCATGTTCACCGGCGACACCGGCGCGGTGCGCGATGCGCGCGGCTGGCAGACGAACTTCGCGCAGACCTTTGCTTCGCGGCTGGCGTGGGTCGGCGTGACGATGGCGCTGATCGGCACCATGATGCGCTGGTACGAGAGCTATCTGGTCGGCGCCGACGTCGGCCACATCCCGCTGTCGAACCTGTACGAAGTGTTCGTTCTGTTCTCGTGGCTGACGACGACGCTGTATCTGTATCTCGAGCAGCGCTACCGCACGCGCAGCATGGGCGCGTTCGCGATGCTGGTGGTCAGCGCCGCGGTCGGCTTCCTGCTCTGGTACAGCATGGTGCGCGACGCGTATGCGATCCAGCCGCTGGTTCCGGCGCTGCAGAGCTGGTGGATGAAGCTGCACGTTCCGGCCAATTTCGTCGGCTACGGCAGTTTCGCGATTTCGGCGATGATCGGCTTCGCCTATCTGGTCAAGTCGCACGCCGAGCAGACCGTGTGGTGGAAGCTGATTCCGCTGTGGCTGATCGGTTTCGTGATGTTCTTCGAGCCGCTGGTTTTCCGCCAGGGGGGCATTTCGGAGTACTGGGGCGTTTTCGCCGGAATCTCGGCGCTGTGCGTCGGCGGCATTCTGCTCGGACGTCGCCGCATCGCCGCGCGCCTGCCGAGCCTCGACGTCATGGACGACGTGATGTACAAGGGCATCGCGATCGGCTTCACCTTCTTCACCATCGCGACGATCCTCGGCGCGCTTTGGGCGGCGCAGGCCTGGGGCGGCTACTGGAGCTGGGACCCGAAGGAGACCTGGGCCCTGATCGTCTGGCTGAACTACGCTGCCTGGCTGCACATGCGGCTGATCAAGGGGCTGCGCGGTCAGGTCGCGGCCTGGTGGGCGCTGACCGGACTGCTGGTGACGACCTTCGCGTTCCTCGGCGTCAACATGTTCCTGTCCGGGCTGCACTCGTACGGCAAGCTCTGAGCCGGCCGCCAGCGCGCGCCGCGCTGCGGCGCGCGCTGGCCCTGTGCGCTCCAGGGTGTCGAACCGACGCCGCGCCGGCCCGGTTACATTAGAGGCTGGGCGCGCAGCGCGCGCGCGTTTTCCGGCGAACTCCCAGCCTTCAACACCGTATGCTTCCCTCGTCCAAGTCCTTGATTCGCCGCGTCGCGTTGTGCGCAGCCGTGTGCCTGCCGCTCGTCGTGTCGGCGTGCGGCGGCTCGTCCAGCAGTGGCACCGCTGCCAACGTCTGGTCCTTCGACGGCGGGTCGACGACCGTCAATGCGCTCGGCAGCTACGGCACCGCGGGTACCGCGGGCGGCCAGCCCGGTGCGCGCGCGCAGGCCGCCAGCTGGCACGACGCTTCGGGCCGCCTGTGGATGTTCGGCGGCAACGGCTACGCGGCGTCGGGAGGAGCCGGCGAGCTCGCCGATCTGTGGCGCTACGATACCGCGACCTCGCAGTGGACCTGGGTGGCCGGGCCGAGCACCACCGGCACGTCCGGGGTCTACGGCACGCAGGGCAGCTCGGCGTCGACCAACTGGCCCGGAGCGCGCGACAGCGCGCAGACCTGGACCGACGCTGCGGGCAACTTCTGGATGTACGGCGGCCACGGAGTCGACGCCAGCGGAACCAGCGGGATGCTCGGCGATCTGTGGGAATACAGCGCGGGCGCCTGGACCTGGGTCGGCGGCAGCAATTCCGCCGGTACGGCGACCAGCGCGACCGCGCCGGGCGCGCGCAGCGCAGCGGCAACGTGGATCGACAGCTCGGGCAATCTGTGGATGTTCGGCGGCAACGGGTTCGACAGCAACGACAAGCAGGGCCCGCTCGGCGACCTGTGGGAATACAGCGGCGGCAAGTGGGCCCTGGTCGGCGGCTCGACGCTGGCGTCGGCAGCCGGCAACTGGGGCCTGCAGGGCCAGGCTGCGTCGACCAACGTGCCCAGCGCGCGCTACGGCGCCGCGTCGTGGGTCGACAGCTCGGGACATTTCTGGCTGTTCGGCGGCAAGGGCATCGACTCGTCGGGCAAGCTCGGCCAGCTCGGCGACTTGTGGGAATTCGACCCCACCACCAAATCGTGGACCTGGGTGTCCGGTTCCGCGCTGGCGCAGGCGATCGGCGTCTACGGAACTTCGTCGGTCTCGCTGAGCGGCAACACGCCGGGTGCGCGCGCCTACGCCACGGCGTGGTCGGACGCGAACGGCAACCTGTGGATGTTCGGCGGTTATGGAGTCGATGCATACGGCGTCGTCGCGCCGTTGAACGATCTTTGGGAGTACTCGACTTCGACCGGGCTGTGGACCTGGGTGTCGGGTTCGAACGCGGTCAACGCCAAGGGCAGCTACGCCGGCAGCGGCAGCAACAGCGCGAACGCAGCAGGCGCGCGCTACGGCGCGACCGGCTGGATCGACTCGAGCGGGCGCCTCTGGTTCTTCGGCGGCGCCGGGCTGGACGCGACGCCGACGCTGGGCGACTTGAACGACCTGTGGAGCTATACGCCCTGAGTGTGGGCAGGGCCGGGCCATGCCCGGCCTCCTGGCGGCAGCTGCATCGGGACTGCCCCGTACGGGCTCGAGGCGCTTGACCGTGCAGCTTCGAGGGTTGTGCCGCTGCGTGTAAGGTTTCGGCTCGATCGCCGACTGATCGGCATCGGCCGGGCACATTGCCCGGCAAACCTGCACGGAGGTCGGCGTGAGACAGCACGAACACCGGGATGCGTTTCAGCATCCCGTCCCTTCCGAAATCACTCCGCGCTCAGCCTATCTGGGCCGGCGCGCGTTCCTGCTCGGCCTCGGACTGGGCGGAGTTGCGTCGAGCGTGGCCGCTTCGGCAGCGCTTCCAGGAGGGTTGGCGGCGTTGCCTGCGACGCGCAATGCGGAATACGGCGCCCACGAAACGCTGACGCCGTATTCCGACGTCACGACGTACAACAACTTCTACGAGTTCGGCACCAGCAAGTCCGACCCTGCGCGCTACGCAGGCAGCCTGCATACGCGACCGTGGACGGTGGTCGTCGACGGCGAGGTGCACAAGCCGCGGCGCTTCGACATCGACGCGCTGCTGAAGCTGGCGCCGATGCAGGAGCGCATCTACCGCCACCGCTGCGTCGAGGGCTGGTCGATGGTCATTCCGTGGATCGGCTACTCGCTGTCGGCGCTGTTGCGCGCGGTGGAGCCGACCGGGAACGCGAAATTCATCACATATCAGACGCTGCTCGATCCGGCGCAGATGCCGGGGCAGAACGACCCGGTGCTGGCGTGGCCGTATCTGGAAGGCTTGCGCATCGACGAGGCGATGCACCCGCTGACGCTGCTGGCGTTCGGCCTGTACGGCGAGGTGCTGCCGAACCAGAACGGTGCGCCGCTGCGCATGGTCATTCCGTGGAAATACGGCTTCAAGGGCGGCAAGTCGATCGTGCGCATCCGTCTGGTCGAGAAGCAGCCGGTGACTTCGTGGATGCGCGCGGTGCCGAACTGGTACGGCTTCTACTCGAACGTGAATCCCGACGTCAGTCCGCAGAACTGGAGCCAGGCCACCGAGCGGCGGATCGGCGTGGGCCGCTTCGGCGGCCTGTTCGCGCCACGGATCAAGACCCGGCTGTTCAACGGCTATGCGGCGCAAGTCGCCGACCTGTACCGCGGCATGGACCTGCGGCGCGATTTCTAGGGCGCCGGCATGGAGTCGAATCCGTCTCCTTCCGGCAGCGGTCGCGCGGCGCCGGCCTCCTTGTCCTGGCGGGCCGGCGCAGCCGCGGCGTTGCACCGCGCCACGCTGCAGGCGCGCTGGTTCAAGCCAGCGTGCTGGATCCTGGCGCTGCTGCCCGCGGTCGATCTGGTCTGGCGCGCGTTCACCGTTCAGCTCGGCCCCGACCCCGAGCACGCGCTGATCTGGGCCACGGGTCGTTGGGCGTTGCGGCTGCTGCTGCTGACGCTGGCGATCACGCCGCTGCGCCAGCTCACCGGATGGAGCGAATGGGCGCGGCTGCGGCGCATGCTGGGGCTGTGGGCCTTCGCCTATGCACTGCTGCACTTCACCTGCTACCTGTGGCTGGTCAACGGCTTCAGCATCGTTTCGGTGCTGCACGACACTTCGCGGCATCCGTTCGTGCTCGCCGGACTGGTCGCGCTGTCGATGATGGTCCCGCTGGCCGCGACGTCACGCAACGCAGTGATCCGCCGCATGGGCGCGAAGCGGTGGCGCGCGTTGCACCGACTCGTCTACCTGGTCGCGCCGGTGGCCGTGTTCCACGCCTGGTGGGGGCAGCTGGCGAAAAACCACACCGGCCAGCCGAAACTGTACGCAGCGATCCTGTGCGTGCTGCTCGGTTGGCGCGCGTGGCGATGGTTGCGTGCGCGGCGGGAGCACGCCCGCCCGGCGCTCAACGCCGTGGCGGCAGGCGTTCGCCGGCGAACAGCGCGCTGACGTCCTCGCGTTCGCGAACCAGGTGCGCTTGCGCGCCGTCGACCAGCACCTCGGCGGCGCGCGGTCGGGTGTTGTAGTTCGACGCCATGGCCATGCCGTAGGCGCCGGCCGACAGCACGGCGAGCAGATCGCCCTCGCGCAGGTCGAGCGCGCGGTCGCGGCCGAGCCAGTCGCCCGATTCGCAGACCGCGCCGACCACGTCGTAGCGCCGACGCTGCGCGCCGTCGCGTGGCCGTACCGCGACGATGTCCTGCCAGGCTTCGTAGAGCGCCGGTCGCATCAGGTCGTTCATCGCCGCGTCGACCACCGCGAAATGGCGCTCGAGGCTCGACTTCAGGGTCACGACCGAAGTCAGCAGCAGCCCGGCGTTGCCGACCACCGAACGGCCCGGCTCGAGCAGCAGCGGGCGGTGGCCGAGTCCGGCGGCGTCGAGCCGCGCGAACAGCGCGTCGAGCAACTCGTCGGGGCGCGGCGGGGCCTCCTGCGCATAGCGGATGCCGAGTCCTCCGCCGAGGTCGATGTGCTGCAGCGCGATGCCGTGGCGCTCGATGTCGCGGATCAGGTCGATGACGCGGTCGAGCGCGTCGAGGTACGGCCCGGTCTCGGTGATCTGCGAGCCGATGTGGCAGGCGATTCCGAGCACCTGCACGTTCGGCAGCAGCGAGCAGTCGGTGTAGGCCTGTCTCGCCCGCGCTTGCGGGATGCCGAACTTGTTGCTGCGCAGTCCAGTCGAGATGTACGGATGGGTGCGGGCGTCGACATCCGGATTGATGCGCAGGCTGACCGGTGCGCGCAGTCCGAGTTCGCCGGCGATGCGGTCGATGCGCTGCAGCTCGCTTTCCGACTCGACGTTCAGGCACTGTACTCCGGCGCGCAGCGCGGCGGCGATTTCGGAGTCGGTCTTGCCCACGCCGGAGAACACCGTCGCGCCCGCGTTGCCGCCGGCGGCGAGCACCCGCGCCAGCTCGCCACCTGAGACGATGTCGAAGCCCCAGCCGAGGTCGGCGAGCAGGCGCAGCACGGCGAGGTTCGAATTCGCCTTGACGGCGTAGCGAAGCGAAACACCGCGCTCGGGGGCTGCGTCGCTCCAGGCACGCGCTGCGGCTTCGATCGCTGCGCGCGAGTAGACGTACAGCGGGGTGCCGAAACGGGCGGCCAGGTCGTGCAGTGCGACGTGTTCGACCGTCAATTCACCATCTTGATGCTCGATCCAGGGGGCACCTGGGAGCGGGGGCAGCGGGGCGGACATCGGAAATGGGCGGGAGCTGGGGCGGACTGCGCGTCAACGCGCGGCCGCCGCGGACGGGGGCTGGGGCAGGTACAGCGGGCCTTTCTGGCCGCAACCGGCCAGCAGCATGCACAGCGCAGCGGCGCACGCGACCCTGCGCCCGGTGCGGGTTGTGCGAGTTCCTAGAATGGACATCAAGGCCATTGATCCAGTTTATCAGTCCATCGTGAACGACTTGACGCACAACGACTACCTGCGCGCGGCCGACGCCGCGTTGGCGCGCATCGAGGCGGCGGCAGACGCCGCCGACCTGGATTCCAAGCGCGAGGGCTCGGTGCTGACCCTCGAGCTCGACAACGGCGCCCAGGTCATCATCAACCTGCAGCCTGCGATCGAGGAGCTGTGGCTGGCCAGCACTCGCGGTGCTTACCATTTCCGCCAGCGCGAAGGCCGTTGGCTCGATACCCGCGGCGGCCTCGACTTCGACGCGCTGGTGCGCGACGCGGTCAGCGCGCAGGGCGGGCCGGACCTGGCGCTCTAGCAGTCCACTGCGTCAGTGTGGCGCAGCGGACCGTGGATCGGCTGCCGCCGCGGGGCGCGCCGTGGTGGCTTGCGCGCTGCGCATGAAGTCCTGCCAGAGCGCGCGCGCGGGGTGCGGGTCGGGTCCGCTGAGCCGCAGTCCGTTGAGGTAGCCGACCCATGCCACGGTGACCAGACCGTCGCGCCAGCCGCAGAACCAGTCGCCGTGCGCGCCGTCGGTGCCGCCGCCGAACGCCGCGACGGGTGTGGAGCTACCGACGAGGTGGCGCGCTGCGTCGTGCAGCATCGCGGCGACTTCGGCGGCATTGGCGGCGTCGATCGTGCGCCGCGCCGGGTCTCCGGCGCGCTGCGGCAACGGCGCGGCAAGGACGCGGCCGTCGTCGCGCTGCACCGCGGCGATCAGGTAGGGTTGCAGCAGGAAGCCGCCGTTGGCCACCACGGCGTAGGCACGCGCCATCTGCAGCGGCGTGGCGCGGCCCGTTCCCAGCGCCAGTGTCAGGTACGGCGGTTGCTGCGATGCGTCGAAGCCGAAGCGCGCGCTCCATCGGCGCGCGAACTCGGCGCCGATGGCGCCGAGCACCCGCACCGCCGGCACGTTGCGCGCTTGCGCGAAGGCGCGGCGCAAGGTGATCGGCCCGGCGTAACTGCCATCGGCGTTGCGCGGGTTCCAGTTGCGCTCGCCGATCACCGCATCGAGCTGCAGCGGGGCATCGTCGACGATGCTCGACGGTTGCAGACCCTTGCCCAGCGCCGCCGAGTACAGGAACGGGGCGTAGGCGGCGCCGCTTTGCCGCGGCTGCCGCACCGCGTCGACGGCCGCGGCGTCGAAACCGGTGGCCAGCGCGCGCACGGCGCCGCTGCTGGAGTCGATCGCGACCAGCGCGCCGCGCAACCGGGGCGCCTGGGTGATGACCCAACTGCGATCGTGCCGCTGCCACAGCCGCACCACGGCGCCTGGCCGCAGCGCCAGCCCCGGCTGCGCCTGCGCGCCCAGGCCCAGCGCGGCGACTTGCTGCAGCGAGGCGCCGCGCAGGCGCAGCAGCGTGCCGTCGTCGCGCATGACCTGGACCTCGCGCGGGCTGGCACGCAGCACGACTGCGCAGCGCAGCGAGTCGGTATCGTCGGCACAGGCGCGCGCCGCCTGAGCGGGCCAGGCAGCTGGCCGCGCGTCCAGCCGCAGATAGCTTTGCGGGCCGCGCCAAGGCTGGCGCAGGGTGTAGCGCATCAGAGCAGTGCGCAGTGCGTTCTGCGCCGCACGCTGCAGCGGCGCGGACAAGGTGGTGGTGACCACCGCGCCGATGCGCAGCGCTTGGGGCCCCCAGCGCCGCAGTACCGCAGCGCGGACCATCGCGGCTGCCGCGTCGGCCGCAAGCCGTGGCGGCTCGGCCACCAGACCCAATGGCGCAGCATCGGCGGCCGCGGCGTGCGCAGCGTCGAGCAGGCCGCGCGCGCGCATGCGCTGCAGCAGCGCGTGACGAAGCTGCAGCGCACCTTGCGGCTCGCGCCTCGGGTCGAGGACGCGGGGCGCTGCTGCCAGCGCCGCAAGCAGCGCGTCCTGCGACTCGGTCAATTCGGCCAGTGGGTGCCCGAAGTAGCGCTGCGCGGCCGCTGCGAACCCGTAGACATCGGTGCCGAAATCGGCGCCATCGACGTACAGGGTGAGCCGCGCGTCGGCGGACAGCGCACGTTGCAGCCTTCGCGCCAGCAGCAGCGCGTACAGCGCGCGTGGCGTGCCGCTGGCGCGCTGCGCGTCGAAACCGCGAGCCAGGCGCACCAGCGGCGCTTCCTGTGCCTGGCTGCGCCCGAACAGCGCGCCGAGCAGCGCGCGCAAGCCGGTTTCGGGCGGCTTCGCGTCGTGCAGGCTGGCACGCACCGTCGTCCGCAGCGCCTGCGGGATCGAGTGCGCAGGCAACGGCGGATCGCGCCAGCTGCCGAAGCTGGCCAGCAGCACGTGATCGTCGGCATACACACGCAGCGGACGCTGCGCGGCCGGGGCCAGCAGCTCGCGTACAGCGGGCAGCCGTTGCCAGCTCACGGCGAGCACGATTGCCGTCAGCAGTGCCAGCGCCAGCGCCAGCGCGGCGCCGACGGAGGCCAGCACGCCGACGACGCGCAGCGTTCGCGCTGTACGCGGTGGCAGCGATTTGATCGCATGCAGCTGCAATTTCATGGAAGAATAAGGTCGCATCCAGAAGGTCGGATTGTCGGCCCGGCGCGGACAGCGACGCTTGCCGCTCGTGGGTGTTTTGCAACGCGAAAGCTTCGATAGCAGGAAATTCTGGCAATCAATCAAAGGGTTGTTGTTAGTATTGAAAACAATCATCAACATGGGCTGACTGCGGCACGCCCGTTTGCAAGGTGCGCGGCGCCGCCGCGGGCGTATCGTCGGGACGGCGCTCGTCCCATCCGATCCGGGGGGTCAGTTTGTCGATCATCAGCAGCATGTTTCGCAAGCGCTACGCGCCGCTGATCGGCCTCGACATCAGCAGCTCGAGCGTCAAGCTCGTCGAGCTGTCCCTCGACGCGCAGAACCGGTACACGCTGGAACGCGCGGCGCTTGAACCGCTGGAACGCGGTGCCGTCAACGACGGCAACATCGACAAGCACGACGACGTCGTCGAGGCGGTGCGACGTCTGCTCAAGCGCAGCGGCACCCGAACCCGCGACGTCGCGCTGGCGCTGCCTTCTTCGGCGGTCATCACCAAGAAGATCGTTTTGCCGGGGGACTTGCGCGAGGAGGAAGTCGAGGTCCAGGTCGAAAGCGAGGCGAATCAATACATCCCGTTCGCGATCGAGGACGTGGCGCTCGACTTCAGCGTGCTGGGGCCGAGCCTGGCCTCGCCGGGCGACCAGGAAGTGCTGATCGCCGCGTCGCGCCGCGACAAGGTGCTCGACCGCCAGGCCGTTGCCGAGGCGGCTGGGCTGCGGCCGCGGATCATCGATATCGATGCGTTTGCTTCGCGGCTGGCGGCCGGGCGCCTGATCGAGCGCTTGCCGCGCGGCGGCCAGGACCTGCTGGTGGCGTTGTTCGAGGTCGGTGCGTCGAGCACCGCGATGCAGGTGCTGCGCAACGGCGAGACCCTGTACGACCGCGACCAGGCCTTCGGCGGCCAGCAGCTGACGCAGGCCATCGCGCGGCATTACGGTTTCTCGCAGGAGGAGGCCGAAACGAAAAAGCGCAACGCCGACCTGCCCGACGACTACGCCGCGCAGGTGCTCGATCCGTTCATCGACGGCATGGCGCAGGAACTCGCGCGTGCGCTGCAGTTCTTTTTTCGCGCAACTCCGAACAGCCGTGTCGACTACGTCCTGCTGGCCGGCGGTACCGCATCGCTGCCCGGCCTGGTCGAGCGCATCACCCAGCTGACGTCGACCGCGTGCATGGTGCTGAATCCGTTCGACGGCATGGCCATCGGGTCCCAGGTGCGCGAGAAGAAGCTGCGTCTGCAATCACCGAGCTACCTGACGAGCTGCGGCCTGGCCATGCGCAGGTTCATGCAATGAACATCGTCCTGATCAACCTTCTGCCGCACCGAGAGGCGCGGAGAAAGAAGCGCCGCGAGTCCTTCTACGTCGGCGTCGTCGCCTCGCTGCTTGCCGGCGGAGTCGTGCTTGGACTGATCTTCATGGGGCTGAACGTTCTGATCGACGCGCAACAGTCGCGCAACACTTTCCTGCAGGAACAGATCGACCAGCTGAACCACCAGATCCGCGACATCGCGACCCTGCGCCAGCAGATCGAGGCCTTGCGTGCGCGCCAGCGCGCGGTCGAGGACTTGCAGGCCGATCGCAACCTGCCGGTCTACCTGTTCGACGATCTCACCCTCGACACTCCGCCCGGGGTGCAGATCAGCAGCGTGCGCCAAAGCGGCGCCTCGGTGCTGATCCAGGGCCTGGCGTTGAGCCAGGAGCGCGTCGCCGACCTGCTGCGCGCGCTGGCCGGCGGACGCGGCTGGCTGGAGAAGCCCGAGCTGATCGAAATCCACGCGGTCGAGCAGCGCTTGCCCGACGGGGACACGCAGTCGATGTCGGCATTCCAGGTGCGGGTCACGCTGCGCAAGCCGGCGACCGCGAAAAAGCCCGCCGAACCGCAGCCGCACAAGGGACACTGACGCGATGGCCACGTCGCTGAAATCCAAACTCGATCTCGGCGCGCTGCGCGACGAGGTCGCCGCGCAATTCCGCGGCCTGAACCAGAACGATCCGGGGACCTGGCCGCCGCTGCCGCGCTACACGGTGTACCTGCTGGCCCTGCTGCTGGCGCTGGGACTGGGCTGGTACCTCTGGCTGTCCGGGGTCAAGAGCGAGCTCGACCAGGCCCAGCAGCACGAGATCGAACTGCGCGGCGAATACCGCAGCAAGCTGGCGCAGGCGGTCAACCTGGACTTGCTCAAGGCGCAGAAGGCGCAGGTGCAGCAGTACGTGCTGCTGCTCGAGAAGCAGTTGCCGAGCAAGGCCGAGATGGATGCGCTGCTGTCGGACATCAACCAGGCCGGAATCGGCCGCGGCCTCAAGTTCGACCTGTTCCGTCCCGGGCAGGTCGACGTGCGCGACTACTACGCCGAGCTGCCGATCGCGATTCGTGTGCAGGGGCGTTACGACGATCTGGCCGCGTTCACCAGCGACGTGGCCAAGCTGTCGCGCATCGTGACCATCAACGACATGACCATCACTGCGCCGCCGAACGCGGGCCCGGACGCGCGACTGACCATGCAGGCGACGGCGCGGACCTTCCGCTACCTCGATTCCGACGAGATCGCTGCGCAGCGCAAGGCCCGACGGCCCGCGAAGGGGAGGCGATGATGCGTCGTGCGATGCTTGCCGCGCTGCTCGCCCTGCCGCTGGCCGGTTGCGGAGGCCAGCACGAGGATCTGCGGGCGTGGATGAGCGCGCAGCGCGCGCAGATGCACCCGCACGTGCAGCCGATCGAGGCGCCCAAGCCTTACATTCCGGCCAGCTACACGCTGGACAAGCGCACCGAACCCTTTTCTCCGGCCAAGCTCGAGACCGGGGTGCGGCAGGAGAAGAGTCAGCTCAGCCCCGAGGTGCTGGCGCAGCTGGATCGGCCCAAGCAGCCGCTGGAGCAATACTCGCTGGATCAGATCCAGATGGTCGGCAGCCTGCGCATCGGCGGCGTGCAGTACGCGTTGCTGAAGGCCGGAAAGCTGCTCTACCGAGTCCACGTCGGCGAATACGCCGGCCAGCATTACGGCCGCATCACCCGGATCACGGAAACCGAGGTCGACCTGCAGGAACTGGTGCAGGACGCCACCGGAGACTGGGTGCAGCGCGCGGCCAACCTTCAATTGCAGGAGAGCAGCAAATGACGTCGACCATGCGAGACCACTCCTGGCTGGGCCGTGTCCTGGCCGGCTTGGTATTGCTGCTCGGGCTGCTCGGCCCGGCCTGGGCCGGCAACGTGCTGCAGAACGTCAGCGCCAGCACGCAGGGCGGCGACATCGTCATGCAGCTGCAGTTCGCGCAGGCGGTGGCTGCGCTGCCTGCGGGCTTCTCGATCGACAAGCCGGCGCGCATCGTGCTCGACTTCCCCGGCGTGCAGTCGGCACTCGGCCGCAACGCGATCGCGTTCAACCAAGGCAACCTGCGCTCGGCCAACGTGGTCGAGGCGCAGGGCCGCGTGCGCGTGGTGCTGAACCTGGCCAGCGCGACGACGTACAAGACCCAGCTCGACGGGCGCAGGCTGCTTGTTCTGATCCATCCGGTGCGCAGC
>JAJZEB010000069.1 GCA_021805805.1 Pseudomonadota bacterium | reverse complement strand
TTCGCCCCGGAGCGCGTCGATCCGCCCGGTGGAAGCCTGACGCAGAAAGCCGCAGCGCGCAGCCCGCGCCCGCCATTCGCCCCGGAGCGCGTCGATCCGTCCGGTGGAAGCCTGACGCAGAAAGCCGCAGCGCGCAGCCCGCGCCAGCCATTCGCCCCGGAGCGCGTCGATCCGCCCGGTGGAAGCCTGACGCAGAAAGCCGCAGCGCGCAGCCCGCGCCCGCCATTCGCCCCGGAGCGCGTCGATCCGTCCGGTGGAAGCCTGACGCAGAAAGCCGGGGCGCGCAGCCCGCGCCAGCCAGGCATGCGAGCGCCCGCAGGGCCGCCCCAAGGGGGCGAGCAGTCCCCCTCGGGGGGAAGCAAGGCGGCTCGCGCCGCCTTGCTCAGGGGGCTCAACTCCCTCAGGGGGCTAAATGTTCACCACGTATCGACCTCGCGAGCGGCCGAGCATCAGTTGCTGCGCGGCCTCGCGGGCATCGGACAGCGGCACGTCGTGCGCGATGCGCGCGAGCTGGTTGAGGTCGAATTCGTCGGCCAGCGCGGTCCACGCGGCGCGACGCGCCACCAGCGGCTGCATCACGCTGTCGATTCCGGCCAGGGTCACGCCACGCAGGATGAACGGTGCCACCGTGGTCGGGAAATCCATGCCCTGCGCCAGCCCGCAGGCGGCGACGATCCCGCCCCAGCGCGTCTGCGCGCAGGCGTTGGCCAGGATGTGGCTGCCTGCGGTGTCGACCACCGCGGCCCAGCGCTCCTTCTGCAAGGGCTTGCCGGCTGCGCTGAACCCGGCGCGATCCATGACTTCGGCAGCACCGAGCTCCTGCAGGTAACCGCTGGCATCGGGCTTGCCGCTGAGCGCGACCACGCGATAGCCGCGGCGCGCAAGCAGGCTGACCGCGACGCTGCCGACGCCGCCGCTGGCGCCGGTGACCAGGACGTCGCCGGCGTCGGCACGCACGCCGTGCGCGGCGATGGCCTGCACGGCGAGCATCGCGGTGTAGCCGGCGGTGCCGAGGATCATCGCCTCGCGGGTGTCGAATCGCGGCGGCAGCGGAACCAGCCAGTCGCCTTTCAGGCTCGCGCGCTCGGCCAGGCAGCCCCAGTGCGATTCGCCGACGCCCCAGCCGTTGACGATCCAGCGATCGCCGGGCATCCATGCCGCATGCCGGCTCTCGAGCACCACGCCGGCGCCGTCGATGCCCGGCACCATCGGCCACTTGCGAACCACCGGCGCGGAGTCGGTCAGCGCCAACGCGTCCTTGTAGTTCAGCGACGAATGCTCGACCTGCACCAGCACGTCGCCGTCGGGCAGCTCGCTCTCGTCGACGTCGCGCAGGCTGGCGTCGAACACGCCTTCGGTCTTGTTCAGCACCCAGGCCTTGAACATGATGCGCTTCTCCTCTGGTCTTGTCTCGATTCCGCCAGCCTATCGCAAGCACGAGGTGCTCGTCGACGGCCGCGAGCCGATGCCTTGACCGGTATCGTGGCCGGCAGCTAAAGTTGCCGGATGCTCACGATTTCGACGCGCGCGCGCCTGTCCACGCTGGCCCTGATCGGCGCGGTGGCGTTGCTGCTCGCCGGCGGTGCGCACGCGCAGGCCGCGCCGCCGGTGCCGGGCGCCAGCGCGGCGGCTGCCGCGACGCCGGCTTCGGCGCGTGCGCAGGATCTGGTGCTCAACGCACTGAGCCTGCTCGGCGCGCGCTACCGCTACGGTGGGGATCATCGCTCGACCGGATTCGACTGCTCGGGGTTCGTGCGCCGCGTCTATCAGGAAACGCTGGGGTTGGCACTGCCGCACAATGCCGCGCAGCAAAGCCGCGAGGGCGAGAAGGTGGCCGAAACCGCGCTGCGCCCTGGCGATCTGGTGTTCTTCAACACCTTGCGCAGGGCGTTCTCGCATGTGGGCATTTACATCGGCAACGGCGAGTTCATCCATGCGCCGCGCCCGGGGCAGCGGGTGCAGATCGAAAGCCTGAGCAGCCCGTACTGGGCGCGTCGCTTCGACGGCGCGCGGCGGCTGATCGAGCGAGCCGCCGATCTGTTGCCGTCGGCGCAGGCCGAACCGGTGCCGCAGGCGCGCGTCACCGCGAGCGTGCTGCCGCCGATCTGGCCGCAACCCGGCCCGGTCCTCCCGCCGCTTTCGCAGCAGCCCTGAGCTGAGCGCAGGCGCGACGGCCTGAGCCTGGCGCCGCGCGCTCCGCGGGTCAGTGCCATGTCAGCTGGAATGCCTACTTTGCGGGCACAACAGCAATGGAGGAGACCCGCATGGACTACGCAAGCTATCACCGCCGATCGATCGAGCAGCCGGAAGCCTTCTGGGCCGAGCAGGCCGCACTGATCGACTGGCACAAACCCTGGGACAAGGTTCTCGACGGCAGCCGCAAGCCGTTCGCGCGCTGGTTCGTCGGCGCGCAGACCAATCTGTGTCACAACGCGGTCGATCGTCACCTGGCCACCCGCGCGCAGCAGCCGGCGCTGGTCTGGGAGTCGACCGAAGTCGACCGCAGCCGCAGCTACACCTACGCCGAACTGCACGCCGAGGTGCAGCGCATGGCCGCAGTGCTGCAGCGCCAGGGCGTGGGGCATGGCGATCGCGTGCTGATCTACATGCCGATGATCCCGGAGGCCGTGTTCGCGATGCTCGCGTGTGCACGGCTGGGTGCGATCCACTCGGTGGTGTTCGGCGGTTTCGCCGCGCTGAGCCTGGCCACCCGCATCGACGACGCGCGTCCGAAGCTCATCGTCAGCAGCGACGCAGGCTCGCGCGCAGGTCGCGTGGTGCCGTACAAGCCGCTGCTCGACGAAGCGATCGAGCGCTGCGCGCACAAGCCCGAGCGGGTGCTGATGGTCGACCGCGGGCTGCAGGATTTCGCCCGCGTGGCTGGACGCGACGTCGATTACGCCGCCGAGTGCGGCGTGGTCGGCGACAGGCAGGTGCCGTGCGTCTGGGTCGACGCAGAACATCCGAGCTATATCCTGTACACGTCGGGAACCACCGGGCGCCCGAAGGGCGTGCAGCGCGACACCGCGGGTTACGCGGTCGCGCTGGCGGCTTCGATGCGCGACATCTTCTGCGGCCAGGCCGGGCAGACGATGTTCACGACCAGCGACATCGGCTGGGTCGTCGGTCACAGCTACATCGTCTACGGGCCGCTGATCTGCGGCATGACCTCGGTGTTGTACGAGGGCACGCCGCTGCGCCCCGACCCGGGGATTTTCTGGGCCCTGGCCGAGCGCCACCGTGCCAGCGTGATGTTCTCGTCGCCGACTGCGGTGCGGGTGCTGAAGAAATACGACACCGCGTACATGCGCGACCGCGACCTGTCGTCGCTGCAGCGCCTGTTCCTGGCCGGCGAGCCGCTCGACGAGCCGACCGCGCTGTGGATCGCCGAGCAACTCGGCCGTCCGGTGGTCGACAACTACTGGCAGACCGAAACCGGATGGCCGATCCTCGGCTTGCCGTCGGGTGTCGAGGCGTTGCCGGCCAAGATCGGGTCGCCCGGCGTGGCGATGCCCGGATACGACGTGCGCATCCTGCATGAGACCAGCGGCGAACCCGTGGCTCCGGGCGAAAAGGGTGTCGTCACGGTGGCCTGGCCGCTGCCTCCCGGCTGCATGCAGACGGTGTGGGGAGACGATGCGCGCTTCGTCGGCACCTACTGGTCGACCTTCCCCGACAAGCAGGTCTACTCGACCTTCGACTGGGGCGTGATCGACGAGCGCGGCTACGTGACCATCCTGGGCCGCACCGACGACGTCATCAACGTTGCCGGCCACCGCCTGGGCACGCGCGAGATCGAGGAAAGCATCTCCAGCCACGCTGCGGTCGCCGAGGTCGCGGTGATCGGAGTGGCCGACGAGGTCAAGGGGCAGAACGCCGTGGCCTTCGTCGTGCCGCGCGACGCATCGCGCATCGCCGATGCTGCCGGACGCGAAGCGCTGAGCGCCGAGATCATGCAAACGGTGCAGACCCAGCTCGGCGCGGTCGCCCGCCCGGCCCGCGTGCTGTTCGTCACGCTGCTGCCGAAAACCCGCTCGGGCAAGCTGCTGCGGCGCTCGATCCAGGCGCTGTGCGAGCGACGCGATCCCGGCGACCTGACCACGCTGGAGGATCCGGGCGCGCTCGAGCAGGTGCGCAGCGCGCTGGCCGAACAGTAGCCCGGCTGCGGCGAGGGATCGCCGCGCGACCGTTCCCGGCGGGCCCGTGGTGCGATGCGCCACGGGCCCGCCGGCTTTTGCGGCTAGGGAAAATCCTAGGCGCGATCATATGGACGCCGAAGCCGAACTACCTACAATTACATAAGTGCTTGCTTATGTGCGAATAGCCAGATGCCGAACGAAACCGACAAGTCGCAGCTGCTCGGACCCGGTCAGGGCGGTGATGAAGCGGAAGCCGATCGGGTGTTCGTGACGGCGGCCGAACTGTTCGGTGTTCTGGCCACTCCGTTGCGCTTGCGGATCCTGAACGCGATCTGCAATCAGGAGCGAAGCGTGGGCGAGATCATGGAGGCGGTGGAGTCGACGCAGCCGAACGTGTCGCAACACCTTAAGGTCCTGTATCAGGCAGGAATCGTCGCCAGGCGGCGCATGGGTAATTCGGTGTACTACCGGGTGCAAAGCGAGAAGGCGGTTCAGTTGTGCCGGACCGTGTGCACCCAGATTGCAATCGAGCTGGACGATCCGGACGCCGTGACGCAGTCGGATCGACTGTCTCGACGTATCTAGGTCGTGAGGCAACGAACGAGAACGAGGATGACTGACTACAGCAAACAGCTAGGCCGGCTGCGCCCTGCGCCGGAAAACTTTCTGAGCGCCGAGCAAATCGCTCAGGTGCAATCCGGGCGGCGCGACTTCCTGCGCCGCGCATTCGTCACCGCCAGCGCAGCGATGGCAGGCGGCGCCGCGGTCACGGCGCACGCCGCCGAGGCCACCGGCAAGGGAAGCAAACTGATCCTCGACAATCCGCCGTGGGGTACCACGCTGGGGCGTCCGGTCGACGAGCCGCCGTATGGCATGCCGTCGAAGTACGAGGCCAATCTGGTGCGCCGCATCAGCCCCGGGCTGGCCGCGGTGAACCAGGCCAACGTCGCGTTCGCGCCGTTGCAGGGCATGTTCGGCATCATCACGCCGTCTGGGCTGCACTTCAATCGCTCGCACCAAGGCTGGTACGACATCGACCCGAGCGAGCATCGCCTGATGGTGATGGGCGAAGGCGATCTGGTGCGCAATCCGAAGGTCTACAGCGTCGGCGACATCATGCGCATGCAGCCGGTGTCTCGCATCCACTTCATCGAGTGCGGCGCCAACAGCGCGATGGAATGGGCCAACGTCGCAGTGCCGACGGTTCAGTACACGCACGGCATGGTGTCGTGCAGCGAGTTCACCGGCGTTCCGCTGCTGCACCTGCTGCAGGACTGCGGAGCCAACCTCGACGGGGTGCGCTTCATCATGGCCGAGGGCGCCGACGGTTCGCACGAAAACCGCACCATCCCGATGTCGCTGGTGCTGTCCGGCGAGGTGCTGGTGGCCTACGGCCAGAACGGCGAGATGCTGCGTCCCGAGAACGGCTATCCGCTGCGCCTGGTCGTTCCCGGTTGCGAAGGCGTGTCGCAGATCAAGTATCTGCGCCGCATCAAGTTGGGAACCGAACCGTTCGGCACCAAGGACGAAGTGCTCGGCTACGTCGACCAGATGCCCAATGGCAAGCTGCGCCAGTACACCTCGCTGATGGAGGTCAAATCGGTCATTACCTCGCCGTCGGGCGGCCAGGTGCTGCTCGACAAGGGCGTCTACAACGTCACCGGGCTGGCGTGGTCGGGTCGCGGGCGCATCAAGCGCGTCGACGTGTCGTTCGATGGCGGCGTGAGCTGGCATCACGCCCGCATCGAGGGGCCGGTGCAGAACAAGGCGCTGACGCGCTTCAACATTCCCTGGGTCTGGAACGGTCAGGTGGCGTTCATGCAGAGCCGCGCGATCGACGAAACCGGCATGGTGCAACCGACGTATCAGCAGCTGCGCAAAGTCCGCGGCGACTTTTCCGTCTACCACAACAACGCCATCCAAACCTGGCAAGTTCAAGAATCTGGAGATGTCCGCAATGTTCAACTCGCGCATTCGTAAAGCCGCCGTCGCGACCGCGCTGGGCCTGGTGTTCGGCACGGCGGCAGCGGCCAATCCAGGCGTCACGCTGGGGCGCGCGGCAACCCCGGCCGAGATCCATGCCTGGAACATCGACGTGCGTCCGGATTTCCAGGGTCTGCCCGACGGTCACGGCTCGGTGGCCGAGGGCGAGAAGCTGTGGGAAGCCAAGTGCGCGTCGTGCCACGGCGACTTCGCCGACTCCAATTCGGTGTTCCCACCGCTGGTCGGCGCGTTCCAGGCCACCGCGAAGGAAATGAAGGAAGGCGTCGTCCCGGCGCTCGGCAAGGGCGGCGGCACGTCGATCGAGAAGCTCTCGAGCCTGTCCACGCTGTTCGACTACATCCACCGTGCAATGCCGTGGACCGCGCCGTTGAGCCTGAGCTGGAACGACACCTATGCGCTGGTGGCATACCTGATGAATCTGGCCAACGTCGTTCCGTCGAACTACGTGCTGACGCGCGACAACGTGCAAGCCGTGCAGGACAAGCTGCCCAACCGCAATGGCATGATCCGGCTCACCGGGATGTGGCCAGGCAACGAATTCGGCAAGCAGCCCGGCCCCGACACGCACAATGTCGAGTGCATGCGGCACTGCGCGCCCAAGCCGGTCATCCAGACGACGATCCCCGAGTACGCGGTCGACGCCTCGGGCAACCTGGCCGACCAGAACCGCGCATGGGGTCCGATCCGCGGCCAGGTCACGCTGTCCAAGGCAGCCAAGGAAGCGCTGGCGAAGAAGGAGGCGATGGCCGCTTCGGACCCGAACGCGAAGGTGATGGATCTGCTCAAGGCCAAGGGTTGCCTGGCTTGCCACAGCACCGGATCGAATACTGTGGTGGGTCCAGGATACGAGGCAATAGCCAAGAAATACGGGGGTAAAGCCGGAGAGATCGCCGTGCTCGAGACCCATATCATGAAAGGCGTATCTGGCATTTGGGGGAGTATCCCGATGCCGCCGCAGAGTGTCAGCGAAGCCGACGCGAAGCTGATCGCGACCTGGGTCGTCGGCGGCGCCAAGCATTGAACGGTAACCTCGGCCGATCCGGCCGGATTTCAATCTACCTACCAGGAGTCATTCGAATGAATCAAACACGTCGTCAGGTCATGCAGCTCGGTGCGACCTCGGTCGGCCTGGCCGCCGCCAGCGGTTTCCTGCCCGCCACCGCGATGGCGGCGGACGCGCCGGGCTGGGATCCGAAGCTGTTCGAAGCCAAGTCGCTCGACGAGGTCGCGCAGATCCTCGGCGTCAGCGCGGCGGAAAGCGGCGATGTGTCGATCGTCGGCCCGGACATCGCCGAGAACGGTGCGGTCGTGCCGGTCGGCGTCAAGGCCACCGCGGCCGGAGCGACCGCGATCGGCATCGTGGTCAAGAACAACCCGACCGCGCTGGTCGCGCTGTTCCATCTGAAGGACGGCGCGCAGCCCGGAGTGGCCACGCGCATCAAGATGGCGAAGACCTCGGACGTCTATGCCGTCGCGCTGGCCGGCGGCAAGCTCTTGTACGCGACCAAGGAAATCAAGGTGACGCTCGGCGGCTGCGGCGGCTGATACTCCACCCTGTTTAATTGTCTTTTCGGTAAATACATACAGGAGTAATAGATGCCGAATCCGATGCGCATGCGCGCCAATGTCGAAGGCGACACCGTGGTCGTCCGCGTCCTGATGACCCACCCGGAAGACACCGGGTTGATCAAGGACAAGGCGACCGGACAGTTCATCCCGGCGCATTTCATCCAGTCGGTGAGCTGCAAGCTCAACGGCAAGGAAGTGATCAGTGCCGATTGGGGTACCGCGATCTCGAAGAACCCGTTCCTCGAGTTTCGCGTCAAGGGCGGCAAGTCCGGCGACACCGTATCGGTGACCTGGCTGGACAACAAGGGCGAAAGCCAGACCGGATCCACCACGGTCGGCTGACCACGCGGCGGGTCCGCCGCGCGCGGTCGCCCCGCCGGTGCCATGGCCCCGTTCGCGGGGCTCGCCGACAACCCCGGTGCTTTGCACTGTTCGAGAGAGACCATGAACGTTCAACGCAAGATCAAGACAGCGCTCGTCGCCGTCGGTGTTCCCGCGTTGCTGCTGTGCGGCGCCGCAATGGCGCATGCGCAGGGCACGTCGGACCCGGGAAGCGCCTACATCCAGATGATGAACGAGATGGGCGGAAATCCCGCCGATTTCAATATCGACGACGGGCGTGCGCTGTGGCACAAGAAGGCCGGTCCGAAGGACGCCTCGCTCGAGCAGTGCGACCTGGGCCTGGGCCCGGGCGTGGTCAAGGGCGCCTACGCCGAGCTGCCGCGCTATTTCGCCGACACCGGGCGGGTGCAGGATGCCGAGTCGCGCATCATCACCTGCATGGAGCAGCTGCAGGGCATCCCGGCCAAGGAAGCCGCCAAGGGCGCGCTGGCCAACCACGGCGGCAACCCGTCTCCGCTGGAGGACATGGTGCTGTACGTGGCCAAGCAGTCCGACGGCATGAAGATCGCGATCCCGCAGAACACTCCGCAGGAAAAGGCCGCGTACGACAACGGCAAAAAGCTGTTCTTCTACCGTGCGGGCCCGTTCAGCTTCTCGTGCGCCGCGTGCCACTCCGAGACCGGCAAGCGCATTCGCGTGTCGCTGCTGCCGAACCTGACCAATGCCGAGGCCGCGTCGTCGTACGCGACTTGGCCCGCGTACCCGAACTCGCAAGGCGTGGCGCGCACGCTGGAGTGGCGCATGAAGGCCTGTGCGCGCCAGCAGCGCTGGCCGGTGCCGAAGTTCACCTCCGATGCGGTCATCGATCTGATCGAGTACATGGGGGTCAACTCCAACGGGGCGAAGTTGACGACGCCGACGTTCAAGCGCTAAGCGAGGAGACGACATGAACAAATTTGCAACGAGCGTGTTCGCGCTGGGCGCGGTTGCGCTGCTCGGCGGCTGTGCCGGAATGCAATCGGGAGGCGGCGACAATCCGTTCGCCACCACCGCGTTCCAGACCATCCTGAAGAAGGACTTCTCGAGCAAGGGGCAGGCCAAGGTCTCGCGCCTGAAACAGACCGACGCAACCCAGTACGAGTGCTCGAAGTACGCGTACCTGGGCAAGCCGATGCCCGAGACGGTGTCCAAGGGAATCGAGTCGAAGGCGCTGGCATCGGTCGTCTACCCGGCCGACGGCCGCTATCTCGGCGACTGGAAGGAAGGCCTGAAGATCGCCAGCGACGGCAAGGGCATGCAGTGGAACGACAAGCCAGGTACTCCGAATGGTGGCAATTGTCTTGCGTGCCACCAGGTGGTGCCGAACGATCCGTCGCAGGGCGACATCGGCCCGTCGCTGATCGGTTACGGCAAGCTGCGCGGCAGCAGCCAGGCGATCCTGAAGTACACGTGGGCGCGGATCTACGACTCGGCTTCGTTCAACGCGTGCTCGTTCATGCCTCCGTTCGGCGCGCATCGCATCCTGACCGAACAGCAGATGAAGGACGTCATGGCGCTGCTGCTCGACCCGAACTCGCCGGTGAACAAGTAAGCGGACGCGCGCTGGCCCCGGATGCCGTGCGCAGCCGGCGCCCGCCAGGTCGTCCTGGCGGGCCTTTTTCCTGATTGAGGTCCATCCATGAGCATTTCCCGTCGTGAATTCCTGGGCGTTCTGGCAGCGGCCGGAATCAACGGCTTCCCGCTGATGCGCGAGGCCAGCGCCGCCGAGGTCGACCGCCTGTACAGCCCGCCGGTGACTGGAAACGTGCACCTGCTGCACATGACCGACAGCCATGCGCACCTGCAGCCGCTGTATTTCCGCGAGCCCAATGTCAACATCGGGCTGGCCGGAATGCGCGGGCACCTGCCGCACCTGGTCGGAGCCGACTACCTCAAGCGCGTCGGATTCAAGCCCGACAGCCGCGAGGCCTACGCTTTCACCTACCTGGATTTCGAGCGCGCGGCCAAACAGTACGGCAGGATGGGCGGCTACGCGCACATCGCCACCCTGGTCAAGCGCCTGCGCGCGTCGCGCCCCGGGGCGCTTCTGCTCGACGGCGGCGATACCTGGCAGGGCACCGCGCAGGCGTTGTGGACCAAGGGGCAGGACATGGTCGACGCCGAACTGCTGCTCGGCGTCGACGTGATGACCGCGCACTGGGAGTTCACCTACGGCGAGGAACGCGTCAAGGAGATCGTGTCCAAGGACTTCAAGGGCCGCATCGACTTTGTCGCGCAGAACATCAAGACCAACGATTTCGGCGACCCGGTGTTCCCGAACTACGTGATGAAGCAGGTCAACGGCGTGCAAGTGGCGATCGTCGGCCAGGCCTTCCCGTACACGCCGATCGCCAACCCGGCCTACATGATGCCGGACTGGACTTTCGGCATCGACACCGACCACATGCAGAAGGTGGTCAACGATGTGCGCAAGAAGGGCGCGCAACTGGTCGTGGTGCTGTCGCACAACGGCATGGACGTCGACCGCAAGATGGCGTCGTTGGTCGATGGCATCGACTGCATCTTCGGCGGCCACACCCACGATGGCGAAGCGGTCGCGGTCGAGGTGCGCCGTGCCAACGGCGGAATGACCCTGGTGACCAACGCCGGTTCGCACGGCAAATTCCTCGGCGTCATGGACTTCGACGTCCGCGGCGGCAAGATGGTCGGCTACAAGTACCGGCTGCTGCCGGTGTTCTCCAACCTGCTGCCTGCCGACGCCGACATGCAGGCGCTGATCGACAGGCACCGCGCGCCGTATGCGGCGAAGCTCGACGAGGTGCTGGCGCACACCGAGGGCACGCTGTACCGGCGCGGCAACTTCAACGGCACCTGGGACCAGCTGCTCGTCGACGCCATGCTCGAGGTGCGCGGCGGAGACCTGGCGTTCTCGCCCGGATTCCGCTGGGGCGGCAGCCTGCTCGGCGGCGAGGCCATCACGCGCGACGCGATGATGAACCAGATGGCGATCACCTATCCGTACTGCACCCTGACCGAAATGGACGGCGCCACGGTCAAGTCGGTGATGGAGGACGTCTGCGACAACCTGTTCAACCCCGACCCGTACTACCAGCAGGGCGGCGACATGGTGCGCGTGGGCGCGCTGACCTACTCCTGCGCGCCGAACGAGAAGATCGGCAACCGGATCCAGGACCTGCGGCTGCACGGCAAGCCGCTCGATCCGAAGAAGACGTACAAGGTCGCCGGATGGGCGCCGGTCGGGCAGGCCGCGGCGACCGCGGCCAACCCGCCGATCTGGGACGTGGTCGAGGCGTATCTGAAACACCACAAGGTGATCCGGCCGCTCAAGCCCAACGAGCCGCGCCTGATCGGAGTCGGCAGCAACCCCGGACTGGCCGAGTATCCGGCTTGACGCCAGGTTCGGCGCGCCGCGGGCGACGCGCGACGCCACAGGGCCGGGAGCGATCCCGGCCCTTTTTCGTTGCGCCGCGGAAACATCGCGTGACCGTGACGATTTTGCGCCGCGTCAATCGCCCTGCTACATTACCTGCAGGTCTTGCGTCATCGGACCGCTGTGGGACGAAGCGGGGTGCCCGCGCCGGCCCATGGTGCTTCACCCACTTCATCCCGGGATGCCCGGTGTACCAGTGAGCTCAGCCATGACCATTCAACAGCAACGCGCCAACTCCTACCTGTTCGGCGGCAACGCTCCTTATGTCGAGGAGCTGTACGAAACCTATCTGGCGCATCCGGGAGCGGTTCCCGACCATTGGCGCGACTATTTTGATGCGCTGCAGCACGTGCCGGCCGTCGACGGCAGCAACGCGCGCGATGTCGCGCATGCCCCGGTGGTCTCGGCTTTCGCGCAGCGCGCCAAGGAACCGGTGCCGCGTACGGTCAACATCGCCGCCGACCTGGATCTGGCGCGCAAGCGCGTCGCCGCGCAGCAATTGATCGCCGCCTACCGCAACGTCGGTGTGCGCTGGGCCGACCTGGATCCGCTCAAGCGCACCGAGCGCCCGCAGATCCCTGACCTGGAGCCGTCGTTCTACGGCTTCACCGACGCCGACCTGGAAACGGTCTTCAACACCAGCAATACGTATTTCGGCAAGGAAAGCATGACCTTGCGCGAGCTGGTCAACAATCTGCATGAAACGTATTGCGGCACCATCGGCGCCGAATACATGTACCTGAGCGACCAGGGCCAGAAGCGCTGGTGGCAGCAGCGGCTGGAAAGCATCCGCACCCGCCCGAGCTTCGGTCCGGAGAAAAAGCGCGACATCCTCGACAAGCTGACCGCGGCCGAAGGCCTCGAGCGCTACCTGGCCACGCGCTACGTCGGTCAGAAGCGCTTCTCGCTCGAAGGCGGCGAGAGCTTCATCGTCGGCATGGACGAGGTCATCCAGCACGGCGGCGAGGCCGGGGTGCAGGAAGTCATCATCGGCATGGCCCACCGCGGCCGCCTGAACGTGCTCGTCAACACCCTGGGCAAGCGGCCCAAGGACCTGTTCGCCGAGTTCGAAGGCCATCACCCGTCGGACCTGCCGTCGGGCGACGTCAAGTATCACCAGGGATTTTCCAGCGACGTGTCGACCCCGGCCGGTCCGGTCCACCTGTCGCTGGCGTTCAACCCGTCGCACCTGGAAATCGTCAACCCGGTGGTCGAGGGCTCGGTGCGCGCGCGCCAGGAGCGCCGCGGCGACCGCAAGGGCGAGCAGGTGCTGCCGGTGCTGGTGCACGGCGACGCGTCGTTCGCCGGCCAGGGCGTGGTCATGGAAACGCTGGCGCTGGCGCAGACCCGCGGTTATTCGACCGGCGGCACGCTGCACATCGTGATCAACAACCAGATCGGTTTCACCACGTCGGATCCGCGCGACACGCGCTCGACGCTGTACTGCACCGACGTGATCAAGATGATCGAGGCCCCGGTGCTGCACGTCAACGGCGACGATCCGGAAGCGGTCGCGCTGTGCTGCCAGCTGGCCGTGGATTACCGCGCCGAGTTCAACCACGACGTCGTCGTCGACATCGTCTGCTTCCGCAAGCTCGGCCACAACGAGCAGGACACCCCGGCGGTGACCCAGCCGCTGATGTACAAGAAGATCGCCGCCCACCCGGGCACCCGGCGGCTGTACGCCGACCGGCTGGTCAGCCAGGGCGTGATCGGCGACGCCGACGGCGACGCGATGGTCAAGGGCTACCGCGCGGCGATGGACGACGGCGAGCGCGCGGTCGAGCCGGTGCTGTCGAACTACAAGAGCAAGTTCGCGGTCGACTGGACCCAGTTCCTGAACCGCAAGTGGACCGACAGCGCCGACACCGCGCTGCCGATGACCGAACTCAAGCGCCTGGCCGAACGCATCACCACGCTGCCCGAAGGCCTGAAGCTGCACCCGCTGGTCGAGAAGGTCGTGTCCGACCGCGCCAAGATGGGGCGCGGCGAGCTGACGCTGGACTGGGGCATGGGTGAGCACCTGGCGTTCGCCTCGCTGGTCGCCAACGGCTACCCGGTTCGGCTGTCGGGCGAAGACTGCGGCCGCGGCACCTTCAGCCACCGCCACTCGGTGCTGCACGACCAGGCGCGCGAGCGCTGGGACGCCGGCACCTACATTCCGCTGCAGAACGTCTCCGAAGGGCAGGCTCCGTTCGTCGTCATCGACTCGATCCTGTCCGAGGAAGCGGTGCTCGGTTTCGAGTACGGCTACTCGACCGCCGACCCGAACACCCTGGTGATCTGGGAAGCGCAGTTCGGCGATTTCGCCAACGGCGCGCAGGTGCTGATCGACCAGTTCATCTCGGCCGGCGAAGTCAAGTGGGGCCGCGCCTCGGGGCTGACGCTGTTCCTGCCGCACGGCTACGAAGGCCAGGGCCCGGAGCACTCGTCGGCGCGTCTCGAGCGTTACCTGCAGCTGTGCGCAGAGACCAATATGCAGGTCTGCCAGCCGAGCAACCCGGCGCAGATCTTCCACCTGCTGCGGCGGCAGATGCTGCGCCCGTTCCGCAAGCCGCTGATCGTGATGACGCCGAAGTCGCTGCTGCGCCATCCGGAGGCGCGCTCGACCCTCGACGATCTGGCCAAGGGTCATTTCCACACCGTGATCGGTGACGGCGACGCGGTCGACGCGGCCAAGGTCAAGCGCATGGTCGTGTGCAGCGGGCGCGTCTACTACGACTTGCTGGCCGAGCGCCGGCAGCGCGAGGTCAACGACGTGGCCATCGTGCGCCTGGAGCAGCTGTATCCGTTCCCGCACAAGGCGTTCGCCGCCGAGGTCAAGCGCTACCCGCAGTTGCGCGACATCGTCTGGTGCCAGGACGAGCCGCAGAACCAGGGCGCCTGGTTCTTCGTGCAGCACCACATCCACGAGAACATGCTCGAGGGTCAGCGCCTGGGCTACGCCGGTCGACCGGCGTCGGCGTCGACCGCCGTGGGCTACTACGCCAAGCACGCCGAACAGCAGAAGGAACTGCTCGCCGGCGCTTTCGGCAAGCTCAAGGGCTTCATCCTCTCGAAGTAAGCACCTGGGTCGAGCGCGACTCCCGCTGAGCGGGAGTCGCGCTCGGCCCGCAACCGTTCACCCAGACAAAATACAGAGATCCCACCATGGCGCTGATCGATGTCAAGGTTCCGCAGCTCTCCGAATCCGTCGCCGAGGCGACTTTGCTGCAGTGGAAGAAAAAGGCCGGTGAGGCCGTTGCCCAGGACGAAATCCTGATCGAAATCGAGACCGACAAGGTCGTGCTCGAAGTGCCGGCGCCGGCCGCCGGCGTGCTCGCCGAACTGGTCAAGGGCGATGGCGCCACCGTCGTCGCCGACGAGCTGATCGCGCGTATCGACACCGAAGCCAAGGCCGGAGCCGCTGCACCGGCTGCGCCGGCGCCGGCCGCTGCACCCGCCGCCGCACCGGCCGCGGCGCCTGCGGCCGCGGC
>JAJZEB010000068.1 GCA_021805805.1 Pseudomonadota bacterium | reverse complement strand
GGTACCCGGAGCACGAGCGCAGCGTGCGCTGGGACGACCCCGAGCTGGGCATCGCCTGGCCCGACACCGGCGCGCCGCCGCAACTGGCGGCCAAGGACGCCGCCGCCCCGCTGCTGCGCGACGCCGAGGTCTACGCCTGACCGTACAATGCCGGCTCGTTCGTCACGGCCCTGGATCGACACCATGCTCCCCGTGTCCCGCGTGTCCCGCGTCTCCCGCGCACTGACTGCCGGCGCGGCGCTGCTGGCTCTGCTTCCCGCCGCGCGCGCGTTCCCTCCGCCGCGCATGTTTCCGGCCGGCTGCCTGCAGGGCGACGCCAGTTTCGGCAGCGGACCGTCGCTGCAGGTCAACTGCGTCGCGTACCCGCTGGGCCCTGGACTGCGCGTGCTCAACGAAGCGCAGCGCCTGGTGCTGGCCGGCCGCCTCCCCGGACTTCAGGGCCACATCGTTTTCCAGCGCGATGCGTCGGGCAATGTGTACCGCGTCTGGTTCCTCGACCCCGCCGACCCGTCGCTGCGCACGGTGCCCGTGGCGCCGTCGCAATGCCTGTTCGGCAACGGCTGACGCCATGAAGAAGCTCTACATCAAGACTTTTGGCTGCCAGATGAACGAGTACGACTCGGCCAAGATGGCCGACGTGCTCGCCGCGGGCAGCGCCTACGAGCCGACCGACAGCGTCGACGACGCCGACCTGATCCTGCTCAACACCTGCTCGATCCGCGAGAAGGCGCAGGACAAGGTGTTCAGCGACCTCGGCCGGCTGCGCGCGCTGAAGGCGGCGCGGCCGCAGCTGCGCATCGGCGTGGCCGGCTGCGTGGCCAGCCAGGAAGGCGCCGCGATCGTCGAGCGCGCACCGTACGTCGATCTGGTGTTCGGCCCGCAGACGCTGCACCGCCTGCCCGACATGCTGCGCGCGCGCGAGCGCAGCGGCCGCGCCCAGGTCGACGTCAGTTTCCCCGAGATCGAGAAGTTCGACCATCTGCCGGCAGCGCGTGCCGACGGCGCGAGCGCCTTCGTTTCGATCATGGAGGGTTGCAGCAAATACTGCAGCTACTGCGTGGTTCCGTACACCCGCGGCGAAGAGGTTTCGCGGCCACTGGCCGACGTGCTGACCGAAGTCGCCGAACTGGCCGCGCAGGGCGTGCGCGAAATCACCCTGCTGGGGCAGAACGTCAACGCCTGGCGAGGCGACGTCGACGGCGCCGACGGCGATTTCGCGCTGCTGCTCGACTACGTCGCGGCGGTTCCCGGAATCGAGCGGATGCGCTACACGACCAGCCACCCGAACGAGTTCGGCCCGCGGCTGATCGCCGCGCACGCTCGCATCGCGCAACTGGTGCCGCATGTGCACCTGCCGGTGCAGCACGGCTCGGATCGCATGCTGGCAGCGATGAAGCGCGGCTACACCGCGCTGCAATACAAGCAGATCGTGCGCCGGCTGCGCGCCGCGCGCCCCGGCATCAGCATCTCGACCGACTTCATCGTCGGCTTTCCAGGCGAGACCGACGCCGATTTCGCACAGTTGATGCAACTGGTCGACGATGTCGGTTTCGACGCGAGCTTCAGCTTCATCTTCAGCCCGCGCCCCGGGACTCCGGCGGCGAGTCTGCCCGACGACCTGCCGTACGCCGTCAAGCTGCAGCGGCTGCAGGCGCTGCAGGCGCGCATCGAGGCCAACGCACACGCGATCTCGCAGGCCATGGTCGGCAGCGTGCAGCGCGTGCTCGTCGAAGGGCCGAGTCGCAAGGACGCCGGCGAACTCCAAGGCCGCACCGAAAACAACCGCATCGTCAATTTCCAGGCGCCAGCCGCGCTGATCGGCAGCCTGGTCGACCTGCGCATCACGGCGGCGCTGCCGCATTCGTTGCGCGGCGCGTTGCCGGAGCAGGCGGCCGCCGCGGCCGCGGCCTGAAAAAGCGAAGAAGGCGCCCGGACCGGGCGCCGCGGCCTGCCCGCGTTGCGGCAAAATGACGGCCGTCGCCTCCCTGTTGCCCGCTCCCGAGAACTCCGATGGCCTGCGACTTTTCCGTGCTGAAGGAAGTTCCGCTGTTCGCTCTGCTCGACGACGACGAGCTCACCGTGCTCGCCGGTCAGGTCGAGCTGCGCCAGTTCGCTGCGCGTCAGCGCATCTACCGCAAGGGCGACCTCAGCACCCGCGCGTTCATCATGGTGTCGGGCTCGGTGCAGGTCTCGACCATCGACGAGGACAATCAGGTCGTCGTGCTCGACATGCCGATCCACGGCGACGTGTTCGGTTTCGCCTCGATGCTGGCGAAGACCACGCACCAGACCGAGGCCATCGCGCTCGAGGACACGGAATGCATCGAAATGGACACCAACGACCTCACCGTGCTGCTGCGCCGCAAGCCTGACGCCGGTCTGGACCTGATGACGGTGATGGCGCGCCAGTTCCACGCCACCGAGGAACTGGTGCGGCTGCGCGCGGCGCGCAACCCGAACACGGTGATCGAGGACGCCGAGACGCTGGGCGAGCGCGTCGCCGACGGCGTGGCCAGCTTCGGCGGCTCGTGGGCCTTCATCGGCGCGGTCTTCCTGGTGCTGGTGTGCTACGCGATCGTCAACGTGATGCTCGGCAAGCGGGCCTGGGATCCGTACCCGTTCATCCTGCTGAACCTGATCCTGTCGATGCTGGCGGCGATCCAGGCGCCGGTGATCATGATGAGCCAGAACCGGCAGGACAAGAAGGACCGCTTGCGCAGCGAGCTCGACTTCGACGTCAACCGCCGCGCCCACGCCGAAATCCAGGGCCTGGCGCACCGCATCAACCTGCTGCACGACCGCCTCGACGACATCGACGAAGTGCTGCGCGGGCCGCGTCCGCTGCGCCCGCCGCCGGGCGGCCCGGGCACCGCTACTTGATCGCCAGCCGCAGGGTATCCCAGGCGCGACGGAAGAAGCCTGCGCTGGGCACCGCGCCCAGCGCCACCAGCGGGTAGCTGGCCAGCGGCTTGCCATCGAGACTCACCTGCAGGTGACCGATTCCCTGGCCGCGGGCAATCGGAGCCACCAGCGGGTCGACACGCTGCAGCACGGTATGGATGCGCGCTCCGTCACCGCGCGGCACGCTGACCGCGAGCGCGCGCAGACTGCCGAGCGCGACGCGGTCCTGCGCCCCCTTCCAGACCGGCGCGTCGACCAGCGCCTGGCCCGGCGCGGCCAGGCGCACGTCGTCAAAATTCTGGTAGCCCCAGTTCAGCAGCTGCTCGCTCTCGGTCACTCGGGCACGCTCGGTCGGCGCGCCCATCACCACGGTCAGCAAGCGTCGCGCGCCGTTGGGGAATTTGCGCAGCGCGCTGGTGATCATGCAGTACCCGGCTTCGCTCGTGTAGCCGGTCTTCATGCCGTCGACCGAAGGGTCCGTGAACAGCAGGGTGACGCGGTTCGGCTGGGTGATGTGGTTGTAGGTGAATTCCTTGGTCTTGAAATAGCGCGCGAAATCCTGCGGGAAATCATCGATGATGTGCGAGGCGATGATCGACAGATCGTGCGCACTGCTGTGATGCCCCGGATCGGGCAGGCCGGTCGGGTCCATGAAGTGGGTCTGCTTCAGCCCCCACTGTTCGGCCTGGCGGTTCATCATGCCGACGAATGCCGACGTCGAGCCGGCGACGGTCTGCGCCAGAGTCATCGCCGCGTCGTTGCCCGACTGCACGATCATGCCGTACAGCAGGTCGTCGACCGAGACCGGAACGCGCGGATCGATGAACATCCGCGAGCCGCCGGTGCGCCACGCGTTGTCGGGCTCGTGCACCATCTGCGCACGCTTGATCAGACCTTCCTTGATGGCCTTGAACGTCAGGTACGCGGTCATCAGCTTGGTCAGCGATGCCGGCGCGGCGATCGCGTCGGCGTCGTGCTCGGCCAGCACCTGGCCGCTGGTCATGTCCAGCACCAGCCAGCTGTGCGCATCGATCGACGGCGCAGGCACCGACTCGAGCAGCGAGGCGGTGACGCCGGTCGGGCTGTTGCCTGCGGCCGGTGCAGCATAGGCGGCGCCTTGCAGTGCGACCAGCAGACTGCTCAGGGCGAGGAAGTATTTGACTTGGGGAGACTTCATCATCGGACAAGGACGGGACGGTAGAACGGCGCAGGTCGGAGGCACCGCCGCGCGCTTGCAGCACCATAGCAGCGCGCACGCGATGCGGGCGTGAACAAGCGTATCGACGGTGTCATGGCGCTCCGCCGTGCCACGCGCAGACCCAGTCCTTCAGCGGCGTGAGCATGCCGTGGAAGAAATGGCCCGCGCCGGGTGCGACCAACACCGGTTGCTGTTGCGGCCGCGCCCAGTCGAGCACCGCATGCAGCGGCACGACCTCGTCGACCTCGCCGTGCACGACCAGCACACGCGCGGCCAGCGGCTGCGGGTCGCGCAGCGACGGAAACGGAAAATTGACCACCGCCGGCCCGACCAGGCACAGATGCCGGGCCGGCTGGCCAGCGGCGTGCAGCCGCTGCGCCACACAGGCGGCGACAAAGGCGCCGAACGAAAAGCCGGCCAAAGCCAGCGCCGGCGCGTCGCCGAGCTCGGCGCCCAGAACCTGACGGTAGTGCGCGAGCACCCGGTGCAGATCATCGGTTTCACCGCGACCGCCGTCGAAGCTGCCGGCGCTTGCGCCGACGCCGCGGAAATTCGGGCGAATTGCGATGAAACCGAGTTGGACCCAGGCCCGCGCGAGGGTCTGCGCCACCTTGTTGTCCAGCGTGCCGCCGTGCAGCGGGTGCGGATGCGCGATCAGCGCCAGGCCGCGCGGCGTGCACGCCGGCCGGTCCAGCGCCACCTCGATGGCGCCTGCGGCGCCCGCGACGATCTCGCGCGCGGTGTGACGGTTCATGCGGGCAGCACCGCGTCGGGCAGCCGCAGCCGCTCGACGACCTCGCCTCGGCGCAGATGCCGTTCGACGATCTCGTCGATGTCGCTGGCATCGACGTAGGTGTACCAGACTCCTTCCGGATAGACGACGCAGACCGGCCCGTCGTCGCAGCGGTCGAGGCAGCCGGCCCGGTTGACCCGCACCTGGCCGGGCCCGGCAAGTCCGGCGGCCTTGACCGCCGCCTTGCAGCGCTCGAACGCGGCCTCGGCGCCGCGCGCCGCGCAGCACGCGCGGCCGTCGTCGCGCTGGTTCAGGCAGAAGAACAGATGGTGGCGGTAATAGGACGAAGAGGACGAAGAGGAGGAAGAAGGCATGGTCGGTACGCGGGAGGCTCAGCCTGCATTGTCGCGCGCATCGGCCGGGACGCGCAGCCGCTGCACCAGCAGCACGGCGAAAGCGTAGGGCCACAACCAGTCGATCCACCGCGGCAGTTCGAACATCTGCACGAACAGCCCGTCGCGCCAGGCGAGAACGCTTTGCGCGTAATACGGATCGAGTCCGACGCGGTCGAGCTGCCACAGCGCCAGCAGCAACGCGCCCAGCGCCAGCGCCGCGCAGCCGCGGCGCGGCAACCGCGTCAGCGGCAGTCCGACTCCGGCGCCCAGCGCCAGCGCGCGCAGCGCCGCAGGCGTGAGCCAATCCAGTGCATGCGCGGCGCCGAATCCCAGCCAGGACGATGCGCTGGCGGCCGCTGCGCCGACCAGCAGCAGCGCGGCACCCAGGCGAAGGCGAGGCGCACCCGGGCGCTGCAACGCCGCGGCGCCGCAAATCACCGCGAGCAACATCGCCGCGCCGATCTGGGTCTGCAACTGCTCGCCCAGCGGCTGCGGCTGGAGCAAGGCCTCGATCCACGCCGGCCAGCCGCCCGCGTCGCCGCGGATGAGCGCCTGAGCGAGCGGCGCACCGATCTGGCCGGTGGCGAACGGCGCCGGCGTCGGCCACAGCAGCGCCGCCGGCCATGCCGCCAGCAGCATCAGGCCGAAGCTGGCGTCGGCGTCGAACCAGCGCTGGCGCAGCGCACGCAACGCGGCGCTGATGCGCAGCCGCGGCACCAGCCACACGGCCAGCGCGGCGCCGAGCGCACCGCCCAGGGTGTTCATCGCCCAGTCGACGTTCGACGACACCCTGGCCGGCAGGAAGGTCTGCACCGCCTCCATCGCGAACGACAGCGTCGCACAGCCGATGGTCGCAGCCAGCCACGCGCGCACGCCGCGCCGCCGCGCCGCGAGCAGCCAACCCAGGGGCAGGTAGCCGACGACGTTGAGCCACAGATCGGAGAACGTCAGGTAGCGCGGGAGCGGCGCGGCGACGAACGCCAGCGGGCTCAACCCCTGCCAGCGCCAGTCGTCGAACGGGTACAGGCTCGCATACAGGATCAGCAGCACGTACGCGCCGAGCGCGTAGCGCGCGAACGCCGACCGCTCGCGCCCGCCCACGTTGCCCGCCGCGAACTCAGAACGGCTTGGCGACGACCAGCGGCACGATGATGAACATCGCAATGGTCGGGATTTCGTTGAACCAGCGGTACCAGACGTGGCTGTGCTGGTTGCGCCGCTGCTCGAACGCGCGCAGCCGGCCTTTGCACGCTCCGTGGAACGCCAGCAGCACCAGGACCATCGTCAGCTTCGCGTGCATCCAGCCGTTGCCGGGACCGTGCAGGCCGATGCCGAAACCCAGCCAAAGCACGAGGCCGAAACCGATTGCGGGAACCATCAGCAGCGTCGTGAAACGGTACAGCTTGCGCGCCATCAGCAGCAGTCGTTCACGCTCGGCCTCGCTGCCTTCGGGCACCATGGCCAGGTTGACATAGATCCGCGGCAGGTAGAACAGGCCGGCGAACCACGAGATGACAAAAATGATGTGCAGGGACTTGACCCAGAGATACGCCATGGCGATTCCTCGATTCGATCCCGCAGTGTAGTTTTTGTGCTCGCGCGCTTCGTCGACTCCGGGCAAAAAAAGCCCCGCTTGACGGCGGGGCAACAGCCTTGAAGCCAAGGCACCCGCTCAGGGAGGAGAAGCGGGAGGCGGCGGGGCCACCTGTACGAATGGATTCGACTAAGCTGGAGGAGTTTCATCCTTGCCCCCGTTTATTTGTAAAATAATGCAACTGCCGAATTTCCCCGAGCTGCGCATGCGTCGCTTGCGCCGCGACGATTTCAGCCGTCGCCTGGTGCGTGAAAGCCGCCTGAGCGCCGATGACCTGATCCTGCCCGTTTTCGTGCTCGACGGCGAAGGCCGCCGCGAACCGGTGCCATCGATGCCGGGAGTCGAGCGCCTGAGCATCGACCTGTTGCTCGCGGTCGCCGCCGAATGCGTGCGCCTGGGCGTTCCGGTGATGGCGCTGTTCCCGGTCATCGACCCGGCGCTGAAGACCCCGGACGGAATCGAGGCCGTGAACCCGGACGGGCTGGTGCCGCGTGCGGTGCGCGCGCTCAAGGCAGCTCATCCGCAGCTCGGCGTGTTGACCGACGTCGCGCTGGATCCGTACACCTCGCACGGCCAGGACGGTTTGCTCGACGCCAACGGCTACATCCTGAACGAGCCGACGGTCGAGGTGCTGGTGCGCCAGGCGCTGGTGCAGGCGCAGGCCGGAGTCGACGTGGTCGCGCCCAGCGACATGATGGACGGCCGCATCGGAGCCATCCGCGGCGCGCTCGAGAGTGCCGGACACATCCACACCCGCATCATGGCCTACAGCGCCAAATACGCCAGCGCGTTCTACGGCCCGTTCCGCGATGCGGTCGGCTCGGCGAGCAACCTCGGCAAGGCCGACAAGAAGGTCTACCAGATGGACCCGGGCAACTCCGACGAGGCGCTGCGCGAAGTGCAGCTCGACATCGCCGAAGGCGCCGACATGGTGATGGTCAAGCCCGGAATGCCGTACCTGGACATCGTGCGCCGGGTCAAAGACACCTTCCGCATGCCCACCTTCGTCTATCAGGTCAGCGGTGAGTACGCGATGCTCAAGGCCGCCGCGGCCAACGGCTGGCTCGACGGCGACGCGGTGATGATGGAATCGCTGCTGGGCTTCAAGCGTGCCGGCGCCGACGGCATCCTGACCTATTTCGCGCTCGACGCAGCGCGCGCGCTGCAACGCGGCTGACGCCGCCGGCGCGTCAGCGCCACAGCACGACCAGCGCCACCGCGAGCCAGCCGAGGGTGCAATTCAGCTGCACCAGCGGGTGCAGCCGCTGCAGCGCGCGTGCCACGGCGGGCCAGTCTCCGGCGCGCGCGCCGCGGCGCGCAGCCGCGTAAGGCACGAACTGGATGTAGCCGAACACCAGGCCCATCAGCACGCCGAGCCCGGCCATCGCGTTCCAGCCCGGCGGCGCCGTGCCTGCCGCCGCGGCCAGCGCGACCAGGCCGGTGCCCAGCAGCAGCGCGATGCTGGCCCACACCAGCGGGAAGAATCGCGCCAGCACGGCCAGCAGCAAGCGCGGCCGCGCCGGCGGTTCGAGTTCGGCGAACGCCGCCGGGCGAAGCGCTGCGAGCATGAAGGTCATGCCGCCGAGCCAGACGACCGCACCGATCAGGTGCGCGAACAGCAGCCACGGTCCCATTGCCTTTCTCCACGAAATCGCGCACCGGCGCGGAGCGCGCCGCGCCAGCGCCGGACAGCTTTTGCTTGATATGCAACAAATCGGTGCACACCAGGTCGAAAAACCCTGGTAAGTGCTCGCACTTCCCTTATACTTCCGCTGTTTTTTCGCGAGGGACTGCTGACATTCCTTGTCGTCTGCAATCCGTGCGAACCCGTACCCCCGGGCCAGCCGGGGACCGCCCCGATTCCATGCGCCGCCGCGCGCCGACTCGCCCCGTATTGCCCTATTGTCCTCGCGAACCGTGCAAGCTACCGATTCCTGGCAGGAAGACGCCGACGACACCCGCCCCCCGCTGACCCGGGAGCAGGCGCACGCGCTGCTCGCGGCCAAGCCGGGCGTGTCGGTCGGCCGTGTCGTCGCGCTGCAGGCGCTGGTCGCGCTGCTGGTCGGTGCCGCGGCATGGGCGCTTGCCGGCCGGGCCGCGGCGCTGTCGGCGCTGTGGGGCGGCGCGGTCGTGATGCTGCCCGCTGCGCTGTTCGCCGGCGGCATGCGCCGCTGGCTGGTCAGGCTTGCTCCGGCTTACGCATTGTTCGGCTTCGCGTTCGGCGAACTGCTGAAAATCGCGCTGACCGTCGCGCTGCTGCTGCTCGCGCCGCGGCTGTTGCCGGCGCTGCACTGGCCGGCATTGCTCGCCGGACTCGTCATCACGCTGCAGGTGTACTGGATCGCGCTGCTGCTGCGCGGCCGCCGTGCAGCCTGAACACGCCATTCCCATCGTCCTCGATCGCTGACCCGACCGAATGCCCATGTCCGCAGACCAAGCACCTCTCACCGCCGGTGAATACATCATTCACCACCTGACGCAGTGGACCAGCGCGCCGCGTGCCGGCGTGATCGATTTCCATGTCGTCGACGTTGACTCGATCATTTTCGCGGCCGGACTCGGCGTCATCGCGTGCTTCGTCCTGTGGCGCATCGCGCGCAGCATGACCAGCGGCGTGCCGGGACGCATGCAGGCCGCGGTCGAGTTCCTGGCCGAGTTCGTCGACGAGCAGTCGCGCGGAATCGTGCGCAACGCCAAGTCGCGCGAATTCGTCACCCCGCTGGCGTTCGTCGCGTTCATCTGGATCGTGATGATGAACCTGATGGACCTGATCCCGGTCGACCTGATGCCGCGCCTGTGGCAGGCCGCGCACCCGGGGGTGAACCCGGAGCACGTGTTCCTGCGCATCGTGCCGACCGCCGACCTGTCGGTGTCGCTCGGCATGTCGATCACCATCCTGCTGCTGAGCCTTTACTACGGGATCAAGATCAAGGGCGTCGGCGGCTGGCTGCACGAACTGTTCACCGCTCCGTTCGGCAACCACCCGCTGCTGTGGCCGCTGAACTTCGCGATGCAGCTGCTCGAATACCTGGCCAAGACCCTTTCGCACGGCATGCGACTTTTCGGCAACCTGTACGCCGAGGAAATCCTGTTCATGATCATCGCGCTGATGGGCGCTGCCGGGCTGAGCAATCTGACCGGCTGGGCGCTGTTCTTCGGCAACATCGCCGCCGGCCTGGCGTGGTCGATCTTCAGCATGCTGGTCATCGTGCTGCAAGGCTTCATCTTCATGATGCTGACCCTGGTTTACATCGGGCAAGCACACGACCACCATTGATTCACCCCACTGAATTCGGTTCTTCCTTTTTTCGCTGACTTCCAAACTTTCAACTGGAGATATTCATGGACCACGTCCTCGGTTTCGTCGCTCTGGCTGCTGGCCTGATCATCGGTCTGGGCGCGAACGGCGCCTGCATCGGCATCGGCATCATGGGCAGCAAGTACCTCGAGTCGGCAGCGCGCCAGCCCGAACTGATGAACGAACTGCAAACCAAGATGTTCCTGCTCGCCGGCCTGATCGACGCGGCGTTCCTGATCGGTGTCGGCCTGGCGATGATGTTCACGTTCGCCAACCCGTTCGTGCTGAAGTAAACCGACACGACGTTCCGACCCACCGACAGACTCAGCAAAGGTTAGCGCCATGCATCTGGACGCAACACTGATTGCGCAGCTCGTGGTGTTCTTGTTGCTGGCGTGGTTCACGGCAAAGTTCGTGTGGCCACCCATCACGAGGGCCCTCGACGAGCGCGCGAAAAAAATCGCCGACGGTCTCGCCGCCGCGGACCGTGCCAAGGCCGAACTGGCCTCGGCGAACAAGGAAGTCGAGCAGGAGCTGGCGCGCTCGCATCAGGAAAGCGCCCAGCGGCTGCACGAAGCCGAGCGCCGCGCGCAGGCGATGATCGAGGAAGCCCGACGCAAGGCCGAGGAGGCCGGCGACGGCATCATCAGTCAAGCCAGGGCCGAAGCCGAGCAGCAGCTGATCAAGGCACGCGAAACGCTGCGCGATCAGGTCGCGGCACTTGCGGTCAAAGGCGCCGAGGCGATCCTGCAACGCGAAGTCGACGCCCGCGCGCACGCCGATCTGCTCGCCCGGCTGAAAGCCGAGCTTTGATCGGAGCACGCCATGGCTGAACTCGCCACCGTCGCGCGGCCGTACGCCGAAGCGATTTTCCAAGCCGTGCAGGGCCAGGCGACGCCGGCCCCGCTCGATCAGGTCGCGGCCGAACTCGACGCGCTGGCGCTGCTGGCCCGCGACGCGCAGGTGCGCTCGCTGGCCGGCGATCCGCAGCTGGCCGCCGAGCGCTTCGGCGAGCTGTTGCTGTCGGCGCTGCCGCAGCAGCCGTGCGCCGCGGTACGCCAGCTGCTGCAGGTCGTGCTGGAGAACCATCGCCTGGCCACGCTGCCCGCGATCGCCGCGCAGTTCCACCAGCTCAAGGACACCGCGCAGGACCGCGCCGAGGTCGTCATCCACAGCGCGTTCGCGCTCGATGCGGAACAGGTCGATGCACTGCTGCCTGCGCTGGAACGCAAGTTCGGGCGCAAGCTCTACGCCCGCGTCGAACTCGAACCCGACCTGATCGGCGGCGTGCGCGTGCGCGTCGGCGACGAGGTGCTCGACACCTCGGTGCGCGCGCGCCTGGACGCGATGCGCAGCGCCCTGACCGCCTGAGCGCCACCCAACAGAGATCTGAGGCAATCATGCAACTCAATCCCGCAGAAATTTCCGAACTCATCAAGAGCCGCATCGAGGGCCTCGGGGCCAGCGCGAATGTGAAGAACCAGGGCACCGTGGTCTCGGTGTCCGACGGTATCGTGCGCGTGCACGGGCTGTCCGACGTGATGCAGGGCGAAATGCTCGAATTCCCCGGCGACACCTTCGGCCTGGCGCTGAACCTGGAGCGCGACTCGGTCGGCGCGGTGGTGCTCGGCGAGTACGGCCACATTTCCGAAGGCGACACGGTCAAGTGCACCGGGCAGATCCTGTCGGTGCCGGTCGGCCCCGAGCTGATCGGCCGCGTCGTCAACACCCTGGGCGCGCCGATCGACGGCAAGGGCCCGATCAACGCCAAGATGACCGACGTGGTCGAGAAGGTCGCGCCGGGCGTGATCTGGCGCAAGTCGGTGTCGCAGCCGGTGCAGACCGGCCTGAAGTCGATCGACTCGATGGTTCCGGTCGGCCGCGGCCAGCGCGAGCTGATCATCGGCGACCGCCAGACCGGCAAGACCGCGGTGGCGGTGGATGCGATCATCAGCCAGAAGGGCAAGGACATGATCTGCATCTACGTGGCGGTCGGCCAGAAGGCCTCGACCATCGCCAACGTGGTGCGCAAGCTGCAGGAAACCGGCGCGATGGACTACACCATCGTCGTCGCCGCGACCGCGTCGGACTCGGCCGCGATGCAGTACCTGGCGCCGTACGCCGGCTGCACGATGGGCGAATACTTCCGCGACCGCGGCCAGGACGCCCTGATCATCTATGACGATCTGACCAAGCAGGCATGGGCCTACCGCCAGATCTCGCTGCTGCTGCGCCGCCCGCCGGGCCGCGAAGCCTACCCCGGCGACGTGTTCTATCTGCACAGCCGCCTGCTCGAGCGCGCCGCGCGGGTCAACGAGGAATACGTCGAGAAGTTCACCGACGGCGCCGTCAAGGGCAAGACCGGCTCGCTGACCGCGCTGCCGATCATCGAGACCCAGGCCGGCGACGTCTCGGCGTTCGTGCCGACCAACGTGATCTCGATCACCGACGGCCAGATCTTCCTCGAGACCGACCTGTTCAACTCGGGCGTGCGCCCTGCGATCAACGCCGGCGTGTCGGTGTCGCGGGTCGGCGGCGCCGCGCAGACCAAGGTCATCAAGAAGCTCTCGGGCGGCATCCGCACCGACCTGGCGCAGTACCGTGAACTGGCCGCGTTCGCCCAGTTCGCTTCCGATCTCGACGAAGCCACCCGCCGTCAGCTCGAGCGCGGTCGCCGCGTCGTCGAACTGCTCAAGCAGCCGCAGTACCAGCCGGCGCAGGTCTGGCAAATGGCCGTGTCGCTGTACGCGGTGAACAACGGCTATCTCGACGACATCGACGTCGGCCAGATCCTCGGCTTCGAGAAGGGCCTGCACGCGCATCTGCAAAGCCAGCACGCCGCTCTGATCGACAGCATCGAGTCGAAGAAGGACCTGGGCAAGGACGACGAAGCCACGCTGAAGGACGCGATCGCCGCGTTCAAGAAGAGCGGCGCGTACTGACGCACGCGCGATGAGCGCAGGCCCCGCGGCGACCGCGGCGGGGCCCAAGGAGATAGCAGCATGCCAGGAATGAAAGAAGTCCGCGTCAAGATCAAGAGCGTGCAGAACACGCGCAAGATCACCAAGGCGATGGAAATGGTCGCGGCGTCGAAAATGCGCAAGGCGCAAGATCGCATGCGCGCCGCGCGCCCGTACGCGGAAAAGGTGCGCGCGATCACCAGCAACCTGAGCCAGGCCAACCCCGAGTACAGCCACCCGTTCCTCGTCGTGCGCACGCCGGTGCGCCGCGTCGGCGTCATCGTCGTGACCACCGACAAGGGACTGTGCGGCGGCCTCAACACCAACGTGCTGCGGCTGCTGACCCAGCACCTGCGCGAGTGGCAGGGCGCCGGCGTCGAGGTCAAGGCCTGCGCCATCGGCAACAAGGGCCTGCAACTGCTCAACCGCCTCGGAGTCGACGTCGTCTCGCAGCTCGTGCAGATGGGCGACAAGCCGCATCTGGACAAGCTGGTCGGCCCGGTCAAGGTGCTGCTCGACGCTTACGAGCGCGGCGAGATCGACGCCGTGCACCTGGCCTTCAGCCGCTTCGTCAACACCATGAAGCAGGAGCCGGTGCTCGAGCCTCTGGTGCCGCTGACCGCGCAGGCCATGCGTACCACCGAGGCGGAGCGCAAGGAATACGGCTGGGACTACATCTACGAACCCGACGCCAAACCGGTGATCGACGCGCTGCTGGTGCGTTACATCGAGGCGCTGGTCTATCAGGCGGTGACCGAGAACATGGCCTGCGAACAGTCGGCCCGGATGGTCGCGATGAAGGCCGCGTCGGACAACGCGAAGACCGTGATCAACGAACTGCAGCTGGTCTACAACAAGAGCCGCCAGGCAGCGATCACCAAGGAATTGTCGGAAATCGTCGGAGGCGCCGCTGCGGTCTGACGCAGCGCGATCCCACCCATTTGAAATCTGGAGAAGCTTGATGAGCACCGCCCAAATCCAAGGCAAGATCGTCCAGTGCATCGGCGCTGTGATCGACATCGAATTCCCGCGCGAGAACATGCCCGCGGTCTACGAGGCCCTGCGCCTGGCCGATGACCAGGAACTGGGTCTGGCTGAACGCGGCGTGACCTTCGAGGTGCAGCAGCAGATCGGCGACGGCGTGGTGCGCACCATCGCGCTGGGCTCGACCGACGGCCTGCGCCGCGGCATGAACGTCAACGCCACCGGCGCGCCGATCTCGGTGCCGGTGGGCACCGGCACGCTGGGCCGGATCATGGACGTGCTCGGTCGCCCGATCGACGAAGCCGGACCGATCCAGTCCGACGAGCTGCGCTCGATCCACGCCAAGGCGCCGGCGTTCGACGAACTGTCGCCGTCGGTCGACCTGCTCGAGACCGGCATCAAGGTCATCGACCTGGTCTGCCCGTTCGCCAAGGGCGGCAAGGTCGGCCTGTTCGGCGGCGCCGGCGTCGGCAAGACCGTCAACATGATGGAGCTGATCAACAACATCGCCAAGCAGCACAGCGGCCTGTCGGTGTTCGCCGGCGTCGGCGAGCGCACCCGCGAGGGCAACGACTTCTACCATGAAATGGAAGAGTCGAAAGTGCTCGACAAGGTCGCGATGGTGTTCGGCCAGATGAACGAGCCCCCCGGCAACCGCCTGCGCGTGGCGCTGACCGGCCTGACCATGGCCGAGAAGTTCCGCGACGAAGGCCGCGACATCCTGTTCTTCGTCGACAACATCTACCGCTACACGCTGGCCGGCGTGGAAGTCTCGGCGCTGCTTGGCCGCATGCCGTCGGCCGTGGGCTACCAGCCGACGCTGGCCGAGGAAATGGGCGTTCTGCAGGAGCGCATCACCTCGACCAAGACCGGCTCGATCACGTCGATCCAGGCCGTGTACGTGCCGGCCGATGACTTGACCGACCCGTCGCCGGCGACCACCTTCAACCACCTCGACGCCACCGTGGTGCTGTCGCGCGACATCGCCTCGCTGGGCATCTACCCGGCGGTCGACCCGCTGGATTCGACCAGCCGCCAGATCGACCCCAACGTCATCGGCGAAGAGCACTACAACACCACCCGCGCGGTGCAGGGCATTCTGCAGCGCTACAAGGAACTGCGCGACATCATCGCCATCCTGGGCATGGACGAACTGTCGCCCGACGACAAGCAGACCGTCGCCCGGGCGCGCAAGATCCAGCGCTTCCTGTCGCAGCCGTTCCACGTCGCCGAAGTGTTCACCGGTTCGCCGGGCAAGTACGTGCCGCTGAAGGAAACCATTCGCGGCTTCAAGATGATCGTCGAAGGTGGCTGCGACGCGCTGCCCGAGCAGGCCTTCTACATGGTCGGCACCATCGACGAAGCCTTCGAGAAGGCCAAGAAGCTGAACTGATCGGCCGCCGCGCCGGGTACGGCGCGGCCTGCAAGCCCGCGGAGTCAAGATGAACACTTTCCAGATCGATGTGGTCAGCGCCGAAGAGCTGATCTACTCGGGCCAGGCGCGATTCGTCGCGCTGCCCGGTGAGGCCGGCGAGCTCGGCATCCTGCCCGGGCACACGCCGCTGATCACCCGCATCAAGCCCGGTGCGGTGCGCATCGAGCGGGCAGACGGCGCCAGCGGCGAGGACGACTTCGTGTTCGTCGCCGGCGGCGTGCTCGAGGTGCAGCCCAGGCACGTCACGGTTCTGGCCGACACCGCGATCCGCGGCAAGGACCTCGACGAGGCCAAGGCGCAGGAAGCGCTGAAGGCGGCGCAGGAGAACCGCGCCCACGCCAAGGAGTCGCAGGACATCGCGGTGGTCGAAGGCGAACTGGCGATGCTCGCCGCGCAGCTGGCGGCGATCCGTCGCCTGCGGGGCCGCAGCCACTGACCGCGCTCGGCCTGGCGCTCGCGATGGCGCTGCTCCGAACACCCGCCCCGGGCCTTCCCGCGGCGGGTTTTTGTTTGCCCGACGCAGTCCGCTGGTCCACTGCGTCAGTGGTCTAGTCCACTGCGTCAGGGAAATGGCACCCCCCGTGTGGCCCCAGGCCTGCCCAATCAAGGCGCAGGGCACAGCCGGGTTGGGCACCCGGCGAAGACCTGCAACGCCGAGTGGGCAGGCCTGGGGCCACACCCGCAGGGCCGAGGCGCCAAGGGGCCATCGCGTCGTTGCGCCGCTTGCCCAGGCGGCCAGCCTGGGCTGCGCGCCGCGCCTAGCGCTGCACCCCTTGGC
>JAJZEB010000067.1 GCA_021805805.1 Pseudomonadota bacterium | reverse complement strand
CGCGTCCGCCGATATGCAGTATTGTGCGTCTCAACAATGTAGAGTTCAGAAAAACCAATGTCAAGCACTATATTGCATGGCGCCGTTGCGCCCTGCGCTCCGAACGGCTCCGAGCGCCACCCGTTCCTGGTCGCATTGGGCGAGCGGGTGCGCGCGCTGCGCGCGCGCAGAGGTCTGACGCGCAAGGCCGTGGCGCTGGCCTCGGATGTCTCCGAGCGCCATCTGGCGAACCTCGAGAGCGGGGTCGGCAACGCCTCGGTCCTGGTCCTGCTGCAGGTCGCGCAGGCGCTGCAGTGCACGCTGGCCGAACTGCTCGGCGACGTCACCACCGCGTCGCCGGAGTGGCTGCTGCTGCGCGAACTGCTCGAGAACCGAGACGAGGCGACGCTGCGCCGCGTGCGCGTCGCGGTCGGCGAATTGCTGGGCACCGGCGGCGACAACGCACGGCGCAGTTCGCGCATCGCGCTGATCGGCCTGCGTGGCGCCGGCAAGTCGACGCTGGGCCGCATGCTGGCCGATGCACTGGGGTTCGGGTTCGTCGAACTCAGCCGCGAGATCGAGCAGTTCGCCGGGTGTTCGATCGCCGAAATCCAGTCGCTGTACGGCATGAACGCGTACCGGCGCTACGAGCGCCGCGCGCTCGAGGAAGCGATCCAGATCCACGCCGAGGCGGTGATCGCCACCCCCGGCGGCCTGGTTTCGGAACCCGCCACCTTCAACCTGCTGCTGGCGCACTGCACCACGGTGTGGCTGCGCGCCAGCCCCGAGGACCACATGCGCCGGGTGCGCGCGCAAGGCGACCTGCGGCCGATGGCGGCCAGCGAGGAAGCGATGCAGGATCTGAAGAACATCCTGGCCGGCCGCGCAGCGTTCTATTCGAAGGCCGAACTGCACGTCGACACCAGCGCGCAGCCGCTGACCGAGACGTTCGAACTGCTCGCGCGCACGGTGCGCGAGGCACTGCAGCTTGGGTGAGTCGAAGCACCATGCGCATTAAACTGCTTGTTTGCGTTGAATCAATGCACTATACTTCCTGTCACCAACCCCAAGCACCTCCGTTCGATACCTTGCAGCCCTGAGGAGCCGCCCGTGAGCGCACCCGCCACCGTCGACCGCGACAGCCACGTCGACTATCAGACCGACCCGTCGCAGTACAGGCATTGGAAGCTCGGCTTCGATGGTCCGGTGGCGACCCTGGCCGCCGATTTCGACGAAGACTCCGGGCTGCGCCCGGGCTACAAGCTCAAGCTCAACAGCTACGACCTGGGCGTCGACATCGAACTGCACGACGCGCTGAACCGCATTCGCTTCGAGCACCCCGAAGTCGGTGCGGTGATCGTCACCAGCGCGAAGGACCGGGTGTTCTGCTCGGGCGCGAACATCTTCATGCTCGGCGTTTCCAGCCATCCGTGGAAAGTCAATTTCTGCAAGTTCACCAACGAAACCCGCAACGGCATCGAGGACAGTTCTCGCGACGGCAGCCTGAAGTTCGTCGCCGCAGTCAACGGCGCGTGTGCCGGAGGCGGCTACGAACTCGCGCTGGCCTGCGATGAGATCTGGCTGGTCGACGACCGCTCGAGCTCCGTCAGCCTGCCCGAGGTTCCGCTGCTGGGCGTTCTTCCAGGCACCGGCGGGCTGACCCGGCTGACCGACAAGCGCCGTGTCCGCCACGACCTGGCCGACGTGTTCTGCACCACCGCCGAGGGCGTGCGCGGACAGCGGGCGAAGGACTGGCGTCTGGTCGACGAGATCGCCAGGCCGGCGGTGTTCACCGAACAGGTGCGCACGCGCGCCCGCGCGCTGGCCGCTGGCAGCAGCCGCCCGCCGGGGGCGCGCGGCATTGCGCTGGTCGCGCTGCAGCGCGACCGTGAGCGCGACGCGCTGCGCTATCGTTACCTGACGGTGGCGATCGACCGTGCGCGCCGCGTCGCCGAGTTCACGCTGCGTGCGCCCGACACGCCGCAACCGGGCGATGCCGCCGGAATCGAGGCCGCCGGCGCGAGCTGGTGGCCGTTGCAGATGGGGCGCGAACTGGACGACGCGATTCTGTCGATGCGAACCAACGAGCTCGACATCGGCACCTGGGTGCTGCGCACCGCGGGCGACGCCGCCGCGGTGCTGGCGGTGGACGCGACGATCGCGACCCACCGCGACCACTGGCTGGTGCGCGAGACCGTCGGACTGCTGCGCCGCACCTTCAGTCGCCTGGACGTGTCGTCGCGCAGCCTGTTCGCGCTGATCGAGCCGGGCTCGTGCTTCGCCGGAACCCTGCTCGAGCTGGCGCTGGCCTGCGACCGCAGCTACCAGCTGGCGCTGCCCGACGCGCCCGAACGCGCACCGGCGATCACCGTCGGCACCGCCAATCTCGACAACTGGTACCCGATGGCAAGCGCGCAGAGCCGGCTGCAGCGGCGCTTCTACGACGAGGCCGCGGCGCTTGATGCGGTGCGCGCGCGCTCCGGCGAGGCGCTCGACGCCGACGCCGCGTTCGACCTCGGACTGGTCACCGCGCGCCCCGACGACATCGACTGGGCCGACGAAATCCGCATCGCGCTCGAAGAACGCACCGCGATGTCACCCGACGCATTGACCGGAATGGAAGCCAACCTGCGCTTCAACGGTCCCGAGACGATGTTCACACGCGTGTTCGGCCGGCTGACCGCTTGGCAGAACTGGATTTTCCAGCGCCCGAACGCAGTCGGCGAACGCGGCGCGCTGAAGGTGTACGGCAAGGGCGAGCGCGCCGCGTTCGACTTCGACCGCGTCTGACAACCCAACCCGCAGCGGAGACCACGATGTCCTCGATCGATTACGGCGACAAGATTCCCAACAATGTCAACCTGAGCGAGGATCGCGCGCTGCAGCGCGCGCTCGAGCAGTGGCAGCCGAACTACCTGAACTGGTGGAACGACATGGGCCCCGACGGCTCGCACGGATTCGACGTCTACCTGCGCACCGCGGTCAGCGTCGACCCGCAGGGCTGGGCGCAGTTCGGCTACGTCAAGATGCCCGACTACCGCTGGGGCATCTTCCTGAACCCGGCCGAGAAGGAGCGCAAGATCCATTTCGGCGACCACAAGGGCGAGGATGCCTGGCAGGACGTCCCCGGCGAGCACCGCGCGAACCTGCGCCGCATCATCGTCACCCAGGGCGACACCGAGCCGGCCTCGGTCGAACAGCAGCGCCACCTCGGCCTGACCGCGCCGAGCCAGTACGACCTGCGCAACCTGTTCCAGGTCAACGTCGAGGAGGGCCGCCACCTGTGGGCAATGGTCTACCTGCTGCACAAGTACTTCGGCCGCGACGGCCGCGAGGAAGGCGCTGCGCTGCTCGAGCGGCGCAGCGGCGAGCAGGACAATCCGCGGATCCTGCAGGCATTCAACGAACCGACTCCGGACTGGCTGTCGTTCTTCATGTTCACCTACTTCACCGACCGCGACGGCAAGTTCCAGCTGTGCGCGCTCGCCGAATCGAGCTTCGATCCGCTGGCGCGGACGACCCGCTTCATGCTGACCGAAGAGGCGCACCACATGTTCGTCGGCGAATCGGGCGTGTCGCGGGTGATCCAGCGCACCTGCCAAGTGATGAACGAATTGCGCACAGACGACCCGGCCAGGCTGCGCGCCGCCGGGGTCATCGACCTGCCGACGATCCAGCGCTATCTGAACTTCCATTTCAGCGTCACCATCGACCTGTTCGGCGCCGATCAGTCGAGCAACGCAGCGACCTTCTACTCCAGCGGCCTGAAAGGACGCTACGAGGAAGGCAGGCGCAGCGACGACCACCAGCTGAAAGACGATGCGTACCGCATCCTGCAGATCGACGACGGACAGCTGGTCGAGCGCGAAGTGCCGATGCTCAACGCCCTCAACGAGGTCCTGCGCGACGATTACATCAATGACAGCATCGGCGGCGTCGCGCGCTGGAACAAGGTGATCGAGAAGGCCGGCATCAGCTTCAGGCTGAAGACTCCGCACAAGGCGTTCCACCGCGGGATCGGCACCCTGGCCGGAATCCGGGTTTCGCCCGAAGGCCGGGTCGTCAGCGACTCCGAGTGGGCGGCACGCGTGGCCGACTGGCTGCCCAGCGATGCCGATCGCGCCTTCGTCGGCTCGCTGATGGGCCGCGTCGTCGAGCCGGGCAAGTTCGCCAACTGGATCGCGCCGCCGGTCATGGGAATCAACCGCCAGCCGGCCGATTTCGAGTACGTGCGCTTCAACTGACACGCGTCGCGACGCGGCGCGCGACGCGTCCCATTTTCCGGAGCCTGCGATGGACATGGCCACGACCCTGCACCAGCACCTGATCGACCCGGAGATCTGCATCCGCTGCAACACCTGCGAAGCGACCTGCCCGGTCGGTGCGATCACCCACGACGCGCGCAACTACGTCGTCGACGCGGCCCGCTGCGATCACTGTCTGGCGTGCGTACCGCCGTGCCCGACCGGTGCGATCGACAACTGGCGCGACGTGCCCGCGGCCCGCGCCTACACGGTCGGCGAGCAGCTCGGCTGGGACGAACTGCCTGCCGAACTCGGCCCCGACGCGTTCGACGCTGAAGGCGTCGCGCCGGCCGACGCGGCGCCTGCGCAGGCGGCAGCGGCGCCGTCTCCTGCCGCCGATGCGCCGTTCGTCGGTGCGGCGTACGGCGCCACGGTGCCGCCGTGGTCGGCGGCGCACGCCTACACCAACCTGTACGGGCCGAAGTCGGCGCAGCGCACGCTGACCGCGACCGTTGCCGGCAACGTGCGCGTGACCGATGTCGGGCACGACTACGACACCCACCACATCGTGCTCGACTTCGGCGCCATGCCGCTGCCGGTGCTCGAAGGCCAGTCGATCGGCATCGTGCCGCCCGGAGTCGACGCGACGGGCCGCGCCCACCACCCACGGCAGTATTCGGTCGCCAGCCCGCGCAACGGCGAAAGACCCGGCTACAACAATCTGTCGCTGACGGTCAAGCGCGTGCTCGACGATCACGACGGAAGGCCGGTGCGCGGCGTGGCGTCGAACTACCTGTGCGACCTTCGCGTCGGCGACCGCGTCGAAGTCGTCGGCCCGTTCGGCGCCAGTTTCCTGATGCCGAACCATCCGCGATCGCACATCGTGATGATCTGCACCGGAACCGGCAGCGCGCCGATGCGCGCGATGACCGAATGGCGCCGCCGTCTTCGCCGCTCCGGAAAATTCGACGGCGGCAAGCTGATGCTGTTCTTCGGCGCGCGCACGCCGCAGGAGCTGCCGTATTTCGGCCCGCTGCAGAACTTGCCGAAAGACTTCATCGACATCAACTTCGCGTTCTCGCGCGTACCGGGCCAGCCGCGACGCTACGTGCAGGACGCGATGCGCGCGCGCGCCGCCGACCTGGGCGTGCTGCTGGCCGACGCGGACAGCCATTTCTACGTCTGCGGCCTCAAGGCCATGGAAGACGGCGTGGTGCTGGCGCTGCGCGATGTCGCCACGCAGGCCGGGCTGGATTGGGAGGCGCTGGCGAATGCGTTGAAAATGCAGGGTCGACTTCATCTGGAGACGTATTGATGGACGGCTTGCAAACCCTCCGTGTCGAACGCGCGGCCGGCGGATTGGCGCGGGTGACGATGGCGCGCGCGCAAGTGCACAACGCCTTCGACGAGGTGATGATCGGCGAGCTCGACCGCGTGTTCGCGGCGCTGGCCGACGACGCCGCCGTGCGCGTGATCGTGCTGGCCGGCGACGGGCGCCATTTCTCGGCCGGCGCCGACCTGCAGTGGATGCAGCGCGCGAGCAGCGCGCCGCTGGACTGGAACCTGGCCGATGCGCGGAGCTTCGCGGCGATGCTGGCACGCATCGCCACGTGTCCGAAACCGACGCTGGCGCGGGTGCACGGTGCCGCGCTCGGCGGAGGCGTCGGGCTGGCGTGCGCCTGCGACATCGCGATCGCCGCCGACGACGCCCGCTTCGCGGTCAGCGAAGCGAAGTTCGGCATCCTGCCGTCGGTGATCGGTCCGTACCTGGTCAACGCGGTGGGACCGCGCCAGGCGCGCCGGCTGGCGTTGACCGCCAGCCGCATCGACGCCGCCGAGGCGCTTGCCATCGGCCTGGTGCACCAGGTGGCGCCGGCCGAAGGCCTCGACGCCGCGGTCGACACCAGCGTGCGCGATCTGCTCGCCTGCGGGCCGCAGGCGCTGCGCGAAATCAAGCAGTTGTTCGACCAGCTCGAAGTCGGCCCGGTCACCGACTCGGTGCGCGAGCTGACCGCGCAGACCATCGCGCGGGTGCGCGGCAGCGACGAAGCGCGCGAAGGATTCGCCGCGTTCCTCTCCAGGCGGGCGGCGAACTGGTCGACGCCGGCTGGCTCGGGCGCAAGACCGGCCGCGGCTTCTACGACTGGCGCGGCCTGCGCGCCGGCGAACCCGGCACCGAAGTCACGGTGTTCGACTTGCCGCTGATCGATGCACGTTCAGCCGACCAGCGAGATGAGTTCGGCCAGTCGGCTGGCGCTGATTTCGCCGAGCATCATGCGCGCCTGGCCGTCGGTGCCCCGCCACACCATGACCGGAACGCCGAAAACGTGGATGCCGCGAAGCAGGTCCAGGTTGTGCATCAGACGCGCGCGCGCCGCCGGCGTGATCGTCGCCGCCGGCGCAACGCCTCCGCCGCGTCCGCCGTTGCGCGCCAGGCCGTAGCCCGCCTCGTTGCGCCGCAGTGCGGCCAGCGGGTCGCGCGCCTGAACGATCGCCGCGGCCTTGGGCAGGCTGCTCGGCGCGAGGAAGCCGACCGTGATCCACGACACCGAAACCTGGTCGCGCGCGACGTAGGGCCGCACGTCGTCGTAGAGCTTGTGGCAGTATGGGCAATTCGGATCGAAGAACACGTAAAGCCGATTCCTGGAACGCCCATCGACGATGCCTCCTGCGCGCTGCGCCGCGGCCAACAGGGCATCGATCGCCGACTGCGGCAACGGCGGCGGCGGCGGGACGTCGAGGTCGTCGGGCTGGGCGCGCAGCGTCGGCATCAGCGCGGCCAGCGGCAGCGCGCTGCAAGCGCGCAGCAGGCGCCTGCGCATCGTTTCGCTCATGGTTCCTCCGTCGTCCGTCCGATCGGCAACCGGCGACTTCCTGCGGCAAGCGCACGCGGCGGGTGCCGCGATGCCGCAAGTCATCGGCGTCGAGTTGTAACGATCCGGCGAAATGCCAATTAGTTCGCAACCCGCTCCCAGCTTACTACCTAGACTATCAGCACGCTGACGCCGCGACCTCGTGCGCCGGCAGATTGCAGACGCCTTGGCGCGCGGCGCACGCGAGCCGCGCTGCGCCGGCAAGCGCGCAACCGCTCCGCTCGTGTCGAGCCATGGAGATCCGATGCCGACGCCGAATCACGATGACCCGCACGAACGCGCTCCGGGAGCCGAAACCGGCCACCTGCGCTACCCGCTGCGGATCGCAGGCGTCTACGCGCTGGCCGCCGTCGCGTGGTCGCTGTTTCCGGGTCTGTGGGCCGCGTCCGGCTTGCCCGCCCACGCCGCGCCGCACTTCGCCGGCGTGGCCGCCGACGTCGTCTACCTCGGCGCAACGACGTGGCTGATCTACGCGCTGGCCGGACGGCACGCGCGCACGGTGCGGCAGCGCATCGAAGACGGCAGCACGGCAACGACGCACGGCGCGGAAACCCAGCGCCTGATCGCCGAGCTGCTCGACAACTCGCCGGACGCGATTTTCGCCAAGGACCGCGACGGACGCTACACGCTGGCGAACCGCGAGGTGCTGCGCGTCACCGGCAAGGCCGCAGCGGACATCATCGGCCAGCGCGATACGGCGATCTTCCCGGCAGAGCAGGCCGAGCTGATCGCCGGCAACGACCGCATGGTGATGCAGCAGGACGCGGTGCTGCGCACCGTCGAGCGTCTTTCGACCGCCGACGGCGAAATCGTCTACCTGGTGACCAAGGGCCCGCTGCACGATGCGAGCGGGCGCGTCGCCGGAATGTTCGGCATTTCGCGCGACGTCACCGAACGCGAGGCCGCGAAGGAGAAGGTCGCGCAGGCGCTCGAGGCGCTGCGCGAGTCGCAGGTCATCGCCGGGATCGGCAGCTACGTCCTTGACGTCGCGCGCGGCGTGTGGGAAAGCTCCGACGGCCTCGATCGCCTGCTCGGCATCGACTCCGACCAGACGCACACCATCGCCGAATGGATCGCGCTGGTCGCAGCCGAGGACCGCGACGCGATGCACGCCTATCTGGTTCGCGACGTGCTCGGGCAGGGCCGGATGTTCGACCGCGAATACCGGATCGTCCGGCCCCGCGACGGCGCACTGCGCTGGGTGCACGGCCGCGGGCGGCTCGACCTCGACTCCGCCGGCAACCCGCTCAGGATGCGCGGGACCATCCAGGACATCACTGAGCGCGTCGAGGCCCAGGCCAAGGCGCAGCTTTGGCTCGACGCCTTCGAACGCAGCGGCCTGTGCTTTGCGATCAGCGATGCGCGCACCAACCTTCTGGTCGACGTCAATCCGGCCTTCGCCGCGCGGCGCGGCTACACGGTCGAGGAAATGCGCGGCATGCCGGTGGCCATGCTGTTCGCTCCCGGGTTCACGCCCGCGTACCACGATCCGGAAGTCGGAGTCGATCGCAAGGCGCAGATGGTCTTCGAGTCGCAGCATGCCTGCAAGGACGGCTCGACGTTTCCGGTCCTCGTCGACCTGACCGTCACCAGCGACGCAAGCGGCCACGCGAACATGCGCGTGGCCTGCGCCTTCGACATCACCGAGCGCCGCAAGGCCGAAGAGGACTTGCGCATCGCCGCGGCGGCGTTCGAGGCCCAGGACGCGGTCATGGTGACCGACGCGCGCCAGGTGATCCAGCGTGTCAACCGGGCCTTCACGCGCATCACCGGCTACGAGGAGAACGAGGTCATCGGCAAGACTCCGGCCATGCTGAGCTCGGGACTCCAGGACGCGAAATTCTTCGCCCAGATGTGGGAGGCCATCGACCGCGACGGCTACTGGCAGGGGGAGCTCGTCAACCGGGCCAGGAACGCAAGACTGTTCACCGGGCGCCTGACGATTTCGGCGGTCAAGGACCTGCACGGCCAGGTCACCCACTATGTCGGCTTTTTCGCCGACGTGACCGAGCAGCGCGCGGCGGAGTCGAAGGCCGAGCACCTGGCGTATTTCGACGCCTTGACCGACCTGCCCAATCGCACGCTGCTCCACGACCGCATGGAACACGCGCTGGCGTGGAGTTCGCGCACGCGCAACTATTGCGCGCTGCTTTTCGTCGATCTGGACAACTTCAAGAAAGTCAACGACACCATCGGCCACCACGCCGGGGATCAATTGCTGATCAACGCGGCGCAGCGCCTCAGGCGCGCCGTGCGCGACGGCGACACGGTTGCGCGCTTCGCCGGTGACGAATTCGTCGTCATGCTCGAAGATCTGGGCGACGACGCCGAAGCCGCAGGCGTGCGCGCCGGCCGCATCGCCGAAAGTCTGCGCACGCGCATGGCCGAAGCCTACGACCTGGACCAGCAATCCTTCTATTGCACGGCGAGCATCGGCGCGACGCTGTTCAAGGGCGACTCCGATTCGACCGAGTCCATCCTGATGCATGCCGACCTGGCGATGTACCGCGCGAAACAGGACGGACGCAACGCGCTGCGCTTCTTCGAACACGGCATGCAGGTCGAGCTGGCCAGGCGCACGACCCTGGAGTCCGAACTGCGCGCAGCCGTCGACCGACGGCAGTGGGTGCTGCACTTCCAGCCACAGTTCGACCGCCACGGCCGCCTGTCCGGCGCCGAGGCGCTGGTGCGCTGGAACCATCCGACGCGGGGGCTTCTTCTCCCGGGCGAGTTCATCGGTCTGGCCGAGGACACCGGCATCATCGTCGCGCTCGGGCAGTGGGTGCTCGACGCCGCGTGCGCGCAGCTTTCGACGTGGGAGCGTTCGAGCGCGACCCACGGCCTGGTGCTGGCGGTCAACGTCAGCGCGCGGCAGTTCGCGCAGGACGACTTCGTCGAACGCGTCCTGGCGTCGCTGGCCGTCGCCGGCGCCGCCGCGACCCGGCTGAAGATCGAGTTGACCGAAAGCACCGTGCTCGACAACGTCGGCGACGCGCTGGCCAAGATGCAGGCGCTGAAAAGCGCCGGGCTCACGTTCTCGCTGGACGACTTCGGAACCGGAAGTTCGTCGCTGTCGTACTTGACCCGCCTTCCGCTCGACCAGCTCAAGATCGACAAATCGTTCGTCGACGAGCTGCCGCAGGATGAGCAGGACGCGATGGTCGCGCAGACGATCATCGCGATGGGCAAGGGGCTCGGGCTGGACGTGGTCGCCGAAGGCGTCGAGACGCACGACCAGTGGGCGTTCCTGCTGCAGCACGGCTGCGACGTTTTCCAGGGTTTCCGCTTCGGCGCGCCCTTGCCGATCGACGACTTCGACCGCCTGGCCGCAGCGCAGGACGCCGCGGCGTCTTGACGCAAATCAGACCTCGGGCGGCTCCGGGCTGGGCAAGAGCCTCGGCTTGTTGCACACTATATTTAGCGTTTGTAGCCAATCATGAACACTAGATATAGAGTGCCATGCATCCAGAACCACCGTCTGCAGCAACCCCGGACCACGTCATCAAGCGCGACGGCAGCGTCGTGCCGTTCGATGCGCAGAAAATCACCGCCGCGCTGGGCCGGGCCGGGCGCGCCAGCGGCGAGTTCGACACCGACACCGCAGCGCAGCTGACCCGGCGAGGCGTGCTGCCAAGACTGTGCGCCAGCGGCGCCGTGACTCCGCACATCGAGCAGATCCAGGACGCGGTCGAGAGCGCGCTGTTCGACGCCGGCTGCCGCGCGACGCTGCGCGCGTACATCGTCTATCGCGAGCAGCACCGCACGCTGCGCGACGCGCGCAAGAGCCGAATCGACGTCGAGGCGTCGATGCACGAATACCTCGAGCAGACCGACTGGCGGGTGCAGGCGAACGCCAATCAGGGCTACTCGCTCGGCGGGCTGATCCTCAATGTCTCGGGCAAGGTGGTCGCCAACTACTGGCTCGACCACGTCTACCCGGCCGAGGTCGGCGCCGCGCACCGCGCAGCCGACATCCACATCCACGACCTGGACATGCTCAGCGGCTACTGCGCAGGCTGGTCGCTGCGCACCCTGCTGCACGAAGGACTCAACGGCGTCGCGGGCAAGGTCGAGGCCGGCCCGCCCAGGCATCTGTCGAGCGCGGTCGGGCAGATCGTCAATTTCCTCGGCACCATGCAGAACGAGTGGGCCGGCGCGCAGGCGTTCAGCTCGTTCGACACCTACCTGGCGCCGTACGTGCGCAAGGACGGCCTGAACCAGCAGCAGGTCCGCCAGTGCCTGCAGGAGCTGGTCTACAACCTCAACGTCCCGTCGCGCTGGGGAACGCAGACACCGTTCACCAACCTGACTTTCGACTGGACCTGCCCCGAAGACCTGCGCGAACAGGTTCCGGTCATCTGCGGCGAGGAAATGGATTTCCGCTACGGCGAGCTGCAGGCCGAAATGGACATGATCAACCGCGCCTACATCGAGGTGATGACCGCGGGCGACGCCAAGGGCCGGGTGTTCACGTTCCCGATCCCGACCTACAACATCACCCCCGACTTCGACTGGGACAGCCCGAACGCGCTGGCTCTGTTCGAAATGACCGCGCGCTACGGCCTGCCCTACTTCCAGAATTTCATCAACTCCGAGCTCAAGCCCAACCAGGTGCGCTCGATGTGCTGCCGGCTGCAGCTCGACCTGCGCGAGCTGCTCAAGCGCGGCAACGGCCTGTTCGGCTCGGCCGAGCAGACCGGCTCGCTGGGCGTGGTGACCATCAACTGTGCCCGCCTCGGCCACCTGCACGCGGGCGACGAGGCCGCGCTGCTGCGGCGCGTCGACGAACTGCTCGAACTCGGACGGCAGAGCCTGGAAATCAAGCGCAAGGTCATCCAGCGGCGCATGGACCAGGGCCTTTTCCCGTATACCCGGCGCTACCTGGGAACCCTGCGCAACCACTTCTCGACCCTCGGCGTCAACGGCATCAACGAGATGATCCGCAACTTCACCGCAGATGCGCACGACATCACCAGTCCGTGGGGGCACGCCTTCGCCGCGCGGCTGCTCGACCACGTGCGCGCGCGCATGGTCGACTTCCAGCAGCAGACCGGACATCTGTACAACCTGGAAGCGACTCCGGCCGAGGGAACGACGTATCGCTTCGCGCGCGAAGACCGCAAGCGGTTCCCGGGCATCCTGCAGGCGGGTACCGCACAGAACCCCTACTACACCAACTCGTCGCAGTTGCCGGTGGGCTTCACCGACGATCCGTTCGATGCCTTGGAACGGCAGGAGGAACTGCAGCGCAAGTACACCGGCGGCACGGTGCTGCACCTGTACATGAATGAGCAGCTGTCGAGCGCGCATGCCTGCCGCGATCTGGTGCGGCGGGCGCTGACCCGGTTCGGCCTGCCGTACATCACGGTGACGCCGACGTTTTCGATCTGCCCGTCGCACGGCTATCTGGCCGGACACCACACCTTCTGCCCGAAGTGCGACGACGACATCCTCGCCCGCAAGCTGCACGCTGCGGCCTGACCCTTTCCCGACCAGGAGCCCCGCATGACCGCCATCCCCCAGACCGAATCCGGCGTCGCCGACGCGACCCGCGTGACCCTGCTCGACAGCGAACGCCAGCGCTGCGAAGTATGGACCCGAGTCATGGGCTACCACCGCCCGGTGGACTCGTTCAACGTCGGCAAGCAGGGCGAGTTCGCCGAACGCGTGCACTTCCGCGAACCGTGCGCGACGCCGCGCTGAGCCCGGCCAGGCACGCCGACGCGCAGCCGCACCCCCGCGTCGCGCCCGCGGAGCTGCGCGTCGGCGGGCTGAGCCGGTTCAGCAGCGTCGATTTCCCCGGCCGGCTCAGCGCCGTGGTGTTCGTCCAGGGCTGTCCGTGGCGCTGCGGCTATTGCCACAACCCGCATCTGCAGCGGCGCGCCGCAGCTGCGCCGCTGTCGTGGTCGGGCACGCGAGACTGGCTGCGCAGGCGCCGCGGGCTGCTCGACGCGGTGGTCTTCAGCGGTGGCGAGCCGACCGTCGACCCGCTGCTCGGCACGGCGATGGCCGAGGCGCGCGCCATGGGCTTCGCCGTCGGGCTGCATACCGCGGGGACCCATCCGCGCCGCTTGCACGAGGTCGTGCGCCTGGTCGACTGGATCGGACTCGACGTCAAGGCGCCGCTGCGCGACGCCGCGCTGTACGACCGCATCACCGGGCGGCGCGGCAGCGCGCACCGCGTCGCCGAGAGCCTGGACATCGTGCTGCGCCAGGCGCGGGACTACGAAGTGCGCAGCACGTTCGACAGCGCGTTTCTCGACGACGCCGCGCTGCTCGACCTGGCCGACGATCTGAGCGCGCGCGGCGTACGCAGCTTCGCGCTGCAGCGGGCACGCTCGCCCGAGCGCCCGGATCCCGCCGCGGCCCGGTGCGGGCCGACGCCACCGACGCTCGACGCGCTGCGCCGGCGGTTCGCCGCCTTCGTGCTGCGCTGAGCGCGGCCGGCACCGCTGGGTCCGCCGCGCCGCTGACGCACAGGACTACGCAGTGTGCTGCAGGGTGTCGCCGAGGGCGCTGACCAGGCTGTCGATCTCGGCCTGGGTGCTGATGAACGGCGGCGCCAGCTGAATGGTGTCGCCGCCGTAGCGCACGTAGAAACCCTTGCGGTACATCGCCATCGCGATGTCGTACGGGCGCCTGGCCGCCTCGCCCGGAAGCGCGTCGATGGTCAACCCGGCGGCCAGTCCGAAATTGCGCACGTCGGCGACATGCCGCGCGCCGCGCAGTCCGTGCACGGCGGCCTCGAAGTGCGGCGCCAGCGCACGCACCCGCGCAATCGCGTCGTCGGCCTCGAGGGCATCGAGCGTGGCCAGCGCCGCGGCACACGCCACCGGGTGCGCCGAGTAGGTGTAGCCGTGCGCAAACTCGAGCAGGTAGTCGGGGCCGCCGGCGGCCATGTAGGTGTCGTAGATCTCGCGCCGCGCGACCACGCCGCCGATCGGCTGCACTCCGTTGCTGACCTGCTTGGCGAAGTTCAGCAGGTCCGGGGTGACGCCGAACGCTGCGGCGCCGGTCCAGTCGCCGCAGCGGCCGAAGCCGGTGATCACCTCGTCGAAGATCAGCAGGATGTCGTGCTCGGTGCAGATCCGGCGCAGCCGCTGCAGGTAGCCCGCCGGCGGGATGACGACTCCGGCCGAGCCGGAGAACGGCTCGACGATGACCGCGGCGATGGTCGATGCGTCGTGCAGCTCGATGACGCGCAGCAGTTCGTCGGCCAGCGCCGCGCCGGCGTAGCCGGGCACGCCGTCGGCCGGCGGCATGCCGCGGCAGAAGCTGCCCGCCGGCGGCTGGGTGTGCGGCAGATGGTCGGCTTCGACCCCCTGGCCGTAGAGCTTGCGGTTGGCCGCGATTCCGCCGACCGAGATGCCGCCGAAGTTGACGCCGTGGTAGCCCTTGACGCGGCCGATCAGCCGCGTCTTCGACGCGCGGCCCTTGGCGCGCCAGTAGGCGCGGGCCATTTTCAGCGAGGTGTCGGCCGACTCGGACCCCGAGCCGGTGAAGAACACGTGGGTCAGCCCCTGCGGCATCCGCGCCACGATGCGGTTGGCCAGCTCGAACGACAGCGGGTGGCCGAACTGGAACGCAGGCGAATAGTCCAGCGTCGCCGCCTGGCGCGCGACGGCGTCGACGATGTCGCGCCGGCCATGGCCGAGGCCGCTGCACCACAGGCCCGACAGACCGTCGAAGATCCGGCGGCCATCGGCCGTGGTGTAGTACGCGCCGGCGGCGCCAGTCAGCAGCCGCGGGTTGGCCTTGAACTCACGGTTTCCGGTGTACGGCATCCAGTGCGCGTCGAGCCAGGCGGCGTCCTGGCGCGGCGCGGCGGATTGGGGATGGGGCGAGGTCATGGTCGTTGCGCGGCGGTGGAGTTGAGCACGAACGCGGATTGTGGAAAGATCCGAAACTGGCATCTATATCAAGATATCCCACCTTACTTGAACTTTTATGCAAGTAAAGAACCTGGCCATCCTCGGCCAGGTCGCCGATGGCGACCTGCGCCTGCTGCGTGTGTTCAAGAGCGTGGTCGACTGCGGCGGAATCGCCTCGGCCGAGCTGGAGCTCAATATCGCGATGTCGACGATCAGTCGCCACCTGAAGGACCTCGAGCAGCGCCTGGGGCTGACCCTGTGTCGCCGCGGCCGTGGCGGATTCGCGCTGACCGCCGAAGGCGCGCAGGTCTACGAGGCGGCATGCGACCTGCTGGCGGCCACGTCGGCGTTCCGCGGCCGGGTGCGCGACATCCACAGCGAGCTCGGCGGCGAGCTTCGGCTGGCGATTTTCGAGAAGACGGTGTCGAACCCGCGCTCGCGGATCGCGCACGCGGTGCGCGCCTTCCAGCAGCGCATCCCGCAGGCGCGACTGAGCCTGCACGTGGGCAGCATCGTCGACATCGAGCGCGGCGTGCTCGACGGACGCTACGACCTGGGCATCATTCCCGAGCATCGGCGCTCATCGAGCCTGCGCTACCAGGAGCTGTTCCTCGAAACCATGCAGCTGTACGCGGGCCGCCAGCATCGTTGGTTCGATGCGCCGCGCGGCAGCCTGGGCTGGGACGACCTGCGCCAGCAGCGGCTTGCCGCGCTCGGCTACCACTCGCCGAACATGGAGCTGACGCATCAGCGCGGACTCGTGCGCGCCGCGACCGCGTCCGACCAGGAAGCGGTCGCCACGCTGATCCTGTCGGACCAGTTCGTCGGCTTCCTGCCCGACCACTACGCGCAGCCGTTCGTCGACGCCGGACGCATGCGCGCGGTCTGCGCCGAGGTCTTGCACTACAGCTGCTGCTTTTCGTCGATCCTGCGTGCCTCGCCGCAGCCCACGCGGCTGGCACAGGCGTTCGGCACCGAGCTCGAGCGGCAGCACGCGACCGCCCGGCGCACGATTGCGCGGTGGCGGCAGACCGACGCCGTCGCTGCGCCGCCGGCACCGGCCTGAGCCAGGCTGGCTCAGCGCGCGTAGCGCCGCGCCTCCTCGGCCTCGACCAGCGGCGCGAGCCCCGGATCCCCGATCGCCGCCCCAGCGCAACGCTGCGCCCGTACCCAGCCGCGCAGAGTGCGGGCGTCGGGGTCGCCGCGCGCCACCGCGTCGCGCCAGGCGCGCACCAGCGCCGGTGCGTCGCCACGACGGGCGATCGCACGCCAGCGCGCGCGGCAGCGCCAGCCACGCAGCGCGCGCACCGCACGACGCAG
>JAJZEB010000066.1 GCA_021805805.1 Pseudomonadota bacterium | reverse complement strand
ACAACGTGTCGATCACCGTCAAGCTGATCGCCCCCATCGCGATGGAAGAAGGCCTGCGCTTCGCCATCCGTGAGGGCGGCCGCACCGTCGGCGCCGGCGTCGTCGCCAGCATCATCGAGTAAAGTTCGCAAGTCGGCGCGGCGCATTCCACGGAGGCGCCGCGCGGCGGCAGCACCGCAGCACCGTGGCCGATCCGCAGGTTGATACAGGGGCATAGCTCAATTGGCAGAGCGTCGGTCTCCAAAACCGAAGGTTGGGGGTTCGAGACCCTCTGCCCCTGCCACCCACGGATTCAGCTCAAATCGTCCAGCATGGCCCATCCCAACGTAGAAACCGTCTCCACAACCGCCGACAAGGCCAAGCTGGGGATGGCCTCAGCAGCTTTCGTCGCCGCGTTCGCGGCGTACTACCTCGTGCCCGGCCATCTGGCCTGGGTGCGCGTCGTCGCGCTGCTGCTTCTTCTTGCTCTTGCGTCAGGGTTATTCCTGATTGCCGAGCCAGGCAAGGCTTTGATTGCCTATACTCGGGAGTCCGTCCGCGAGGTGCGCAAGGTCGTCTGGCCCGAACGCAAGGATTCGATCCAGATGACTGCGATCGTGTTCGGCTTCGTCCTGTTGATGGCGATTTTTCTCTGGCTCACGGACAAGTCGCTCGAGTGGCTGCTGTACGACCTGATCCTTGGTTGGAAACATTGAACGGAGTGGTCGATATGGTTGATGCCGTGCCTGCCGGCCAGAAGCAGTGGTACGTGGTGCACGCCTACTCCGGCATGGAGAAGGCGGTCGAGCGCAATCTGCGCGAGCGGATCGACCGCGCCGGGATGCAATCCAAGTTCGGCCGCATCCTGGTGCCGACCGAGGAAGTGCAGGAAATGAAGAATGGTCGCAAGACCATCACCGAGCGTCGCTTCTTCCCCGGCTACGTGCTGGTCGAGATGGAAATGGACGACGCGACCTGGCACCTGGTCAAGCACACCAGCAAGGTCACCGGATTCGTCGGCGGAGCGAAGAACCGCCCGGCGCCGATCAGTCAGGGCGACGTCGACAAGATCCTGGGCCAGATCCAGGAAGGCGTCGAGAAGCCGCGGCCGAAGGTGCTGTTCGAACCCGGCGAGATGGTTCGCGTCAAGGAAGGTCCGTTCACCGACTTCAACGGGAATGTGGAAGAAGTGAACTACGAAAAATCTCGACTTCGTGTGTCGGTGACCATTTTCGGTCGCGCGACGCCAGTCGAACTCGAATTCCAGCAGGTCGAGAAGGTCTGACCTGCACCGTCTGAGGCCGGCGACAGCCGGCCGCACGATCGCGCGAGGGGCGGCCCGGCGCGCGACGTCCCCCGGGCCCGCTGCTGCGGGCCCCGATGGCCGCAGCAGCGAGGAGCCCGGTGCATGCCGGGCGTTCGTACTCGACAGGAGAGCACAGCATGGCGAAGAAAATCGTCGGCTTCATCAAATTGCAGGTTCCGGCCGGCAAGGCCAATCCGTCGCCGCCGATCGGCCCGGCGCTGGGTCAGCGCGGGCTGAACATCATGGAATTCTGCAAGGCGTTCAACGCCCAGACGCAGAGCATGGAACCCGGGCTTGCGCTGCCGGTGGTGATCACCGCGTACGCCGACAAGTCGTTCACCTTCGTCATCAAGTCGCCGCCGGCCGGCGTGCTGATCAAGAAGGCGATCAAGCTCGAGAAGGGATCGGCCAAGCCGCACACCGACAAGGTCGGCACGATCACCCGCGCGCAGCTCGAGGAAATCGCGAAGACCAAGGTCAAGGATCTGACCGCGGCCGACATGGACGCCGCGGTGCGCACGATTGCCGGCACCGCCCGTTCGATGGGCGTCACTGTGGAAGGGGTGTAAATCATGGCGAAGAAGCTCCCGAAACGTTACGCCGCGCTGCGCGCGAAAGTCGAGTCGAACAAGCTGTACGCACTCGATGACGCGCTGAACCTGATCAAGGAATGCGCGGTCGCCAAGTTCGACGAGTCGATCGACGTCGCCGTCGCGCTGGGCATCGATGCGCGCAAGTCCGACCAGGTCGTTCGCGGCTCGGTCGTGCTGCCCGCCGGTACCGGCAAGACCAAGCGCGTCGCGGTGTTCGCGCAAGGCGCGAAGGCCGACGAAGCCCGCGCCGCCGGTGCCGACCTGGTCGGCTTCGACGACCTCGCCGAGCAGATCAAGGGCGGCAAGATCGACTTCGACGTGCTGATCGCGTCGCCCGACGCGATGCGCGTGGTCGGCGCGCTGGGCCAGATCCTCGGTCCGCGCGGCCTGATGCCGAACCCGAAGGTCGGCACCGTGACCCCCGACGTCGCCGGTGCAGTGCGCAACGCCAAGGCCGGTCAGGTGCAGTTCCGCGCCGACAAGGCCGGCATCGTGCACTCGACCATCGGCCGCGCTTCGTTCCAGCCCGACGCGCTGAGGAGCAATCTGCAGGCGCTGGTCGACGCGTTGAACAAGGCGCGCCCGGCCGCAGCGAAGGGGATCTACCTGCGCAAGGTCGCGGTGTCGTCGACGATGGGCATCGGCGTGCGCGTCGATACCTCGAGCATTGCGGCCACGGCTGCCTGATTCGATGCATGAGACAGCCGCGGCGCTGAGCCGCGGCCGTGTTGGTGGAAGCAAGTTTGGTGGGTCGGTGCCGGGCCTGCGGCAACGCGGGCAAGGCGCCGGGCGATCCAAGACCGTTGGCGAGATGCGATGCATGTCTTAATTGAGAACGCCGGGGCGACCCGGAATTCGAAGCCGACGCAGATGGCGAACCCGCTGGAAGCTGCAGTCCGTCCCGCCTCGGGCCGGCTTGTTGATCTCCAGAGGACGCTGCGAACCGGTCGTCGTCGCAGTCGCGGCGCGACCATTTTCTTCAGGAGTCAACCTTGAGTCTGAATCGCACTGAAAAGCAGGCCGTCGTGACGGAAGTCGCGGCGCTTGCGGCGAAGGCGCAAACTCTGGTGCTGGCGGAATACCGAGGAATCGACGTGGAGCCGATGACCAAACTGCGCGCGCAAGCTCGCAGCAACGGCGTCCATCTGCAGGTTCTGAAGAACACGCTGGCCCGACGCGCCGTCACCGGAACCGCGTTCGAGGTCGTGGCCGACGAAATGTCCGGCCCGCTGATCTACAGCTTTTCCGAGGATGCAGTCGCCGCGGCGAAGGTCATCAACGATTTCGCGAAGACCAACGACAAGATGGTCATCCGCGCCGGAGCCTACAACGGCAGGAAGCTCGACGCCGCAGGCGTCAAGGAGCTGGCGTCGATCCCGAGCCGCGAGGAACTGCTGGCCAAGCTGCTGGGCGTGATGCAGGCCCCGCTGACCGGCTTCGTCGCCTCGGTGGCCGCACTGGCGAAGAAACGCGAAGAAGAGCAAGGCGCCGCGGCCTGATGCCGCCGATGCGCAACCCAATCATCGAATGCAGGAGTTAATCAAATGGCACTGAACAAAGAAGACATTCTGGAAGCCGTCGGCGGAATGACCGTCATGGAACTGAACGACCTGGTCAAGGCGTTCGAAGAGAAGTTCGGCGTCTCGGCCGCGTCGATGGCCGTGGCCGCCCCGGGCGCCGGCGGCGGTGCCGCCGCGGCGGTCGAGGAACAGACCGAATTCAACGTCATGCTGCTCGAAGTCGGCGCGAACAAGGTGTCGGTGATCAAGGCGGTGCGCGAGCTGACCGGCCTGGGCCTGAAGGAAGCCAAGGACCTGGTCGACGGTGCGCCGAAGCCGGTCAAGGAAGGCCTGCCGAAGGCCGACGCCGAAGCCGCGAAGAAGAAGCTCGAGGAAGCCGGCGCGAAGGCCGAGATCAAGTAAGCGGCCACGCTTGCACGGGGCCCGAAAGGCTGCAGCGGCCTTTCGGGCTTTCGCGCCTTCAAGCGCGTCCTCGTGCAACGACGGTTTCTGCATGCGCTGGCGCTGGCGCCAGCGCATGCAAAAACTGTTTCTGTCCAGCGCAGCGGAGCGTCCATGTCCTACTCCTTCACCGAAAAGAAGCGGATTCGCAAGAGCTTTGGCACCCGCCAAGGCGTGATCCAGGTGCCCTACCTGCTGGCCACCCAGCTCGAATCGTACGAATCGTTCCTGCAAAAAGAAGCGCATCCGGACCAGCGCAGGAACGAAGGCCTGCAGGCCGCGTTCTCGGCGATCTTCCCGATCGTCTCGCACAACCAGAATGTGCGCATGGAGTTCCTCGGCTACCAGCTGGCCCGGCCTGCGTTCGACGTGCGCGAGTGCCAGCAACGTGGCCTGACCTTCGCCAGCGCGCTGCGCGCGAAGGTGCGCCTGATCGTCATGGACCGCGAAGCGGCCAAACCGACGATCAAGGAGGTCAAGGAGCAGGAGGTCTACATGGGCGAGATCCCCTTGATGACCGACAAGGGCTCGTTCATCATCAACGGCACCGAGCGCGTGATCGTGTCGCAGCTGCACCGCTCGCCCGGCGTGTTCTTCGAGCACGACAAGGGCAAGACCCATTCGTCGGGCAAGCTGTTGTTCTCCGCGCGCATCATCCCCTACCGCGGCTCGTGGCTTGATTTCGAATTCGACCCGAAGGACATCCTGTACTTCCGCGTCGACCGCAGGCGCAAGATGCCGGTGACCATCCTGCTCAAGGCGCTGGGCCTGAACAACGAGCAGATCCTGGCGCATTTCTTCACCTTCGACCGTATCGACCTGATGGACCAGGGCGGAATGATCGAATTCGTCCCTGCGCACTTCAAGGGCGAGGTCGCGCGCTTCGACATCACCGACAAGTCCGGCGAAGTCGTCGTGGCCAAGGACAAGCGCGTGACCATGCGTCATCTGCGCATGCTCGAGGACAGCGGCACCCAGCGCATTTCGGCGCCCGAGGATTTCCTGCTCGGCAAGGTGCTGGCGCGCAACGTGGTGTCGGAAGACACCGGCGAGATCGTCGCGCTGGCCAACGAAGAGCTCAGCGAGGCGGTGCTGAAGAAGATCCGTGACGCCGGCGTGCGCCGCATCGAGACGCTGTTCACCAACGACCTCGACCAGGGTCCGTTCATCTCGCTGACCCTGCGCATGGACGAGACGCCGGACCAGCTCGCGGCCAAGGTCGCGATCTACCGCATGATGCGCCCCGGCGAGCCGCCGACCGAGGACGCGGTCGAATCGCTGTTCAAGCGCCTGTTCTTCGACGCCGACGCCTACGACCTGTCGCGAGTCGGTCGCATGAAGTTCAATCGCCGCCTCGGCCGTGACGAGATCGAAGGCGAGATGGTGCTGTCGCACGACGACATCATGGCGGTGATCAAGCTGCTGGTCGAGTTGCGCAACGGCCGTGGCGAGGTCGACGACATCGATCACCTCGGCAACCGCCGCGTGCGCTGCGTCGGCGAACTGGCCGAGAACCAGTTCCGCGCCGGGCTGTCGCGCATTGAGCGCGCGGTCAAGGAGCGCCTCGGCCAGGCCGAGACCGAGAACCTGATGCCGCACGACTTCATCAACTCGAAGCCGATCTCGGCCGCGATCAAGGAGTTCTTCGGCTCGTCGCAGCTGTCGCAGTTCATGGACCAGACCAACCCGCTGTCGGAGATCACGCACAAGCGTCGCGTCTCCGCGCTGGGCCCGGGCGGCCTGACCCGCGAGCGCGCCGGCTTCGAGGTGCGCGACGTGCACCCGACGCACTACGGCCGCGTGTGCCCGATCGAGACCCCGGAAGGCCCGAACATCGGCCTGATCAACTCGCTGGCGCTGTTCGCCCAGCTCAACGAGTACGGCTTCATCGAAACTCCGTACCGCCGCGTGGTCGACAGCCAGGTCACCGACCAGATCGACTATCTGTCGGCGATCGAGGAAGGCAAGTACGTGATCGCGCAGGCCAACGCAGCGATCGACGACGCCGGTCGGCTGATCGACGAGCTGGTCTCGGCGCGTGAAAAGGGCGAGACCATCCTGGTCAGCCCCGAGCGCGTGCAGTACATGGACGTGTCGCCGGCGCAGATCGTCTCGGTGGCCGCGTCGCTGGTTCCGTTCCTCGAGCACGACGACGCGAACCGCGCGCTGATGGGCGCGAACATGCAGCGCCAGGCGGTTCCGGTGCTGCGCCCCGAGAAGCCGCTGGTCGGCACCGGAGTCGAGCGCGTCACCGCGGTCGACTCCGGCACCGCGGTCACCGCGCTGCGCGGCGGCGTGGTCGACTACGTCGACAGCGCGCGCATCGTGGTGCGGGTCAACGACGAGGAAACGCTGGCCGGCGAAGTCGGCGTCGACATCTACAACCTGATCAAGTACCAGCGCTCGAACCAGAACACCAACATCCACCAGCGCCCGCTCGTCAAGCGCGGCGATCTGATCGCGCGCGGCGACGTCGTCGCCGACGGCGCCTCGACCGATCTGGGCGAGCTCGCGCTGGGGCAGAACATGCTGGTCGCGTTCATGCCGTGGAACGGCTACAACTTCGAAGATTCGATCCTGATCTCCGAGCGCGTGGTCGCCGAGGACCGCTACACCTCGATCCACATCGAGGAGCTCAACGCGGTGGCGCGCGACACCAAGCTCGGCGCCGAGGAAATCACCCGCGACATCCCGAACCTGTCGGAAAGCCAGCTGGCACGGCTCGACGAATCGGGCATCGTCTACATCGGCGCCGAGGTCGAGGCCGGCGACACCCTGGTCGGCAAGGTCACGCCGAAGGGCGAGACCCAGCTGACACCGGAAGAAAAGCTGCTGCGCGCGATCTTCGGCGAAAAGGCGTCCGACGTGAAGGACACCTCGCTGCGCGTTCCCTCGGGCATGTACGGCACCGTGATCGACGTGCAGGTGTTCACCCGCGAGGGCATCCAGCGCGACAAGCGCGCGCAGCAGATCATCGACGATGAACTCAAGCGCTATCGCCTGGATCTGAACGACCAGATGCGCATCGTCGAGGCCGACACCTTCGACCGGATCGCCAAGCTGCTGATCGGCAAGCCGGCCACCGGCGGCCCGAAGCGCCTGACCAAGGGCACCGTGGTCACCGCCGAATACCTGAAGGAGCTCGACCACTACCACTGGTTCGACGTGCGCAGCGCCGACGAGACCGTCGCGCAGCAAGTCGAGCAGTTGAAGGAGTCGCTGGAGAAGCGTCGCCACGAGTTCGACCAGATGTTCGAGGAAAAGCGCCGCAAGCTCACGCAGGGCGACGAACTGCCGAGCGGCGTGCTGAAGATGGTCAAGGTGCACCTGGCGGTCAAGCGCCGGCTGCAGCCCGGCGACAAGATGGCCGGCCGCCACGGCAACAAGGGTGTGGTGTCGAAGATCCTGCCCGAGGAAGACATGCCGTACATGGCCGACGGCACCCCGATGGACGTGGTGCTGAACCCGCTGGGCGTGCCGTCGCGGATGAACATCGGCCAGATCCTCGAGACCCACCTGGGCTGGGCCTCGCGCGGACTGGGCCGGCGCATCGACGACATGCTGCGCGCCCACGCCAAGGCGACCGAGCTGCGCAAGCTGCTCTCCTCGCTGTACAACTTCAGCGGCAAGACCGAGGAGATCGACGGCTTCAGCGACGCCGAAGTCCTCGAACTGGCCGAGAACCTGCGCCGCGGCCTGCCGTTCGCCACCCCGGTGTTCGACGGTGCGTCCGAGCAGGAGATCGACCAGCTGCTGCAGATGGCCTATCCCGAGGACGAGGCCGCGCGGCTGCGTCTGACCGCGTCGCGCAAGCAGGCGGTGCTGTTCGACGGCCGCACCGGCGACGCCTTCGAGCGCCCGGTGACCATCGGCTACAAGCACGTGCTCAAGCTGCACCACCTGGTCGACGACAAGATGCACGCGCGCTCGACCGGCCCGTACTCGCTGGTCACCCAGCAGCCGCTGGGCGGCAAGGCGCAGTTCGGCGGCCAGCGCTTCGGTGAGATGGAAGTCTGGGCGCTGGAAGCCTACGGCGCCAGCTACGTGCTGCAGGAAATGCTGACCGTCAAGTCCGACGACGTCAACGGGCGGACCAAGGTGTACGAGAACATTGTCAAGGGCGAGCATTCGATCGAGGCCGGAATGCCCGAGTCGTTCAACGTGCTGATCAAGGAGATCCGCTCGCTGGGACTCGACATCGAGCTGGAACGCAATTAAGGAATCTGGAGTCACCCCATGAAAGCCCTACTCGACTTGTTCAAGCAGTTCCAGAAGGACGAGCATTTCGATGCGATCAGCATCGGGCTGGCGTCTCCGGAGAAGATCCGTTCGTGGTCGTTCGGCGAGGTCAAGAAGCCCGAGACGATCAACTACCGGACCTTCAAGCCCGAGCGCGACGGTCTGTTCTGCGCCAAGATCTTCGGCCCGATCAAGGACTACGAGTGCCTGTGCGGCAAGTACAAGCGCCTGAAGCACCGAGGCGTGATCTGCGAGAAGTGCGGCGTCGAAGTCACGCAGAGCAAGGTGCGCCGCGATCGCATGGGTCACATCGACCTCGCGTCGCCGGTGGCGCATATCTGGTTCCTGAAGAGCCTGCCGTCGCGCCTGGGCATGATCCTCGACATGCCGCTGCGCGACATCGAGCGCGTGCTGTACTTCGAAGCCTACGTCGTCACCGACCCCGGCATGACCCCGCTGACCAAGCGCCAGGTGCTGTCCGAGGACGAGTACGCGGCCAAGCGCCAGGAGTACGGTGACGAGTTCGTCGCCCACATGGGCGCCGAAGGCGTGCGCGACCTGCTCGCCGACATGGACCTGGAAATCGAGACCGCCGCGCTGCGCGGCGATCTGCAGGGTTCGGACACCAAGGTCAAGAAGAACTCCAAGCGCCTGAAGGTGCTCGACGCGTTCCGCAAGACCAACTCCAAGCCGGAGTGGATGGTGCTGACCGTGCTGCCGGTGCTGCCGCCGGACCTGCGTCCGCTGGTTCCGCTTGACGGCGGTCGCTTCGCCACTTCGGACCTCAACGACCTGTACCGCCGCGTCATCAACCGCAACAACCGGCTGCGCCGGCTGCTCGAGCTGAAGGCGCCCGAAATCATCGTGCGCAACGAAAAGCGCATGCTGCAGGAAGCCGTCGACTCGCTGCTCGACAACGGCCGCCGCGGCAAGGCGATGGTCGGCCAGAACAAGCGCCCGCTGAAGTCGCTCGCCGACATGATCAAGGGCAAGGGAGGCCGCTTCCGCCAGAACCTGCTGGGCAAGCGCGTCGACTACTCGGGCCGCTCGGTGATCACCGTGGGCCCGACGCTCAAGCTGCACCAGTGCGGCCTGCCCAAGCTGATGGCGCTGGAGCTGTTCAAGCCGTTCATCTTCAACCGCCTCGAAGCGATGGGCGTGGCCACGACCATCAAGGCGGCGAAGAAGGAAGTCGATTCGCAGACGCCGATCGTCTGGGACATCCTGGAAGAGGTCATCCGCGAGCATCCGGTGATGCTCAACCGCGCGCCGACGCTGCACCGCCTGGGCATCCAGGCGTTCGAGCCGGTGCTGATCGAAGGCAAGGCGATCCAGCTGCACCCGCTGGTCTGCGCGGCGTTCAACGCCGACTTCGACGGTGACCAGATGGCCGTGCACGTGCCGCTGTCGCTCGAAGCGCAGATGGAAGCGCGCACCCTGATGCTGGCGTCGAACAACGTGCTGTTCCCGGCCAACGGCGAACCGTCGATCGTGCCGTCGCAGGACATGGTGCTGGGCCTGTACTACGCCACCCGCGAGCGCATCAACGGCCGCGGCGAAGGCATGGTGTTCGCCGACATCGGCGAAATCCAGCGCGCGCTGGCCGCCGGCGTGCTCGAGCTGACCGCGCGCATCAGCGTGCGCCTGACCGAGTACGAGCGCGACCGCGCGACCAAGGCGCTGACGCCGAAGACCGCGGTGGTCGAGACCACCGCCGGTCGTGCGCTGCTGTCGGAGATCCTGCCCAAGGGGCTGCCGTTCAGCGTCATGAACAAGGCGCTGAAGAAGAAGGAGATCTCGCGCCTGATCAACGCCTCGTTCCGCCGCTGCGGGCTGCGCGACACCGTCATCTTCGCCGACCGGCTGCTGCAATCGGGCTTCGCGCTGGCCACCCGAGCCGGCATCTCGATCAGCGTCGACGACATGCTGGTGCCGCAGGAGAAGTACGACCTGATCAACCACGCCGAGCGCGAAGTCAAGGAAATCGAGCAGCAGTACGCCTCGGGCCTGGTCACCCAGGGCGAGCGCTACAACAAGGTGGTCGACATCTGGGGGCGCACCGGCGACGAAGTCGGCAAGGCGCTGATGAACCGCCTGGCCACCGAGGCGGTGACCGACCGCCACGGCAACGAAGTGCGCCAGGAATCGTTCAACTCGATCTACATGATGGCCGACTCGGGCGCGCGCGGCTCGGCCGCGCAGATCCGCCAGCTGGCCGGCATGCGCGGGCTGATGGCCAAGCCGGACGGCTCGATCATCGAGACCCCGATCACGGCGAACTTCCGCGAAGGCCTCAACGTTCTGCAGTACTTCATCTCGACCCACGGCGCGCGCAAGGGCCTGGCCGACACCGCGCTGAAGACCGCGAACTCGGGCTATCTGACGCGCCGTCTGGTCGACGTCACGCAGGATCTGGTGATCACCGAGTCCGATTGCGGCACCGTGCAGGGCGTGGCGATGCGCGCGCTGGTCGAAGGCGGCGAAGTCATCGAATCGCTGCGCGACCGCGTGCTCGGCCGCGTCGCCGCGACCGACATCGTCAACCCGGAGACGCAGGACACCATCGTGCCGGCCGGCGAGATGCTCGACGAGGACTACCTCGACCTGGTCGAGGCCGCCGGCATCGACGAAATCCGGGTGCGCACTCCGCTGACCTGCGAAACGCGCTACGGCATGTGCGCCAAGTGCTACGGCCGCGACCTCGGCCGCGGCAGCCTGGTCAACGTCGGCGAAGCCGTCGGCGTGATCGCCGCGCAGTCGATCGGCGAGCCCGGCACCCAGCTGACCATGCGCACCTTCCACATCGGGGGTGCCGCGTCGCGCGCCGCGGTGGCCTCGAGCGTCGAGGCCAAGAGCGGCGGCACCGCGCGCTTCACCGCCACGATGCGCTACGTGACGAACTCGAAGGGCGAACAGGTCGTCATTTCGCGTTCGGGCGAAGTGCTGGTGACCGACGACTACGGCCGCGAGCGCGAACGCCACAAGGTGCCGTACGGCGCGCTGCTGTTCGTCAAGGACGGCATGGCGGTCAAGCCCGGCGCCGCGCTGGCCAGCTGGGATCCGCTGACCCGCCCGATCATCACCGAGTACGCCGGCCGCGCCAAGTTCGAGAACATCGAAGAAGGCGTCACGGTGGCCAAGCAGGTCGACGAGGTCACCGGCCTGTCGACCCTGGTCGTGATCGATCCGAAGCGTCGCGGCTCGGCGAAGATCGTGCGCCCGCAAGTCAAGCTGCTGAACGAAGCCGGCCAGGAAGTGAAGATCCCCGGCACCGAACACCCGGTGACGGTCGGCTTCCAGGTCGGCGCGCTGATCCAGGTCCGCGACGGTCAGGAAGTGGGCCCCGGCGAAGTGCTGGCGCGCATTCCGATGGAAGGCCAGAAGACCCGCGACATCACCGGCGGTCTGCCGCGCGTGGCCGAGCTGTTCGAGGCCCGCTCGCCGAAGGACGCCGGCATGCTGGCCGAGACCACCGGAACGGTGTCGTTCGGCAAGGAGACCAAAGGCAAGGTGCGGCTGGTCATCACCGACCTCGACGGCCAGAGCCACGAGTTCCTGGTGCCGAAGGAAAAGACCGTGCTGGTGCACGAAGGCCAGGTCGTCAACAAGGGCGAGCTGATCGTCGACGGCGCCGCGGAGCCGCAGGACATCCTGCGCCTGCTCGGAGTCGAGGCGCTGGCCCGCTACATCGTCGACGAAGTGCAGGACGTGTACCGGCTGCAGGGTGTGAAGATCAACGACAAGCACATCGAAGTGATCGTGCGCCAGATGCTGCGCCGGGTCGAGATCAAGGATCCGGGCGAGAGCGACTACATCACCGGCGAGCAGGTCGAGCGCTCCGAGGTGCTGCAGACCAATGCCGGGCTGATCGAGCGCGGCCAGGTCCCGGCGACCTTCAACAACGTGCTGCTGGGCATCACCAAGGCCAGCCTGTCGACCGACAGCTTCATCTCGGCGGCGTCGTTCCAGGAGACGACCCGCGTGCTGACCGAAGCGGCGATCATGGGCAAGCGCGACGAGCTGCGCGGGCTGAAGGAGAACGTCATCGTCGGCCGCCTGATCCCGGCCGGCACCGGCATGGCGTTCCACCAGGCGCGCAAGGCCAAGGAAGTGCTCGACCACGCCGAACGCCAGGCGCAGGCCGCCGCCGAGCTGCAGGCGCTGGAGGACAGCCGCAACGCGGCTGCCGACGAAGCTGCCGGCGACTCCGGCAGCGACGACGCGGCGAGCTGACGCGGCGCCGCAGCTGCGCACGGCCACCTTCGGGTGGCCGTTTTTTTTGAGCGCCCCCAGGGCCGGGCTGCGCCCAGCCCGTTCCACCTCGCAGCCTGCAGGCTGCCCGGATTCGGCGGGCGCGTGCAATCCCCTGGCGCCGTAACCGGCACCGCCAGCATGGTTGGAGCCCTGCGCCGACGCTGGCACATTGGAGTCTTGCGCGCCACCGGCGTCCCGGCGTGCCGCTCCCGCCAGGAGATCCGACCATGTCCTTGCCGATCCCGATTCCGCTCCCGACCCCGCCGCTGTCGCGCGCCGCGCCACCCGGCGCCGCGGCCGCACGCTGGCGCGCCGCCGCCTGCACCCTGCTGCTGGGCGCGCTGATGCTGGCCCCGGCGGCCGCTGCCACGCGCTTCATCACCCTCGGTTCGGGGTCGACCGCCGGGCTGTACTACCCCACCGGCGAGGGCCTGGCAAAAATCGTCAACGACGCAGGAATCGACGTGCGCATCGGCGTGCGCTCGACCGGCGGCTCGGTGTTCAACGCCCGTGCGATCCAGGACGGAGCGCTGCAGATGGCGGTGATGCAGAACAACATCGCCTACTTCGCTTACCGCGGCAGCGGAATCGCCGCGTTCGCCGGGCGGCCGACGCGCGCGCTGCGCGGCCTGGCCACGCTGTACCCCGAAGTGCTGCACATCGTCGCGCGTGCCGACTCCGGCATCCGCACCCCGGCCGACCTGCGCGGCCGCGCGGTCTACGTCGGCGACACCGGCTCCGGGCCTGAACAGGACGCCATCGCGGTGCTCGCGCTGTACGGGTTGACGCTGTCGGATCTGAAGACGGTGGTACGCGGCAGCGCCGGCAACGCGGTCAACCTGCTGCGCGACGGCAAGATCGACGCGCTGTTCTACACCGTCGGCGTCGGCTCGCCGGCGATCGTCGAGGCCGCTCAGACCACGCCGATCACCCTGGTGCCGCTGGCCCCGGACAAGATCGCCGCGCTGCACGCGCGCCATCCCTACTACACCGGCAGCGCGATCCCGGCCGACGCGTATCCCAAGCTGCACACCGCGACCCCGGCGATCGCGGTCAAGGCCATGCTGGTGGCGTCGACCGCGCTGCCGGCGGTCGACGTCGAGCGCATGCTGCGCGTGCTGCTGCACGACCATCTCGACGCGCTGTACAACAGCGTGCCGAACCCGAACCTGAAGCTGTCGTTCAAGGTCGACAACGCGCTCGACGCGATGCCGATCCCGCTGCACGCCGGCGCGGTCGCGTTCTACAAATCGATCGGCATCCAGGTGCCGGCCGCGCTGATCGCCGATTGACCTTCAACGGGATCGAGTCGAAGCACCGCACCCCGGCGCCAGCTTCGCAGCCGCCTCAGCGCCGCGCGAAACGCGCCCGGGTCTGCGCCGCCGTGGCCGGGCGCAGGCCCAGCCGCGCCAGCGCGTCGACCAGATGGCCGACCAGCTCGGCGTTGTCGGCCGCCTGTCGACCGTCGGGCAGCCACAGGTTGTTCTCGAAGCCGACCCGCACTCCGCCGCCGAGCGCCGCCGCGGTCACCAGGCACGCCGTCTCGCCCGGGCCGAAGGCGCACACGCTCCAGCCCCAGTCGGACTCGAGCGCGCCGAGCAGCGGCAGCAGCTCGGCCGGCTGGCCGTCGCGCGCCTGGACGTACGCGCCCAGCACCAGCAGTACCTCGACGGGCAGCGCGACCGCGGCGTCGGCCAGCCAGTGCCGCAGGCGCTCGACATCACCGCGCGCATAGGCGATGAACTGCACCGCGCAATGCTCGGCGGCGAGTTCGCGCAGCAGCGCGCAGGCTTCGGCGTAGTCGTCGGCACTCGCCAGCAACTCGCGCACCGCGATCGACACCGCGCGCGGACGCAGCGCACGCACCGCGGCGATCTGCTGCGCCGGCTGGTAGCGCCCGGCCGCCTCGGTGGTCATCTGCAGCAGCAACGCGTCGCCGACCTGAGCGCGAATGGCCGCGAACGCGTCGCGGTACAGCGCCGGATCCAGGCTGTGGCGACCGTCGGGCTCGCGCACATGGACATGGAACCAGCTCGCGCCGGCGGCGGCGCAGGCAGCCGCGTCGCGCGCCAGCGCGGCCGCGTCCAGCGGCAGCGCCGGATGGTCGGCGCGGCCGCGGCGCGCACCGTTCGGCGCGACGCCGATCGGCACCGGGGCGAACTGCGCCGCGTGCCCAGGTGCGGGCGCGGGCGCGGGCGCGGTCATGGCTGCGCCACCGCGGCGTCGATCGCTGCGCCGAGGCGCGCGACGATCTGCTCGAGTTCGTCGTCGCCGACGATGAACGGCGGCGCCAGCAGCACGTGGTCGCCATGCCGACCGTCGATGGTCCCGCCCATCGGGTAGACCATCAGCCCGCGCTGCATCGCTTCGGCCTTGATCCGCGCGTGCAGACGTTGCTCGGGCGCGAACGGCGTCTTGTCGGCGCGATCGCGCACCAGCTCGATGCCCCAGAACAGCCCGCGACCGCGGATGTCGCCGACATGCGGGTGGGCGTCGAACGCCGCATGCAGGCGGTCGTGCAACCGGACGCCGCGCGTGCGCACCGCATCGAGCAGGTTGTCGCGGCGGATGATGCGCTGCACCGCCAGCGCCGCGGCGCACGCCACCGGGTGACCCAGGTAGGTGTGGCCGTGCTGGAACACGCCGCTGCGCTGGCGCAGCGCATCGACGATGCGCTGCTGCACCAGCACCGCGCCGACCGGCTGGTAGCCGCCCCCCAGTCCCTTGGCGACGGTCACGATGTCGGGCACCACCTGCTCCTGCTCGCACGCGTACAGCGTTCCGGTGCGGCCCATGCCGCACATCACCTCGTCGAGGATCAGCAGGATGCCGTGGCGGCGGCAGACCTCGGCCACGCCCTGGAAGTAGCCCGCCACCGGCGGGATCACCCCCGCGGTGGCGCCGCCGACCGTCTCGGCGACAAAGGCGATGATGGTGTCACCGCCGACGCGCGCGATGGTCGCCTCGAGTTCGGCGACCAGCCGCGCGCCGTACGCCGCATCGCTTTCGCCGTCTCGCCGGTCGCGATACGCATAGCACGGCGACACGTGCTCGACGTCGATCAGCAGCGGCTCGAACTGCGCGCGGCGCCACGCATTGCCGCCGACCGCCAGCGCCCCCAGGGTATTGCCGTGGTAGCTCTGGCGGCGGGCGATGAAGCGGCGCCGCTGCGGCTGTCCGACTTCCACGTGGTACTGGCGCGCCAGCTTCAGCGCCGCCTCCACCGCTTCGGAGCCGCCGCTGACCAGATAGGCCAGTGCCATGCCGGGCGGCGCGTGCGCGACCAGCTCGTCGCCGAGCTGTTCGGCGACCTCGGTGGTGAAGAACGCGGTGTGGGCGTACGCGAGGCGGTCGATCTGCGCATGCATCGCCGCGCGCACGTCCGGGTGGCCGTGGCCCAGGCACGACACCGCGGCGCCTCCCGAGGCGTCGAGATAGACACGGCCTTCGGCGTCGGTGATGGTGCAGCCGCTGGCGGCCACGGCCTGGGGCGGCACGCTGTGCAGCTGTCGGTGCAATAGGTGCGTCATCGCTCGGGTTGGCGCGCGGCTTGCCCCCACGGGCTGCAGGCCTGCATGGTGATTCGTTTGTTCCATTATCTCCGTTTCGGCACAGTGCACCGATGCGATCGACCCCACTGCACCCCGCCGGCGCGCCGCTGCAGCCCGACGCGCTGCGCGAGGACGCAAGCGGCGGCCGCAGACCGCGCGCGCCGGGCCTGCGCGCGCTGCTGTTCGCGCTCGCCCTGGGCTGGAGCGTGTTCCAGCTCTGGGCCATCGACCGCGGCACCCTGAACCCGCAGCGCCTGAGCGCCGCGCACCTGGCGTTCGGCCTGGCGCTGGCCTTTCTCGCCTACCCGCGGCGCGGCGCGCGGCGCGACACCATCGCATGGACCGACTGGCTGCTCGCCGCCGCCGGGGTGATCGCGGCCGGCTACATCGTCTGGGACTACGACGCACTGACCGCGGTGCAGGGCGGCATGCCGATCGCCCGCGACGTCTGGCTCGGCAGCGCGCTGCTGCTGCTGCTC
>JAJZEB010000065.1 GCA_021805805.1 Pseudomonadota bacterium | reverse complement strand
ACAGGCGTGATGTTCTCGAAATACTGTCCGCTGGAAGGCTCCACCCACTTGCCGCCGATGAAATTGCCGTAGCGCTTCTTGAATGCAACGGGGGTGCCGAATTTGCCGGGTTCAAGCATGTCCATGTCAGTTGTCTCCTTGCTGTGATCTGTCGTGTCGACGGAACGGGTTGGGCGCTGCAACGTGCAGTCGCCCTTTCCTTTACACATTCCATGCCAGCTTCGCGGGTGCCGCGACGCGGAGAAATTTCTTTGTTGCGACAAGCACTTGAAGCGCAGCCTCCGGGTTTAAACGGAGTCGTCTGCACGTTTTGCGTGCAACAGCGGGCGACAGCCCGGCTGTCGCGCGATGTCGCAGATTGCGACGGTCGACGACGCGGGAAATCGATGTCAGACTTGACCCGGGACGCGTTGGAGCGCAGATCGATACTTGAAAAATCCGAGGAGACGAACGATGGATGCCGAACAATTGCGCGCGCTGCAGTCGCCGATCAAGGCGCGCTACCGCGAAACACCGGACGCCGCGCGTGTGACCTTGGGCGCGACGAGCAGGCTGGGCGAAGGGCTGAGCTGCAGGATCGACACCGGGCGCGAACTGGTCGAGGCAGGATTGCATCCGGCCAGCGGAGGCAGCGGTCTGCAGGCGTGCTCGGGCGACATGCTGTTGCAGGCGCTCGCGGCGTGTGCCGGCGTGACGCTGAGCGCGGTGGCCACGGCGCTGGGCATCGCGTTGCGCGACGCCACGCTGCACGCAGAAGGCGAACTCGACTTCCGCGGCACGCTCGGCGTCGACAAGACCGTTCCGGTCGGGCTGCAGGACGTTCGCCTGCGCATCGAGGTCGATTCCGATGCCAGCGACGAGCAGCTCGACACCCTGCTGCGGCTGACCGAGCGCTACTGCGTCGTGCTGCAGACCCTGGCCCATGCGCCGCGGCTGTCGGCGTCGATCGACCGACGCGTCGGCTGAGCGCCGCGGGTGGCCCTACATGTCGCGCACACGTGCACTACTGGCGCTGGCCGCAGTCGCGCTGCTGGGCGCCTGCACGGTCCTGCACGCGGTCACGCGGCAGCAGGATCGTCGCTACACGAGCGTCGCGCCGGGGACCTACGTCGTCGATCCCCGGCATTGCAGCGTGGTCTTCAGCGTCGATCACCTCGGGTTTTCGCACTTCATCATGCGTTTCGACCGGGTCTCGGGACGCCTGCTATGGCCGCAGGCCGGAATCACGCAAGCGCGCGTGCGGGCCCGAGTCGCCACTTCCAGCATCGACACCAACGATGCCGCGCTGGATGCCGAACTGCGCGGGCCTGCGATGCTCGATTCCGCCAGGCACGCGGCCATTGCCTGGAGCGCATCGGGTTGGCGCCCCACCGGGCCCGATCGCGGGGATTTGCCGGGCGTGCTGCGGCTGGGCCGTGCCCGCGTGCCGCTGGTGTTGCACGTGCGCTTCAACGGCTTTGGTATCGATCCGGTCGATGGCGCGCCGACGCTGGGTTTCTCTGCGCGGGGATCCTTTTCACGCGCACGGCTCGGCCTGCGCGCGTGGCCCGGGTTCATCGGCGACCGCGTGCACCTGCGCATCGAGGTCGAGTTCGTGCGCGCGCGTTCCTGATCCGCTGCGTCGGTGCCATCGCGCCGACGCAGTGGGCGACAAGTTCGTCGACGCAGCGCGTCAGCCCAAGCTGCGCCGCGTGCCGGCGCTGAATCGCCAGCCCATGTACGACAGCCCCCACGCGAGCACGAACAGCGCGACGATGGCCACGCCCAGGTGTTCGAACGAGATCGCGGCGATCGTCTGCGCGACGCGACCGTGGAAGCCGAAGGCGCCGATCAGCACCTGCGCGATCTCGACGCTGCCGATCGCCAGTGCGACCGCGACCGACAGCGTGGTCGTCGTGATGTTGTAGAAAATGCGCCGCGCCGGGTTGGCGCCAGCCCAGCCGTAGGCGCGGACCATCATCACGCCGTCGGCCGTGTCCATCAGCGACATGCCGGCGGCGAACAGCAGCGGCAGCGCAAGCACGCCCCACGCGGGCAGCCGGCTGGCCGCGGCGCCGCCGGTCAAGGCCAGCAGCGCGACTTCGGACGCGGTGTCGAAGCCCAGTCCGAACAGCAGCCCGACCGGGTACATGTGCCAGCTGCGGCCGATCAGGTCGGTGGTGCGTCGGCCGAGCACGCGGTAGAGCAGCCCGCGCCTGGCGAGCAGGGCGTCGAGCCGGTGCTCGTGCGGGTGGCGATTGCGGTGGCGCCAGATTTTCAGCATGTCCAGCAGCACCAGCAGGTTGAGCACGCCGATCAGCCAGAGGAAGGTCCCCGACACCAGGGTGCCGACGACGGCGCCGATCGCGCGCAGCCCCGGCAGATGCACGCTGACTGCGGTGGCGACCCACGCCGTCAGCAGGGCGAGGATGAAGACGACGGTCGAATGGCCGAGGGAAAAGAAGAAGCCGACTCCGATCGGCCGCTGCCTGCGCTGCAGCATCAGGCGCACGGTGTCGTCGATCGCTGCGATATGGTCGGCATCGAATGCGTGGCGCAAGCCGAACAGGTAGGCCGCCAGGCCCAGGCCGAGCATCGACGGGCGCACGCCGGCATCGAGCAGGCAAAGGCCCCATCCGGCCACATGCAGCAGCGCCACCGCGGCACCGTAGCCGGCGACGGCACGGCGCTCGCTGCGGCCGAACGCGCCGCACGCGAGCGTCTGTCTTTCCTGCGATGCGCGCACCGTCGATCCTCCCGCCGGCACCGACGCCGGGTCATTTCAGCCATGCAAGATCCGCGCTAGCCGAGCCGCGTCGACCGCGGCCGGTGCCACCGCCTTTGTCGCACTGCGGCAAAAGCGGTGTCTAGAAAGCGCGTGCAGACACCAGCGGCAAGTGCGCGACCACTGTGCGCCTTCCACCGCACCCCTCCTTCCCTCTGCCGCGCACCGATTCCATGCGCTGGCACAACGTTTGCGTGCGCTGGCCCCGGACACGATCACCAACCTTGCTGCGGCGGGGTGGAAGCAGATCGGAAGACGCGGGGCAAAGGGGAGACCATGACCAATCCGAATGAGATTTTCGACACCGAGCGTGCGAGCCTCGTCAGCCTGGAGCACAGGCTCGGGATCCCGCGCCGGGAATTCCTCAAACTCTGCTCGGCGATCGCCGCCAGCCTGGGGCTTCCGGTCGGCGCCGAGGCCGCCGTGGCCAAGGCGGTGGAGACGGCGCAGCGCCCGGCGGTGATCTGGCTGCATTTCCAGGAGTGCACTGGCTGCACCGAAACCCTGCTTCGCGCCGAGCACCCGACGCTGGAAAAGCTGATCCTCGACGTCATTTCGCTCGAGTATCACGAGACGCTGATGGCCGCTGCCGGCAAGCAGGCCGAGGACGCGCGCTACGCGGCGATGCGCAAGTACAAGGGCAAATACCTGCTTGTCGTCGAAGGCGCTGTGCCAACGCACGACAACGGGATCTACTGCAAGGTTGGCGGGAAAACGCCGCAGCAGATGCTGGCAGAGTGCGCGGCCGACGCGGCCGGGATCATCGCCATCGGCTCGTGCGCGTCGTGGGGCGGAATGCCGTCGACGGTGTCGCCGCTGGCGACTTCGAGCCCGACCGGTTCGGTCGGGATCGACAAGATTCTCGGCAAGCCGGTGGTGACGATTCCAGGCTGCCCGCCGAACCCCTACAACTTCCTCAGCACGGTCGTGCACCTGCTGACTTTCAACCGCCTGCCCGAAGTCGATACGCTGGGCCGGCCGCGGTTCGCCTACGGCCGCCTGATCCACGAGAACTGCGAACGCCGCGCGCATTTCGATGCCGGGCGTTTCGCGATCGAATTCGGCGACGAGGGGCATCGCAAAGGCTACTGCCTGTACAAGCTCGGCTGCAAGGGCCCGGAAACGTACAACAACTGCCCGACCATCGGCTTCGGCGGAGTCGGTGAAGTGAACTGGCCGGTCGGCTGCGGCCATCCGTGCATCGGCTGCAGTGAACAGGGGATCGGCTTCCAGACCGGCGTCTACGAACTGTCCAAGCTGCGCTACATCCATCCTCCGGTCGGTTACCCGGGAATCCACGATCGCCAGGGCAAGGGGGCGTCGCTGGGCGCGCTCGCCGTGGTCGCCGCCGTCGGCGGCGCCGGGGTCGGCGCCGGCGCCACGCTGGCGCGCAATCTGGGCCGCGAGCACGCGCAGCAACAGGCCGACGAGACCGCGCGCAGCACGCAGCAGGGCGCGGGCAAGGAAGCGGGCAAGGACGCGGGCAAGGACGGGGAGTGATCAAATGGGTGCGAGCAATGCAAGACGCCGGCGCTTCCTGCGCCAGGCGGTGGCCGCGGGCGCGGCGCTGAGCGGAGCCCTGGTGGCGCGGCCTGCCGCGGCGAGACCGACCCGGCACCGGCCGAAGAATGCGCTGGGGCTGCTTTACGACGCCACCCTGTGCATCGGCTGCAAGGCGTGCGTGAACGCGTGCAAGGTGGCCAACGGACTGCCGGCCGAGTTCTCGACTCCCGACCACTTGTGGGACACGCCGCCCGACACCAGCGCGACGACCTACAACGTGATCAAGGTCTACCGCAACGGCACGATGGCGCAGAAGGACCGCGAAACCAACGGCTACGCGTTCATGAAGGTGTCGTGCAACCACTGCGCCGATCCGTCGTGCGTCTCGGTGTGCCCGGTCGGTGCGATGCACAAGGACCCCGACACCGGAATCGTCGCGTACAACCCGGACCGCTGCATCGGTTGCCGCTACTGCGTGGCGGCGTGCCCGTTCGGAATTCCGAAGTACCAGTTCGATTCGCCGACCGGACAGATCGGCAAGTGCCAGCTTTGCCGCCAGCGAATGAAGGACGGGCATTACGCGGCCTGCGCCGAGGTCTGCCCGACCGGCGCCACGCTGTACGGGCGCACCGAGGATCTGCTCGAAGAGGCCCGCAGGCGCCTGGCGTTGCCCCCCGGGACGCCGACCACGTTCCCGCGCGGCCGCCTGGGCGGTCCCGACGAGAGCTATCCGGGGCGCACCGGACATTACCTGCAGCACATCTACGGCGAGAAGGAATACGGCGGCCTGCAGATGCTGCGGCTGTCGGCGGTCGATTTCTACAAGGAGGGCTTGCCCAAGCTCGGCGACCGCTCGGCCGCGGCGACGTCGGAGACCCTGCAGGACACCCTGTACAAGCACATGGCGATGCCGGTCGGAGTCCTCGGCGTGATGCTGTTCGCCGCCAGGCGCAACGTGCCGCGCGACGGCTCCGACGACGAGGATCCGGGCAGGAAGGACCCCGGCAACAGCGAAGCCGGCAAGCAGGAATCCGGCAAGGAGGACGATTATGACGCATGAAAGCCATCCCGCGCCTGTCGGCGGCAAGCTGTTCAACGCGGTGACCGCGTTGTGCGGTGCGCTGGTCGTCATCATGCTGGCGATCCTGGCCGTTCGCTTCGTGTTCGGCCTCGGCGCGGTGACCAACCTGAACAACGGCTACCCGTGGGGAATCTGGGTCGTGGTCGACGTGGTCATCGGCTCGGCGTTCGCCTGCGGTGGCTTCTCGGTCGCGATGCTGGTCTACATCTTCAACCGCGGCGAGTACCACGAACTCGTGCGACCGGCGCTGGTCGCGTCGCTGTTCGGCTACACCCTGGCCGGCGCCGGAGTCATCTTCGACCTCGGCCGCTGGTGGAACTTCTGGCACATCTTCGACCCGGCGTACGCCAATCCGAGCTCGGTGATGCTCGAGGTCGCGCTGTGCATCTCGGCCTACATCATCGTCATGTGGATCGAGTTCTCGCCGGCCTTCCTCGAACAGTTCGGCAAGCAGCGCGCGCGTTCACGGCTGCAGCGGGTTCTGTTCGTGTTCATCGCGCTCGGCACCGTGCTGCCGATGATGCACCAGTCGTCGCTGGGCACCATGCTGGTCGTCATGGGGAATCGAATCGACCCGTTGTGGCAGACGCAGCTGCAGCCGCTGCTGTACCTGCTGTCGGCGGTCGCCACCGGCTACGCGGTCGTGCTGTTCGAGAGCTGCGTGGCGTCGGCGGCGTATCGGCGCAGCATCGAGACGCGGATCCTGAATCCGCTGGCCAGGATCATGCTCGGTCTGGTCTGGGTCTACCTTGCGTTGCGCTTCGGTGACCTGCTGGTGCGCGGCGTGCTCGGCGAAGCCTTCCACCCGACGCTGCGCGCGATGATGTTCTGGCTCGAGAACGCCTGCTTCGCCGCGCCGCTTCTGCTGTTGCGCAGCGCCGCGCAGCGGCGCAATCCGGCGCGGCTGTTCGTCGGCGGAATCGCGCTGATGCTCGGCGCGTCGCTGTTGCGCATCGACGGCTACCTGGTCGCGCGCGTCGTTCCCGGATTCCACTACTTTCCCGCCCCGGCCGAATTGATGGTGACCATCGGCATGTTCGCCATCGAGGTGCTCGGCTACATCATCGTCACCCGCCGCTTCCCGGTCCTGCCGCGCGAAGCCGCGAGCCACTGAAAACACGGAGACAAGCATGACCCGCGTAACCATCGATCCCATCACGCGCATCGAAGGCCATCTGCGCATCGACGTCGACGTCGAAGGCGGCAAGGTCGCCAAGGCCTGGTCTTCGGGCCAGATGTGGCGTGGCGTCGAGTTGATCATGCTCGGGCGCGACCCGCGCGACGGCTGGGCGATCACCCAGCGCATCTGCGGCGTCTGCACGACGGTGCACGCGATCGCTTCGGTGCGCGCAGTGGAAAACGCATTGCAGCTCGAGATTCCGGTCAATGCGCAGTACATCCGCAACATGATCATCCTGGCGCACGCGGTCCACGACCACATCGTGCACTTCTACCACCTGTCGGCGCTGGACTGGGTCGACGTGACCAGCGCGCTGAAGGCCGACCCCGACAAGGCGGCCGCGCTGGCGCAGAGCCTTTCGAGCTGGGAGCTCAACGACCGCGAAGTCATGCGCAGAACGCTCGAGCGGCTGAAGACCTTCGTCAACGGCGGCCAGCTCGGGATCTTCACCAACGGCTACTGGGGCCATCCGGCGATGAAGCTGCCGCCCGAAGTCAACCTGATGGCGGTGGCGCACTACCTGCAGGCGCTCGAAGTGCAGCGCGAGGCGAACAAGGTGGTCGCGATTCTCGGCTCGAAGACGCCGCACATCCAGAACCTGGCGGTCGGCGGAGTGAGCAATCCGATCAACCTCGATTCGCCGGAAACGCTGACGCTGGAGCGGCTGATGGCGGTCAAGGCGCACATCGACAAGCTGCACGACTTCGTCAAGAACGTCTATCTGGTCGACGTCGCCGCGATCGGCGCGATGTACCCGGAATGGACCACCTACGGCGCCGGCGTGACCAATTACCTGTCGGTTCCCGACATTCCGCTCGACGGCAAGGGAACGCGGTTCGCGTTCGCCGGCGGCTACGTTCCCGGGCGCGACCTCAAGCAGCGCAAGGCCATCGGCAGCTTCGACGATCCGTACTGGGCCAAGGGCGTTGAGGAAGCGGTCAAGCACTCGTGGTACACCTACGACACCCAGGGTCCGCTGCATCCGTACAAGGGCGAGACGCGCCCTGACTACACCGATTTCCAGGACGACGCGAAGTACTCGTGGCTGAAGTCGCCGACCTTCTACGGCGAGGTGGCGCAGGTCGGCCCGCTGGCGCAGGTGCTGAACATGCTCGCGGCAGGCTACGCGCCGGCTCAGCAGTACGCGCAGCAAACGCTCGAACGCGTGGCCGCGATCGGCCACATCAAGGTCGGTCTCGACGCCATGCACTCGACCATCGGCCGGCACGCAGCGCGCGCCATCGCCTGCGCGGTGAAGACCGACCAGCTGTCCGAGCAGTGGAAGTTGCTGATGGACAACATCGGCCGCGGCGACTACACGACGTACAACCACCCGGTGTTCCCGAAGGGCGAGATCATGGGCGTGGGTTTCCACGAAGCGCCGCGCGGAGCGCTGTCGCACTGGGTCGTGATCGACGACGGCAAGGTGCGCAACTACCAGTGCGTGGTGCCGTCGACGTGGAACGCGTGCCCGCGCAACGACGCCGATCAGCCAGGGCCTTACGAAGCGTCGCTGCTGGACAATCCGGTGGCCGAACCCGACAAGCCGCTGGAAGTGTTGCGCACGGTGCATTCGTTCGATCCGTGCATCGCCTGCGCGATCCACCTCACCGACGGCGAGGACGCGTTCACGGTGCGCGCCTGCTGAGGGTCACGGCCATGCGCGCGATCGTTCTCGGCATCGGCAACACCATCCTCAGCGACGAGGGCGTCGGCGTGCGCGCCGCGCTTGAGCTGCAGGAGCGCTACGCCATTCCCCACGAGGTCAGCGTGGTCGATGGCGGCACGGCCGGCATGGAGCTGCTCGACATCATCGCCGGAGTCGACCTGCTGGTCGTGCTCGACACGGTGAAGGCCGGAGGCCCGGCAGGCAGCATCGTGCGCCTGAGCGCCGAGCACGTGCCGGTGTTCTTCCGCAAGAAGCTGTCGCCGCACCAGATCGGCCTGTGCGACGTCCTCGCCGCGCTCGAGTTCTGCGGCGAGCTTCCCGGCGAAGTCATCGTCCTCGGCGTCGAACCGAGCACCCTCGAACTCGGTACCGAGCTGACCGCGGCGGTGCGTGAGCGCGTGCCCAGGCTGGTCGAGCTGGCCGCCGGCGAGCTCGCCGCGCGCGGCATCGCGCTGCAGCCGCGCGCGCTGCCCCATTGACGACGGTCGCCACCGGACCATGTGCATCGCGCTGCCCCACCGCGTCCTGCGTGTCGCCGGCGACGTCGCGCTGATCGAGCGCGACGACGGCGAGACCGTCGAAGTCAGCCTGCTGCTGCTCGGCGAGTGCGTCGCGCCGGGCGATTACCTGCTGATCCAGGCCGGAGGCTTCGCCATGGAAAGGCTCGACGCGGACACCGCGCAGCAGCGGCTTCGCGATGCGCGTGCGCTGTTCGCCGCCGGAGGCGACGCCGCGTTCGAGCGCCTCGGCCAGGGTTAGGGGCGGTGGCGCCATGTGGCACGACGCGCCCACGCAGGCCATCGAGCGCACGTACACGCGCATCCAGCGCGAGCGCTTCGCCGGCACGCCGCTGCAGCACCCGGGCCTGCGCGTGCAGGCGGTCGATGTGCAACGCTGGCAGGGCCACTGGCTTGGCGCGCTGGTCACGCCATGGTGCCTGAGCCTGCTGCTGCTGCCGGGACCGGGCGGAAACTGGCGCATGCCTGCCGGCAACGCGCGGCTGGCGCTGCACTTTCCGGTCGGCGCGATCGGGTTTCTCGGCAATGATGAAGCCGGCCTCGGCCCGTACCTGAGCGCGGCGCTGCTGCCGGACATGCGCGCGTTCGCAGCGCAGCACCAGGCCGTGCGCGCTGCGCGCGACGCGCTCGGCGCCTTGTGGGACGGTGCGCCGGCAGCCGCGCCGCAGCCCGCGACGGCGGCGCGTGCGACTGCAGGCGCGGCAGCGCCGACGCGTCGCCGGCTGCTCGGCTTGCGCTGAAGCGGCGGCCATGGCAGCCGTCCCGTCGACCGACTGCATGGTGCTGCGCCTGCGGCTGCGTTCCGGAGGCATCGATTCCGTGCACATCGCGTCGCCACGCGCGCTGGCGCCACCGCTGCATGGTCGGCCGGCGGCGCAGCTGCCCGGACTGGTCGGGGGCTTGTACGCGTTGTGCGGCCACGCGCACGCGGTGGCTGCCCGCATCGCGGTGGCGGCTGCGTGCGGCGAGCGTGCCGATCCGGCCGGGTTCGCCGCCGGCCTGGACGCCGAGCGCATTGCCGATGCGGTGCGTACCGCGGCGATCGGCTGGCCGCACGCCGGAATCGGGCCGCTGCTGCACTCCGGCGAGCTCGCTGCGGCCCGCGACCTGCTCGGCGCCTGCCGCGAGGTCGTCGACGGCAAGCCGCAGCGCGCGCGCGACGTGGTCCGCGCGGGGCGATTCCTGTGCACCGCGGATTTCGAGCGGCGCGCGCTGTCCGCGCTGCCGCCGCGCGATCCGTTCGCGGTTCCGCGCAGCCGCGCCCTCGGTCCGGCGCACGACGCGCACGTCATCGCCGCGCTGCGCGTCGGCGGCGGCGCCTTCGCACGCCAGCCGGAACTTCCCGGCGCGCTGCTCGAAACCGGGAGCTACGCTCGCTGCGGCGTTGCGCCCGCGGCGGCCGGCGGCACGCTTGCGGCACGCATGCGCGCGCGCCTGCACGACTTGCGCCAGGCGCTGCGCCGGCTGGAGGATGCGGCCACGCTGCCGGACGCGGCGTGCGCCGGCGGCAGCTCAGGCGCGGGAGACGGCTGGGGCGCGGTCGAGTCGCCGCGCGGACGGCTGTACCACTGGCTCCGGGTCGACGCCGCGGGGACCGTGTGCGCGCACGCGGTGGCCGCGCCGACCGAGTGGAATTTTCATCCCGACGGCCCGCTTGCGCGCGCCGTGCGCGGCACCCAGGTGGCCGACGCAGATGAGGCGCGTGTCGCGGTCGGCTGGCTGGCCGCGCTGTTCGACCCCTGTGTGCCGTTTCGTGTCGAGGACGACGCGCAAGCGGCCTGAGCCGCCTGCAACGCGTCAGTGCACGGTGCACGCCATGCACGGATCGAACGAACGCAGCACCAACTGAACCAGGCCGCTGTCGGCTGCGCGGTCGTCGACGCCGATCGGCGTGCCCTCGAGCGCCTGCTCGAGCGGGCCAGGGGTGCCGGAGGCGTCGCGCGGCGAAAAGTTCCAGGTCGTCGGCGCGATGATCTGGTAGTGGGTGATGCGGCCGTCGTGCACCCGCGCCCAGTGGCCGAGGGCGCCGCGCGCAGCCTCGACCAGGCCGCACCAGGCACCGTCGCGCACGGAACCGTCGGGCGCGCAGAACGGCTGCGTCGGGTCGAGTTCGGCGACCCAGCGCTGCATCGCCGGCACCACGCGGGCGAATTCGATGGCGCGCGCCACCACGCGGCTGCGCACCGAGCTGCCCTCGATGCGCACCAGGTCGGTGGCCAGCGCCTGGCCGTCGATCAACTGGCGCGCCAGCGCTCCGGTCTCCACGACCTTGCCGCCCAGGCGCGGCGCCTTGCACCAGGAATACGCGTCGACGGCCGCGTCGACGGCCGCCTCGCTGTGCCCGTCCCACGGATGCAGCGCAGCGCCGTCGTCGCGGAACCAGGTGTGCGACAGGTCTTCGCGCACGCCGTCGGCACGCAATGCGCGCACGCGGCCCTGCCACCAGCCGGGGGCGAACAGCCAGTCGCCGTCGCGGCCGTAGCCACCGTGGCTGATGAAGCCATTGTGCGTCACGCCCAACGCGTGCAGTCCGAGCGTGTCGGCGAAGTGCAGGAAACGTCCGAGGTCCGAGCCGGCATGCGCAGCGGACCACGCGCGCAAGGCGTCGTCGCTGTCGAGGGCCGCGAAGTGCTCGAGCGGGCAGCCGAACAGCTCGGTCTCGAGGAATTCGCGGAACTGACCGAGCACATTGGCCAGCCGCACCTTCTCGCCGGCGTCGACGGCTCGGCTGGCTCCGCCGGCCTGCAGTGCCAGGGTATGCGGCCACTTGCCGGCCAGCACGCCCATCAGGTGCAGGAATGCTGCGCGCGCGCGCAGCGCCGGGCGCATTGCCGAGCCGTGCTGGGCGCGGAATCGCGTGCACGCCGCCTGATGCCAGGGCTGCGCGGCGAATTCGGCGTGCGCGAAATCGGGCATGAACAGCAGGTAGAAATGGGTCAGGTGGTCGCTGAGGTTCTCGCAGGCGCTGACCAGCTGCGCGGTCAGCGCGCCGTTGCGCGGCAGCTCCAGCGCCATCGCCGAGCGCAGCAGGGTCGACGCGGCCGCCGAGTGCGCCACCGAACAGATGCCGCACACGCGCGGCGTATAGACCAGCGCGTCGCGCGCGTCGCGGCCGAGCAGCAGCCGCTCGAAGCCGCGCGAGGCGCGCGCCTGGACGCGCGCGGCGTGTACCCGGGCGTCGCGCACGTCGAGCGCGAGATCGAGCTCGCCTTCGACACGGTTGAACGGGCCGACGACGCGCCAGCTCATCGGCGAGTCGATTTCGGCCGCACGATCACGCGCTCGGCTCTCGCGTTGCGCCGCAGTCGCTCGGGCGTCGCGGCCTTGGACAGCGAGGCCAGCGCGACGAACCAGGCCTTGGGCATGTCGCTGGGCAGGCTGGTCGGAATGCCGGCGATCTTCTGCGTCTGGCCGAACGCGTGGCCCGGACGCTCGAACTCCGGCGCGGTGCAATTGATGCAGGGAAATCCGCCTTTCAGGCACGAACCGCCACCGTTCCAGCCGCGCAGGTTGCAGTCGCCACGGGCTTGCGTTCCGAGGCAGCCCAGGTGCTCCATCAGGCAGCCGAGCTCGGCCAGCTGCTCGGCGCTGGCCTTGAATTCGTAGAACTCGTTGCGCGCGCAGCCGTGGTGAACCAGGTGATCGGTGACCGCGCGCGGGCGTGCCAGCTCGTCGAGGTCGGACGCGGCGAGCGCGCCCTGCGCCAGCCGCGCCAGCGTCTCGGTGATCCAGCCCGGATGCGGCGGGCAGCCGGCGACGTTGACCACCGGCAACGCGCCGGCCGAGATCCAGTCGGCGCCCAGCAGCGCGCTGCCGCCGGCGCGCTGCTGCAGCGCCAGCGTGTCCGGACGCCCGAGCACAGCGACGCCGCCGAATGCCGAGCAGCTGCCGACGGCAACGACGAAGCGGGCGCGCGCCGCCAGCGGCGCCACCCAGTACGCCATGCTGCGCGGATCGCGCGCAGTCGCGTCGACCGAGCCCTCGACGCACAGGATGTCGAGCGTGCGCCGGCCCTGCGCCAGCTCGTCCATCAACGTCATCCAGTCCTGCCCGGTCTGCTCGCCGAACGACGGATGCCAGAGCAGGTCGATTCCGGCCCAGTCCAGCGCACTGAGCATGTCGGGCGACTCGGCGCCCATCAGCGCCATCGTGCAGCCGCCGCAGGCGCTGCCCTGCAGCCACACCAGGCTTTGCCGCGCGTCAGCCATCGCCGATCCTTCGCGGCAGGCACAGCGTGAACTCGGCGCCACCCTGCGGGTGATTGCGCGCCTGCAGGCTGCCGCCGCACTGCTCGGTCGCCAGCCCGTAGCTGACGTACAGCCCGAGACCGGTTCCCTTGCCGATTTCCTTGGTCGTGAAGAACGGGTCGAAGATCCGGATCAGGTCGGCTTCGGCGATTCCGGGGCCGTGGTCGCGCACCGTGACGCAGGCGCCGTCGCCGTCGGCCTGCAGGGTGATCTCCAGGTGGGCATCGTCGGCCCCGTCCATCGCGTCGACCGCGTTCTGGATCAGGTTGATGAGGATCTGCTGCAGGTGGCCCTCGTAGCTCCAGACTTCGAGCGCGTCGTCGAGCGCCAGCGTCACGCGCGGCTTGCGCCGCAGTCCGCGGTCGACCCAGCTCAGCGACGAGCGCACGACCTTGCCCAGCGCGACCGCGGCCGCCGACTGGCGTTGCGGCGTCGCGTAGCGGCGCAGGTTCTGCACGATCTCGCTGACGCGCTGGGCACCTTCGAGCGAGCCGTCGATCAGCGGGTCGAGGTCGGCCAGCGTCTCGTCGATGCGCAGCGTGCGCCGCGCCTGCGCCAGCGCGGCGGAGTCGGCGCCCGAGTGCAGCGCGTTCAGATACGTCTGCAGCCGGGTGCCGTAGCGGCGCAGGCTGTGCATGTTCGCGAAAACGAAGCTGATCGGGTTGTTCAGCTCGTGCGCGACCCCGGCGACCAGTCGGCCCAGCGACGCCATCTTCTCGGACTGCAGCAGCTGCTGCTGCGCCGTCTTCAGCCGGTCGTGCGCGTCGCGCAGCGCGCTGTAGGCCTGCCGCAGTTCACCGAGCGGACGTCCGGTGATCACCACGCCCGAAAGCGTGCCGTCGGAGTCGAGCCGGGCAGTGCAGTTCAGTGCGATCGGCACCGCGGTTCCGGTGTCGGTCAGCAGCTCGATTTCGCAATCCAGGATCGCGGCGTGGCGCACCGCCAGCGGCAGCCCCGCGGCCATGTCGGCCGATGCGGTGGCGAACAGGTCCGCAAGCCGGCGCCCGATCAGCGCTTCGCGGGTCGTTCCCAGCAGGCGCAGCAGCGCATTGTTGACCTGCTGGATTCGCCCGTCGACTCCTGCCACCAGCAGCACGTCGGACATCGCCGACAGCACGCTGTCGATGAAGCGCTGCGCGTCTTCGAGCGCGACATTCTTTTCTTCCAGGTCGACCTGGTAGCGCACGAGGTCTGCATAGACCTCGTCCATGCGCTGGATCACGTCGATCCACGCATCCTCGCTCAGCGCGAGCTGCACAGGCACCGGCAACTGCCGCGGCGGCTGCGCGCGGCCTGCCGGTCCGGAGTGCTCGAATTCCACCATGGCGCAATTGTCGACACGCGAACGCGCTTGCGTTCTGCTGGAACGCATTGTGCCGCAAAATCGAGGATGGCGCGCGTGCGGCGGCCGTGGCCCGTGGCGCACGGACTGCAAACTGGAAATAAACTTTGCGATTCTGGATAGATTTCTTCCACATATTCGCCACATGCAGCCGCGTCGTGTCCCTGAGCGGGCGTCGGCCGCAAGCTGGCATGCGCTTTGCGTCATCGACTGGACAAGAATTCCACGGCTTGCCGAGCATCGCTCTGCGCAGCCCGAACAGAACAGGAGACGACGGCCGTGCACGAAATGTCCTTGGCCGAAGGCATTGTCGACATCATCGAAGAGGAAGCGCGCCGGCGCGGCTTTGCCCGCGTGCTGCAGGTGCGAGTGGCGGTCGGCGAAATCGGCGGCGTCGAGCCCGAAGCCTTGCACTTTTGCTTCGATGCCGTGTGTCGCGGCACGCTGGCCGAAGGTGCCAGGCTGTGCATCGAGCGCGTCGATGGGCAGGCCTGGTGCATGGACTGCGCGCGCGTTGTTCCGTTGCACGAACGTTTCGGCGCGTGTCCCGAATGCGGCGGATTTCAGTTACAAATGCAAGCGGGGGACGAATTGCGCTTGCTCGACCTGGAGGTGCAGTGATGTGTAGCGTATGTGGTTGCGCGACGGATGCCGCGCGCATCGACGGGCACGTGGGAGAACCCGCGAACGCCGGCGCACAGGGACATGATCACGGCCACGACCATCCCCACGATCACGGTCACGGTCACGGTCACGGTCACGGTCACGGTCACGGTCACGGTCACGGTCACGAGCACGAGCACGAGCACGAGCACGAGCACGAGCACGAGCACGAGCACGAGCACGAGCACGAGCACGAGCACGAGCACGAGCACGAGCACGAGCACGAGCACGAGCATCGTCACGGCGACGGGCGGGCGCTGCATGGCGTGCATGCGCCCGGAGTGAGCGCCGAACGCATGGTCAGCATCGAGCGCGACATCCTGTCGAAAAACAATGCGTACGCTGCGGCCAACCGCGCGCGGCTGCGCGAGGCCGGCGTCTTCGCGCTGAACCTGGTGTCGAGCCCGGGATCGGGCAAGACCAGCCTGCTGGTGCGCACCATCGAGGCCTTGCGCGAGCGGCTGCCGATCGCGGTGATCGAAGGCGACCAGCAGACGAGCAACGACGCGCAGCGCATCCGCGCGACCGGCGCGCCTGCACTGCAGATCAACACCGGGCGCGGCTGTCACCTCGATGCGCACATGATCGCGCATGCGCTGGACGGGGTTCCGCTTGAACGCGGCGGTGTGCTGTTCATCGAGAACGTCGGCAACCTGGTGTGCCCGGCATCGTTCGACCTGGGCGAGGCGCACAAGGTCGCGGTGTTGTCGACCACCGAAGGCGAGGACAAGCCGCTGAAATACCCGGACATGTTCGCTGCGGCCGACTTGATGCTGCTGAACAAGTCCGACTTGCTGCCGCATCTCGAATTCGACGCCCAGGCCTGCATGGTCAACGCGCTGCGCGTCAACCCGCGGCTTCAGACCATGGTGGTGTCGGCGCGCAGCGGCGAAGGCATGCAGGCGTTCTACGACTGGATCCTGGCGCGCGCCAGCGCGGCCGCTGCGGCCGCTGCGGCCGCTGCGGCATGAGCGCGGCGCACGGCCGCTCCGAAGCCGCGCTCGCCCCCTCGGGGGGTGGCGCGCAGCGCCTGGGGGCTGTCTCATGAGCGCGGCGAACGGCCGCTCCGAAGCCGCGCTCTCCCCCCTCGGGGGGTGGCGCGCAGCGCCTGGGGGCTGTCTCATGAGCGCGGCGCACGGCCGCTCCGAAGCCGCGCTCGCCCCCCTCGGGGGGTGGCGCGCAGCGCCTGGGGGCTGTTCCATGAGCGCGGCGAACGGCCGCTCCGAAGCCGCGCTCGCCCCCCTCGGGGGGTGGCGCGCAGCGCCTGGGGGCTGTTCCATGAGCGCGGCGCACGGCCGCTCCGAAGCCGCGCTCGCCCCCTCGGGGGGTGGCGCGCAGCGCCTGGGGGCTGTTCCATGAGCGCGGCGCACGGCCGCTCCGAAGCCGCGCTCGCCCCCTCGGGGGGTGGCGCGCAGCGCCTGGGGGCTGTTCCATGAGCGCGG
>JAJZEB010000211.1 GCA_021805805.1 Pseudomonadota bacterium | reverse complement strand
CGCTGCGCGCCGCGCGGCGCGCCGTGCTGCTGCAGATTCGCATGACGATTGCGCGCGATTACGGCAGTGCGCAGGCGGCGGAGCGCGCGTACCACCAGGCGCTCAAGCAACGACGCGATGCCCGTTCCGTCTATGAGATGACGCGCGACGGTTACAAGGCCGGAACCCTCAATGCACTGGATCTTGCCCAGGCCGAGAGCAGCTGGCTGCAGTCGAGGCTGCAGGTGGCCACGACGCTGGCCCTGCTGCACCTGGCGCATACGCAACTGCGGCTCGATGCCGGCACTTATCCCGGAGAAAGATCAGCGAGATGAAACCGATACGTACCCCCTCTGTGCACAGACTCGTGTCGGGGATGCCTCTCCTGGCGGTCGTTCTGATCGGGTTGTCCGGCTCCGCGTGGGCCGCGGTGCCGGTGCGGATCGCGCCGGTGCAGCGCGCCCCGTGGCGCCGTCCGGTTCAGGTCATCGCGCGCGTGCGCAGCGTCAATCACGTCACGCTGAGCGCGCCGCTGAGCGGACGAGTGTGGGAGCCTACCCGACCGGTCGGTGAGGTGCGTGCTGGAACGCTGTTGGCGCGCGTGAGCCCCCCGGGGCTGCAGGCGAGTCTGCAGGCGGCTCGTACCCAGCTGCGTCTGGCCCAGTTGAACGTGCAGCGCAATCACATTCTGTACCACGATGGCGTCGTCTCGCTGCAGGTCCTGCAGGGCAGCCGCGCCACCGAGAAGCAGATGCAGGCGCAGGCGCAGGCCCTGGAAGGTCAGCTCGCCAACCAGGCGCTGCGCGCGCCTTTTGCCGGTATCGTCAATTATCAGGTCCCCACCGGCGCGGTAATCAGCGCAGGGACGCCCATCGTGACGCTGGACGGACGCGGCACGCCATGGATCGAGGCGCTGGTCTCCCCGCGCAGTGCCATGCGCTTGACGCGCGGCCAGCCGGTGCAGATTCGTCTCTCCGGCTGGTTGGGCATCGGCCGCGTGCACAGCATCGGTCACAGCGCCCGCCAGTCCGGACTGGTCGCGCTCTACGTGACGCCACCGCCACATGCCCCGCTGCTGCCCGGTGAGTGGGTGCATCTGCGCCTTGAGCAGCAGCCCGTGTCCGCGTTCGTGGTGCCCGTGGCCGCCGTGGTCATGCAAGGGGCGAGTGCGGTGGTGTACTGCGACCAGGCCGGTCGCGCGCGCAGCGTGCCGGTGAGTGTGCTCGGCACCCGTGCCGGTCGGGCCTGGGTGCGCGGGGCGCTGCCGGCCGGTGAGCCGGTCGTGGTGCGCGGCGCAGGGCGTCTCGCCGACGGCGCCGCGCTGCTCGTGAAGCCATGATCCGCAGCTATCTGAGGTTTCAGTGGGAGAACCGCTACACGGTGGCGGTGCTTTGCGCGGTGTTGCTGCTGGCCGGTTGGGTCGCCTTCAACCGTCTGCCGCGGAGTATTTTTCCGTCGGTCGATTTTCCCAAAGTCTCGGTCATCGTGCATACCGATGATCTGCCGGTCAAATACATGCTGCTGGCGGTTACCGAACCGATGGAGCAGGCCGCCAAGGGGGAGCCGGGCGTGACCTTGGTGCGCTCGCAGACCGGCAACGGGCTGACCAAGCTGCACATCTACTTCAGTCGAAGCACCAACCCGCAGACGGCCTATTTGATGCTCCAGGCCCGCCTGGGGCACATCCCGCTGCCGCCCGGGGCGACGATGGCTGTGCGGCTGATGACCCCGAACATCTACCCCCTCGCTGAATATGCGTTGGTCTCGAACACCGTGGACAGCTCGGCGTTGCAGCCGGTCTTCGCCTTCACGCTGCGCCCGGCGATTCTCTCGGTCCGCGGCGTGTACCGAGCGGACTACACGGGGCGAGGGTGGCCCGAGGTGCATGTCATCCTCAATCCGCGCCGTTTGGCGCAATACCACCTGAGCGCCGCCCAGGTCGTCGCGGCACTCCAGGCACAACAGGGCCCGTTCTTCTCCGGGATGCTGCACGCATTCCATCAGCAGTTCATCGTGGCCACGACGCCCCGGCCGGTGAACCCGCAGGCGCTGGCGCGGCTGCAGTTGCCGCTCGGACCGATGAACGCCGGCGGAACCCGCACGACGCTGCCCCTGGGTGCGCTCGGCTCGGTGCACACCGGACCGCCGCCGCGCATCCGCGCCGCGGCGGTCGCCGGCTATCGGCATGCGCTGATCATCGACGTGTCGGCACAACAAGGTGCCAACGAAGTGGCCGTCGCGGCCCGGGTCCGCGCCCGCTTGCACACGATCGGCGCGCACCTGCCGCCGCATGTGCACCTGGTGCGCATCTATGCGCTCAGCGGTCTGATCAATTCGAGCTTGCGCGATGTGTGGATCGCGCTCGGACTCGGCAGTCTGATCGCCTTCCTCGTCGTCTACCTGTTTCTCGGGCGGGCGGACGGCGCGATCGCCACGCTGGTCGTGGTGCCCTTGTCCGTGGCGGTAACGATGGTGGTGCTCGAGATGCTCGGCATGGGCATCAACATCATGACCTTGGGGGGCATTACCGCGGCGATCG
>JAJZEB010000210.1 GCA_021805805.1 Pseudomonadota bacterium | reverse complement strand
CGCGCGAATGGGCGCTGGAATCCTCCGAGGACGCCGAAGCCAAGAGCTTCTGGGACGGCTTCTTCGAGGTGTTCGGCGTGTCGCGCCGGCGCGTCGCCAGCTTCGAGCGGCGGGTGAAGAAGATCGACGGCAGGGACGGCTACATCGACCTGCTGTGGAAAGGCGTGCTGCTGATCGAGCACAAGTCGCGCGGCAGGGATCTGGACCGCGCCTCGGCGCAGGCGCGCGATTACTTCCACGGCCTGACCGAAGCGGAGCTGCCCAAGTACCTGCTGGTGTCGGACTTCGCGCGCTTTCGGCTGTACGACCTCGATGCCGACGGCGACTTCATCGAATTCCCGCTGCTCGATCTGCACAGGCAGGTGCGCCGCTTCGGCTTCATCGCCGGCTACCAGGCGCGCGCGTTCAAGGAGCAGGACCCGGTCAACATCGAGGCCGCCGAACGCATGGGCCGGCTGCACGATGCGCTCAAGGCCTCGGGTTATACCGGCCACGCGCTGGAAGTGCTACTGGTGCGCCTGCTGTTCTGCCTGTTCGCCGACGACACCGGCATCTTCCCGCGCCTGGCCTTCTACGAGCTGATCGCGCGGCGCAGCGCGGCCGACGGCAGCGACGTCGGCGCGTGGCTGGCGCAACTGTTCCAAACGCTGGACACGCCGTCCGCGCAGCGCCAGAAAGCGCTCGACGCGCAGCTCGCCGAACTGCCCTACGTCAACGGCCGGCTGTTCGCCGAGCCGCTGCCGTTGGCCGCCTTCGACGCCGCCATGCGGCAACTGCTGCTGGACGCCTGCGCGCTGGACTGGAGCCGCATCAGCCCGGCGATTTTCGGATCCTTGTTCCAGTCGGTGATGGATGCGAAAGCGCGCCGTAACCTGGGCGCGCACTACACCAGCGAGAGCAACATCCTCAAGCTGATCCAGCCGCTGTTTCTCGATGAACTGAAAGCCGAGCTGCAGCGCATCGGCCACCACGAGGGCCGGCTCAAAAGCTTTCACGTCAAGCTGTCGAACCTGCGTTTTCTCGATCCGGCCTGCGGCTGCGGCAACTTCCTGGTGCTGGCCTACCGCGAGCTGCGCCTGCTGGAAATCGAGGTGCTGGGCCGCCTGTACGCGCGCCAGGCTTCGGTGCTGACGCGCGTCGCCGAGCACGTCGCCGTGGACGTGGACCAGTTCTACGGCATCGAGATCGAGGAGTTCCCCGCGCAGATCGCGCAGGTCGCGCTGTGGCTGATGGACCACCAGATGAACCTGCGCGTGGCCGAGCAGTTCGGCGAGTACTTCGCGCGCCTGCCGCTGACCAAGTCGCCCACCATCGTCCACGGCAACGCGCTGCGCATCGACTGGAACAGCGTGGTGCCGCGCGAGCAGTTGAGCTACATCCTCGGCAATCCGCCGTTCGGCGGCAAGCATTACCAGTCGAAAGAGCAGCGCGCCGACCAAACACTCGTTACTCGCGAGATCAAAAGTGGATCGGATCTCGATTTCGTGGCGAACTGGTTCATCACCGCCGCGCGGTATGTCGATGGCCGAAATATCGACTTTGCCTTTGTCGCCACGAACTCCATTTCGCAAGGCGAGCAGGTGCCTCTCCTGTGGCCGTATTTGCTGGACCGGATGCGGCTGCACATCTGTTTCGCTCATCGCACCTTCAAGTGGTCGAACGAAGCCAGAGGCAAGGCAGCCGTGCATTGCGTCATCGTCGGGATGACGAGCACGGCACCGGCATTGTGCCGCTTGTTCGACTACGACTCTCCAACGGCCGAGCCTCACGAAACATCGGTCAAGAACATCAATCCGTATCTCTCAAGCGGCGCCTCGATCGTCGTGCTCAAGCGCAGCAAGCCGCTTGTCGAACGTCCTGTCATGCGATGTGGGAGCAAGCCATCGGACGGTGGCCACCTGATTCTCACCCCGGACGAGCGTGATCAATTGCTGGCGTCGTATCCGGCGGCAACTGCGTGGATTCGCCCCTTCATCGGCTCGGAAGAGTTCATCAACGGGACGAAACGCTGGTGCCTTTGGCTGGACGGGGTTGCGCCGGGCGAGTTGCGCGCGGTCCGGCCCGTGATGGATCGGGTCAACGCGGTGCGTGCGTTTCGCGAGGCCAGTTCCGCCGAGCCGACACGGCGCGCGGCGCATACACCGAGCCGTTTCTTCTTCGTCTCTCAGCCGAGGACCGAGTACATCCTTGTGCCCGAAGTCTCGTCGGAACGGCGCCACTACGTGCCCATAGGCTGGATGCCGCCCGAGGTGATCTCCAGCAACAAGAACTACATCATCGCGGAACCCAGTTTGTGGATCTTTGGTCTGCTGCAGTCCGCCATGCACATGCGTTGGCTTTCAACCGTTGGTGGCCGTTTAAAGAGCGATTACCAGTACTCGGCTTCGATGGTCTACAACACCTTTCCCTGGCCCGAACTAGCGCCTGAACCCCTCTCCCCGGCGGGAGAGGGGAGCAACAAACACCGCCTTGCGATCGAGGCCGCGGCGCAGGCCGTGCTCGACGCGCGCGCGCGGTTTCCCGGCAGCACCCTGGCCGACCTCTACGACCCGCTGACCATGCCG
>JAJZEB010000064.1 GCA_021805805.1 Pseudomonadota bacterium | reverse complement strand
TCGCTTCCGTACTTCATTCTGCAAATCTCGAATACGGGCCCCAATGTCCCCGGGCCGCTTGCCTACGGCACGGTCACGCTGGTTGTGAATGGGCAATATTGGGTGTTCGGCACGAATGCACCGTGGACGCCGGCCAAGGTCGTTCCCGTGGCGCCGCTGGAGAACCAGGAATGGGGCACGCTGCCTTCATCGAAAAATCCTGCCACACCCGGCGTCGTGGACAGCAACAACCTTGACCGGATTTTCTCCAACGGCGTGACATCGTTCACCGCCACGCAAATCCTGGTGAATGGCTATTCGAGCCGGGACGCGGACATCGGGAAACCCGCCAGGCAATGGGGCTGCACGATGACCAACTACCAGTTCGCGGCAAACCACAGCTACAACCTGATGTTCAATCCGACCAACGGCGCCTGCGCCCTCACGCAGGTGAACTGAACTCCCGAAGCGGCATGCGCATGGGTCGGCGATCCAGCGCAGCGTGCCTCGCGCGTGCCCGGTCCGCGACTCGGTTGCGGATCGGGCACGCTGTTCGCCCCGCACCGGAGTCGTCCGCGCCTTGACTTGGCGCAAGAGACCCGGACATTTTCAGATGCGTCGCGCCATCCCATGTACATTGGGACGCGTTCGATGTGCGCCTGGCCCCGGTCCAGCGCAGCGGACTCCAGTTGCCGGCCTGACGGCGCACCAGGTCGCAGTCAGGGCTGTACCCGCATGGGCAAATCATGTTTCGCGATCCGCACATCGTCGCCACGCCGTCTTTGATCACGGGCGCGCTCGGGCTGCCGTTGCCTGGCCTGGGTGCAAGCGGAGAACGCACGGACGCAGTCTGAGATGCAAGACCAGTCAGCGCATTTCGTGCCGCGATTCGCACGCACCATTCCCGGTTTCATCGTCACCGTCGCGATCGTCGTCTCGCTGATGCTGTCGGCGCTGATGTACGCGATCGTCGCCGCGGTGTACGACCGTACCGTGCACGAGGACGCGAACAACGTCGCCGCGCTGGTCGCCCGCCAGACCTTCGCGTCGATGTACCAGATCATGAGCCGCGGCTGGACCCGCGGCGAGCTCGAGTCCTATCTGGCGACGACGCGCGGCGCATTCGCCGGAACGCCGTACACGGTGCAGATCTACCGCGCGCCGGTCGTCGCACGCCAGTACGGCACGATCGCGCAACCGCCGATCGACTCCGCAGTCGCGCACGTGCTGCACGACGGGCTGGCGCAACAAGGCGGCAGCGGAGCCGGCGCGCGCTACGTCTACCCGCTGCTGGCGCGCGACCGCTGCCTGGGCTGCCACAGCGACGCGCGCCTCGGGCAGTCGCTGGGCGCCATCGATGTGCGCCAGAACCTGGTTCCGCTGCTGTCGCGCGCACGCAGCAACTTCCTGCACACGCTGGTCTGGCTGGCACCGTTGCCGATCGCGGTCGCGGTGCTCGTCGCGCTGCTGCTGAGCCGCAGGCTCGGCGATGCGCTCGGCGACCTGCGCACGCGCATCGACGAGGTCAACCACGTTTCCGATCTGACGCGGCTGCAGCAGCCGACGCGCGGCACCGGTTTCGCCGACGTCGACGCCATCGTCGGCGAAGTCGGCAAACTCGCCGGCCGCTTGCGCGGCTTCGCAGTCGACAAGGGGCTGCTCGAGCTTGAGATCAGCCTGCTCGAGCGCTTCGTGATCACCTCGGAGATGGTGCGCGACTGGCGCGAGCACGTGCGTCAGCTGCTGCTCGACATCAACCAGGTGATCGACGTCTACGTGCTGTTCTCGATCTTCAAGGTCGACGACGAGCTGCACGACCTCGAAGTGTTCTGGCGCAGCACGCCGCAACCGCAGGCGCGCGACGGCTTCGAGCACGCGCTGCGCGCCAGGCTCGAGGACGAATGCTTCGGCGGCTGCGGCGCCGGCGTCAGCGTGCGCCACCACGTCGCCGATGTGTCGGCACCGGCGCTGCCGGTGGGCCGCGAGGACATCGACATGCACACCAAGGCGCTGGTCGTCGATACGCCGAAGATCGGCGGCATCGTCGGCATCGGCGTGCAGGTCGGCGCCCACCACGACCCGACGCGCAGGCTGATCACCGATTCGATCCTCTCGACGCTGCTCAACGTCGTCGGCTCGGTCAAGGCGATTGCCAAGTACACGCGCGATCTCGAGTTCTACGCCACCCGCGATCCGCTGACCCAGCTGTTCAACCAGCGCGTCTTCTGGGAACTGCTCGACTACGAGATCTTGCGCGCCGAGCGCCACGGGCAGCGTTTCGCGCTGCTGATCATCGACCTCGACAATTTCAAGCACGTCAACGACACGCATGGACACACGGTCGGCGACCGACTGCTGCAGGCGATCGCGCCCGCAGTGCACGCGGTGCTTCGCAAGGGCGACATTTTCGCGCGTTACGGCGGCGACGAGTTCGCGATCGTGCTGCCGCAGACCGACGGCACGATGCCCTACGAGGCGGCGCAGCGCGTGCTGGCGGCGATCGCTGCAGTCGCGCTCGACGCCGCCGACGGCAGCCCGGTGCGCTCGACCGCGTCGATCGGGCTGGCGCTGTACCCGGACCACGCGACGCGGGCGAAGGACCTGTTCCTGTTTGCCGACAACATGATGTACAAGGCCAAGGCGCAGGGAAAGAACCGCATGACCCTGCCCAGCGCCGACGATGTCGTCGAGACCTTCCGCCATATCGGCGAGCAGAGCGCGCTGATCGTGCGCGCGGTCGACGAGCGCTGGCTGGAGCCGCATTTCCAGCCGATCGCCGACGCGCGCAGCGGCGCCATCGTCGCGCACGAAGTGCTCAGCCGCGTGCGCCTGCCCGACGGGCGTCTGCTCGGTGCCGATCAGTTCATCGAAATCGCCGAGCGCGCCGGAGTGATCCACCGGCTCGACGCGATCACCATGGAGAAGGCTTTCGATCTTGCGCAGCGCAGCGGCTATACCGGCTCGCTGTTCATCAATATCTCGCCTCGTGCGTTGGTTCCTGGCGAGTTCTTCCAGACCGTGCGCCGCCTCACCCGCGCCAGCGGAATCGATCCTGGGCGAATCGTGTTCGAACTGACCGAGCGCGACACGGTGCAGAACCTCGCGCTGCTCGAGAACTTCGCCCGCCACTTGCGGCTCGAAGGATTCCGTCTGGCGATCGACGATTTCGGCTCGGGCTTCTCGTCGTTCAGCTACCTGAAGCGGCTTCCGGTCGACATCATCAAGATCGAGGGAGAGTTCGTCGCCGACATGCTCGCCGATCCGAGGTCGCTGGCGATCGTGCGCTCGGTCGCAGCGCTGGCCGCGGACTTCGGCATCCGCACCGTGGCCGAATTCGTCGAGAGCGCCGAAGTGCTCGAAGCCGCGCGCACGATGGGAATCGACCTGCTGCAGGGCTACCACATCGGGCGCCCGGGTCCGGAATTGGAGCAAGTCGAAGCGTCGTCGGCGGAGTGGTTCGCCACCGCGGCGCCTTGACGGTGCCGCGCCGGCGGCCGCGGCCCGTCAGTCGGGATCCAGCGCCACCGGAGTGCCGTTGAACGCGGCGTTGCCGGTCAGCGGGTCGATTCGCGCATCGTCGGTCAGGCTGTTGATGCTGGCGCCGGGTTGCGCTGCGGCGTGGCGCATGCCGATTCCGGGCCGGTCGTGTCCCCAGCCCTGCGCAATGCTGACCACGCCGGGCGCGATGTCGCCGTCGAGCTCGGCCGGTAGCCGCAGTCGTCCGCTGCGCGCGCGCACGGTGACCAGCTGGCCGTCGGCGATTCCCAGGCGGCGCGCATCGTCCGGATGCAGCTGCACGGTGATCGGGCCGGCGCCCTTGAGCAGGCGGCGTGCGTTGTGTGTCCAGGTGTTGTGGTTCCAGATCAGGCGCCTCCCGATCAGCCGGAACGGGTAGTCGCGTCGTGTCGCCGAATCGGCGTCGAGCGCTGCGCGCAACCGCGGAAGGTCGTCGACGAACAGCGCGGGTGCCAGGCGAATACGGCCGTCCGGTGTCCTCAACCGCGCGCGCGCGCAAGGCCGCAGCGGGCCCAGGTCGATTCCGTGCGGGTGCGCCAGCAGCGCGTCCAGACTCAGCCCGAGGTCTTTGTACGGACCTGCGCGCAGCGCGGCGTCGAGCAGATCTTCCGGCGTGGTGGAGTCTTCGGCTGCGCCCAGGCACGCCATCAGGCCCTTGAGGATCTGCCAGTCGTGACGCTGCGCACCACGTGCCGCGAACAGCGGCGGCGAATATTTCGCGGTATTGCGAACTGCGAAACTGTTGAAGTACACGTCGTACTGGGCGATTTCAAGCCCGGTGGTCGCCGGCAGCACGATGTCGGCGTGTCGCGTCGTTTCGTTGAGGTAGATGTCGACCGCGACCATGAAGTCGAGTCGGGCGAGCGCGCCGTCGAGTCGATCGCCTCCCGGTGCCGACAGCACCGGATTGCCGGCGATGGTGAACAGGGCGCGGATGCGCCCGTCGCCTTCGGTCAGGATCTCGTCGGCCAGCGTGGCCACGGGGAATTCGCCGCTGTATCCGGGAAGTCCGCGCACCCGCGAGCGCGGCGGCTTGCGAAGCGCCGGATCGCTGCGCGGCACGCGCGCGAGCAGGTCCAGCGCCGGTAGCGGGAACATCGCACCGCCGGCGCGGTCGAAATTGCCGCTGATCACGTTCAGCGCCACCGTCAGCCATTGGCACAGGCCGCCGAATGACTGCGTCGAAGCGCCCATGCGGCTGTAGCACACGGCAGACGGCGCAGCCGCGAAGGCGCGCGCCAGGCGGCGGATGTCCGCTGCGGAAATGCCGACCGCGCCGGCCACCCGCTCGGGCGTGAAGTCCGCGGTCGCTGCGTCCAGCGTCGCGTAGCCGTCGACCATGTCGGCGACGTCGCCCAAATCGACCCGGCCGTCGTCGATGATGGTGCGGATCAGCGCGCACAGCAGCAGGGCATCGGCTTCGGGGCGGATCGCGAAGTGCTCGCTGGCCAGTTTCGCGGTCTCGGTGCGCCGGGGGTCGATGACAACCACACGGCCGCCACGTCCGATGATCGCCTTCAGCCGCGCCGGCATTCCCGGCGCGCTCATCAGGCTGCCATTGGAGACCGCCGGATTGGCGCCGATGATCAGAAGGAAGTCGGTGCGGTCGATGTCGGGTACTGCGATCGCTAAGCCGGCGCCGAACATCTGACTCGCCGCGACGTGGTGTGGCAATTGGTCGGCCGACGCCGAACTGTAGCGGTTGCGGCTGCCCAGCGTCTTCTGGAACCGCGGCAGGAACAGCGCGCTGCCCAGGTTGTGCGCGTTCGGGTTGCCGAGGTACACACCGACGCTGTCGGCGCCGTGCTGCTGCTGGATGGCGCGCACGCGCTGGCCGATCTCGGTGAAGGCCTGTTCCCAGCCGATCGGCTGCCAGCCGTCGGCGGTGCGCCGCAGCGGAGTGCGCACGCGATCTTCGTCGATATGGAAATCCTGCAGCGCCACCGCCTTCGGGCAGATGTGTCCGCGGCTGAACGGATCCTGCCGGTCGGGTCTGATCGACACCACCGCTCCGTCGCGGTGGCTGACCTCCAGGCCGCACATCGCCTCGCAGATGTTGCAGCTGCGGTAATGTTTTTGCGGAGTCTGCGCTGCGGTCACGGTGTGCCCCCTGGCGCGTTGCGCCGCCCCCCGAGGGGGTTGAGCGCAGCTTCGGAACGGCCGTGCGCTGCGCTCATGGTGTGCCCCCTGGCGCGTTGCGCCGCCCCCCGAGGGGGTTGAGCGCAGCTTCGGAACGGCCGTGCGCTGCGCTCATGGTGTGCCCCCTGGCGCGTTGCGCCGCCCCCCGAGGGGGTTGAGCGCAGCTTCGGAACGGCCGTGCGCTGCGCTCATGGTGTGCCCCCGCCGGCTGCGGCGCGTTCCTGTTCGATCAGCTCTTTCTTCGACAGCTTGCCGACCGCGGTCTTCGGCAAGCTGTCGCGCAGTTCGAGCGCGGCGACCATTTCGTGCTTGCCGATGCGCCCGGCCAGGAATGCGCGCAGCGCGTCGAGCGTCAGCGCCGGCGCGCCCGGCTTGAGCGCGACAAACGCCTTCGGCGCCTGGCCGCGGTACGCGTCGGGCATGCCGATGACGCAGACCTCGGCGACCGCCGGATGCTCGTAGATCGCCTCCTCGATGACGCGCGGATAGACGTTGAAGCCTCCGCACAGCAGCATGTCCTTGGTGCGGTCGACGATGTACACGCAGCCGTCCTCGTCCATGCGCGCGACGTCGCCGCTGCGGAAATAGCCGTCCGGCGTGAACGCATCGGCGTTGGCCTGCTGCGCGTTCCAGTAGCCCTGCATCACGTTGGGCCCGCGCACGCACAGTTCGCCGGCCTCGCCCGCGGGCAGCGCGCGCGCCGGGTCGTCCAGAGCGCGGATCGACACCGTCAGTCCCGGCACCGGCATGCCGCACGAACCCGGCTTGCGCAAGCCGCGCAGCGGCGTGAAGGTGCCGCCGGGCGCGGTCTCGGTCATGCCCCAGCCTTCGTTCAGCGGGCATCCGGTCAGCGCGCGGAAGCGCTCGGCGACTTCCAGCGGCAGCGGCGCACCGCCGGAGCCGCAGAATTTCAACGCGCGCAGGTCGACCTCGGCAGCGCGCGGATGCTGCAGCACCGCGATGTACATGGTCGGCACTCCCGGAAAGATGCTGATGCGCTTGGCCTGCAGGTCGTCGATCACCGCGTCGGGATCGAAACGCGGATGCAGCACCAGGTGCGCGCCGGAGCGCACGCCGAACAGCAGGCACACGCTGAGCGCGTAGATATGGAACAGCGGCAGCACGACGAGCATGCGCTCGGCACCTTCGGTCAGCGCCGGCGGCGTGCCTTGCGAGGTCAGGAAGTACTGTTCGGCCACCGCGCTGAGGTTGGCGTGGGTCAGCATGGCACCCTTGGGCCGTCCCGTGGTGCCGCCGGTGTACTGCAGCACGGCCAGTGCCTGCCGTGGGTCGGCGGGCGGATGGCGCAACGGCTCGGCTGCATGCTGCAGCAGGCCGAGGAATTCGACCCGGCGCGCATCGGCGGTCCACGCGGCGAGCTGGCCGGCCTGCCGCAGACCGGCCCTGACGGCGTCGGGTGCGGCACTGAAGTCAGCCATGGCTCCGATCACCAGCTGGCGCAGCCGTGTGGTGTCGAGCAGGCGCAGCGCCTGCGGCAGCGTCGTCGCCAAGTCGAGCGTGACCAGCACGTCGGTGCGGCTGTCGGCGATCTTGTCGGCCAGCACGCGCTCGGCATCGAGCGGCGAGTAATTCACCACCGTGGCGCCCGCGCGCAGCGCGCCGAAGAACGCCACCGGATAATGCGGGGTGTTCGGCAGGTAAAGGCCGACGTGGTCTCCCGGGCCGACGCCCAGGCGCTGCAGGCCGGCGGCGAAGGCATCGACCAGCGCGCCGAAGTCGGCGTAGTCGATGACCCGGCCCATGAACTCCAGCGCCGGGCGCTTCGGCCAGCGGCGCACCGCGTCGTCGAGCAGGTCGGTGACCGCGACTTCGGGCAGCGGCGCATGCCAGTCGATTCCGGCCGGATAGTGGGCGAGCCACGGGCGCGTGGGGTCGTCGTGCATGCTGGTCTCCTGTCGCCTGCGCCGGGCATCTCCGCGTCCTGGCGCGCGCGTCCGTGGTCGGCCGCGCATGGTGCCCAAGCATAGCGAAGCGTGGACGTCACCGTGTTCGGGTTTGCGCGCGTCGCACGCGCTCGAACCGGGGGGCGTGCAGTCGGTCAGCGACCGCTCCACGTGCGCGACCGCTCGGATGCCGAGTGGCGTGCACTGCTGCGCGGCATCGGGTCGAGCCCGACGGATCGTTCCAGGCTTTCACCGCGCTGTGGTGGGGGCGCGTGCCTCGCGACTGACGGCCCCGCGTTTCAGAATTTGACGAAGGTTTGCGCGTCCGCGACTCGCGAAAGGCCCGCTGCGCGTGTCGACGGCTGGAACGTCTTGCGCGGGGGCTGGGCTTGCGCCTGGGTCGCCGCAGGTCGATCCAGGGCTGCGGCAATCTTGAACTGGGCGACCGTGTTGCGCAGTTCCTGCGCCTGACCGCTGAGTTCCTCCGATGTGGCCGCGAGTTGCTCCGATGCCGAGGCGTTTTGCTGGGTCGCCGCGCTGATCTGTACGATGGCCGTGTTGATCTGCTCGATGCCTGTGGCCTGCTCGTTGCTCGCGGCGTTGATTTCCTGGATCAGATCGGCAGTCTTGACGATGGCAGGAACCACGGCTTCCAGCAGGCTTCCGGCCTGTTCGGCCTGCTTGACCGAGGATCGCGCCAGATCGCCGATTTCCTGCGATGAAACCTGAGCGCGTTCGGCCAATTTGCGCACCTCGGCAGCGACCACGGCGAATCCCTTGCCGTGCTCACCGGCGCGCGCGGCCTCGATCGCCGCATTCAGCGCCAGCATATTGGTTTGGTAGGCGATATCGTCGATGATGAGGACGCGCTCGGCGATCGACTGCATGTCGCCGACGGTGCGCGCGACGGCCTCGCCGCCTTGCCTGGCTTGCGCCGACGCGTCCTTCGCCATCGTCGCCGTCAGTCGCGCGTTGTCGGCGTTCTGCCGCACCGAGGCGCTGGACTGCTCGAGCGTTGCCGACGTCTGCTCGGCCGAGGCGGCCTGCTCGGACGCGCCCTGGGAGAGCGACTGTGATGTGGCGGACACCTGTGCCGCGGCGGAGTTCAGGTTCTCGGCCGCGCTATTGATCGCAGCCATCGCGATGTTCAGTCGCTGCACCATCGCGCGCATCGCGGCGAGCACGCTGCGGGTGTCGCGCGGCTTGACCGCGATCGCGACGGTCAGGTCGCCTTCAGCGACAGATTGGGCAACGCTCGCCAGTTCGTGCGGTTCAGCGCCAAGCAGGTCGATGATCGAGCGCGTGATCATCACCGAAGCGAGCAGCGCGACGATCACACCGACCAGCGTCGCCGCCACCGCGCGCTCCAAGCCCGACGCGTAGGCCGCCCCGACCTCTGCAGTGACCGCGCCGAAATGGCGCTCCGTCGTGTCGCCAAGCGCTGCCAGCGCGATCTTCAGCGTTTGTTCCTCGGGCAGGACCTGCGCGTTGAATAGCGCCAGCGCATTGCCACCGGACTCTTGCTCGGTCAGGCACAGCGAAAGGCTTTGCACGTAGTGTGCGCTGTCGGTGCGCAAACGCGGCAATTGGGTTCGAACCGCTTGAGTTTTGGCCAAATTAGCCAATTTATCGAGTTCCGCGGCGTTGCCCGCGATGGCATCGCGGATTTGACCCCGCAATGCGGTCTGCCGGGCGGCATCGGTGCTCAGCAGCAAATCACGACAATCGGTGCTGATTTCAGCCAGGCCGAGGCGGATGCGGGCTATGGCGTGGGCCTCCGGCCAAGCGCGCAGGGTCGCTTCGTCGGCGGCGCTTTTGACGGTGTGCAGTTCGCCGATCGCGGTTACCGCGAGTCCGACGAGCAGCGCGATCATCAGACCGAACGCTAGAGCCAGACGAGCGCTGACCTTCATTTTTTTGAACATGTCGATCTCCGTCGTTCCGTGTGCGTGGGCACGTTCGCTCGAGCCAAGCCCACAAATCCGCCGCTTATATTTTGTCGCGTTAATCGCCGCGCGTCTTTAAAGGCTAATAAAAATTTGATTTATGCCAAGTCGATCAAAGTTTCGGGCGCATCTCGAGCGGATGTCAGGCGGATCGCACGCAAGGATTCGAGTCCGCACGGATACTCCGCGAAGACCGGGTCGAAAGCATCGCCGCAACGAACACTGAAAAGCCGCCTGCGGTCGTTCGATGTACCAGCATGTTGAAGCCATTCTGGCGGCTACATGGCTGGTGCGAGGCGCGACGTCGCGGATCTTGCGGTCGTTCGCGTCGCGATCAGTGCGCCGAGCCGAGCACGGCGCGGATGTCGGCCAGCAGCCTGGCCTTGCCGACCGCGTCGGCCTGATCGTAGATGCGGCGCACGTGCCCTTCGGGGTCGACGATCATCATCACGTCCTCGTGGGTGATGTCGTAGTCGACATGGGCCTTGTCGGCCAGCGGATTGGCGACGATCGGTTGCGGGTCGCTGCCGGCCACCGCAAGCGCTGCCGTCGACGGCCCTGAGGCAGCAGCCGAATCCGAATCCTTCACCTTCTGATAGTCGACATGAAAGCCCGCAGTCACGACGCTGCGGATCTGCGCCGGAGTTCCGGTCAGATACTGCCAGTGCGGGTTCGCCGGATTCCAGCCGTATTCGTCGAGAAAGGCGCGCATCTGGCGCGGGCCGGTTCCGCCCGGGTCGACATCGAACGCGACCACGTCGACGCGATCAGCCAGCGGCGTGGCCGCGAGCATGTTCTCGAAACCGACCAGGTGCGCGGCGATCACCGGGCAGAAGGTGTTGCAGTACGGAAACAGGAAGGTCACCACCTGCACCTTGCCATCGAAGCGGGTCGAGGCAACCTTGAGACCGTTCTGGTTGATCAGTCCCTGGTAGTGCGGCGCGTCGAACAGGACCGGAGGCGCGGTGCCTCGCGCCGCGTGCAGGCTGCCGATCAGCCAGCCGGCCGCGCCGGCCGCCGCCGCCGCCAGCACGATCGCGATGCCGGACAAGGCCATGCCGGCACGGGCACCGGTTCGCGTGTGCGTCTGTCGTGTCAATCCGTTCTCCCGTTGCGCCTTGCATCGTCGGCGGTGCATGCATCGTAAGGCGCTACGGCGCGGCCGGGTGTGTCTCCAGGCTGGCAACGCGCTGCATCCTTTGCCGATGTCGTTCGTCTCCACTGGCAGGACGTTCGTGTTCCGAGGTCGAAATGGACAACCCTGCTTCGCTTTCCCGCATTTCCGCCGCGCCAGCGGCCCGCCCGGCGTGGCGGGCCTGGGTTCCGGCCGTGCTGTACGTCGTCGCGTGGTTCGCGCTGTACTGGCCGCTGGAGCCAGCGACCGCGGCGTTCACCGGCTGGCTGGCCGCGACCTTGGGCATCGCGGCGTCGAGCCATCTGTACGCGGCGCTCGCATTCCTGCTCTTCGAGGTACCGAAGGTGCTGATGCTGCTGGCGCTGATCGTGTTCGTGGTCGGCGTGCTGCAGAGCTTCTTCACACCGGAGAAAACCCGCGCCCTGCTTGCCGGACGGCGCCAGGGCGTCGGCAATGTGCTGGCCGCGGCGCTGGGGATCGTCACGCCGTTCTGCTCGTGCTCGGCGGTACCGCTGTTCATCGGCTTTCTCACCGCCGGGGTTCCACTGGGGGTGACGTTCTCGTTCCTGGTCTCGGCGCCGATGGTCAACGAGGTCGCGCTCGCGCTGCTGTATGCGATGTTCGGCTGGCGCATCGCGCTGCTGTACCTCGGCATGGGGCTTCTGGTGGCCATCATTGCCGGGCTGGTGATCGGGCGCATGAACCCGGTGCGGCTGGTCGAACCGTGGGTGTTCGACATTCCGGCCGTCGACGGCGTTGCGCTGCGACCCGACTGGCGGGCGCGGTTCGCGCAGGGGTTCGCGCATGTGCGCGACATTGTGCTGAAGGTCGCTCCGTACATCGTCGCCGGAGTCGGAGTCGGGGCCTGGATCCACGGCTACGTGCCGCAGGATTTCATGGCCCACCTGATGGGGCGCAGCGCCTGGTGGTCGGTGCCGCTGGCGGTGCTGATCGGCGTGCCGATGTATTCGAACGCAGCCGGAATCATTCCGGTGGTCCAGGCGCTGCTCGGCAAAGGCGCCGCGCTGGGAACGACGCTGGCCTTCATGATGTCGGTGACCGCCTTGTCGGCGCCTGAATTCATGATCCTGAAGAAAGTCATGCGGCCGCGGCTGATCGCCTTGTTCGCCGCCGTCGTCGCTTCCGGAATCGTCGTCGTCGGCTTTGTATTCAACGCGGTGATCTGAACACATTCCTCTTCGTCTCGATTTCCACCACCCAGGGAGCTGCATCATGATCGACATCAAAATCCTCGGCACCGGCTGTGCCAACTGCAAGGCCACGCAACGACTGGTCGAACAGGTCGTCGGCGAGCGCGCGCTGCAGGCGCGCATCGACAAGGTCGAAGACATGGCCGCGATCGTGCGCTACGGCGTGATGGCGACGCCCGGCGTGGTCATCGACGGCAAGGTCGTGCACAGCGGTGGCGTGCCCAGTCGCGCTCAGGTCGAGCAGTGGTTCGCGGGCTGAGCGCGCGCGATCCAGGCCCGCGACGAATCCGCCTGCGAGGCGAGCAAGACGATCCACGCACGCTCGCTCAAGGGGCGTTTCGCCACCTTGCGCTGGCTCATGGTCTGGCTGACCCGTTGCGCCGTCCGACCGGCGCGCAACGGCGGAGTCAGCGTGCGTCGGTACGGTCGCGGGCGAGCGGTCGCGAAGGCACCGCGCAGGTCGAACACGACGTGGCCGCGCAGTCGCCGCAAGCCGCCGACGTGGCGCGATCGGCACCGCCTGCCGCGCGCCGGAACACGGCAAGCAGCAGCGCGGCGGCGATCAGCAGCGCTGCGCCCATGTCGAGGACGGAAGCACCGTGCTGCAGCAGCATCAGTTCGGCGGCCGAGTAGCCGACGACAATCAGCGCGACGGCGAATTTTTCAGGCAGGTTCATCGCAATGGCAATTGCGGCGCGACAGCGCGCGCCGCCTGCCGCGCATTCTACGATCTCACCGCTGCAGTGGATCGGTCGCTGCACGCGGCGCCGGCGCGTCGCGTTTGGCCGCTCCGCCGTCGACGGCCGGGATCACATAGCGCTGCATCCCGGCACCCCACGCCGGCGTCGACCATTCGAGCTGCACACCGTAGTCCCCGGCCTGCTGCGCAAGCACGGTCAGCGTCGAGTTCGCGCTGCAGCAACCGCTGGCGATGTCGGGGGTTTCACATTCGACGGTGTGTGCGAGCACCGTGCAGCGCAATCCATACCATTCGCCGCGGACCCCGGTCAGTTGCAGGCCGCCAGCCAGCGTCACCTTCCACTTCAGCGGAATCGCCTCGGCCTTCGCGGTTGCCGCGCCCGTCGCATTCCGGAACCGGATCGGGATGTCGAACTGCTGCAGCACGCCCACTTCGTGGGGCGTTTCCAGGGTGCCGACGTAGACCTGCCCGAAGTGGATGAACTGGAACGTTCCCGGCGGCAGCGCGCCGATGTCGCCGTCGACGTCGACGACGCCGACCGACTCCGAGGTCGGCACCACGTCGGGCAGCGTGGCCTTGAACCGCACGCGGCGCTCCTGCAGCGGCACCAGGTCGCCCAGCGTGCATGCGAACGGGGCGGTTCCGCCGCCGGAGCAGAACTGCTGGCTCGGCTCGTCGAGCGCGACTTTCATCAGCGGCTGCGCGCTGAACGTTTCGCGCACGGTGGCATCATGCAGCGTCGACGGCCCCAGGTTGCGCACCAGCAGCGTGCTCTCGGTGATCGCGCGCCCGGTGCCGTTGAAGATCGGCGCCGGGTCCGGGCTTTGCATGATCTGCACATTGACGTGCGGCTCGAGCTTGAAGATCAGTTGATCGGGTTCGATCGTGTAGTTGCCCTGCGCCGAAAGCTTCATCGCGGCGCTGCCGCGAGCGTTCGGATCGATGCGGATGCGCAGCCGCAGACCGTACCGTTCGCCGACGGCCTGATGCACCGCGCAGCGCGCCTGGTGCGACAGCGGATCGACGCCGCACTGGGCGCTGGCGCTGTCGCTGGTCGCCTCGAGGATCTCCACCGGGCTTTGCGTGAAGTCGTAGCTCGTCACGCCGATGCACGCGTCGTCGTTGCCCCGCAGCACGCACAGATGCTCGAGCAACAGCTCGCTTTCGGTCCCCGGCACCAGCGCGCCGGGGTCGTTGGCGCCAGCGGCCGGCGCGGTTGGCACCAGCTGGCGCACCGAGACGATACGCGTCTGCAATGTCGGTGCCGCCTGGCGCGCGCCCGCGGGCGGCTCGGCGGACACCCTGGCCGCGCCCAGCGCCACCGCTGCCAGGCAGGCATACACCGCCAGACCAAGCCGAAACAATCCTGTCGTACGCATCGTCATCGCCCTCCGGAAGCCTCGTTGGTTGGGGCGAGTTTCGGGGCGAAAGTTCCCTTCCGGCTGCGACCGTTGCGTCGCTGGTGCGCGCGCCGGCGCGCGTGGCGCCGCTCAGCGGCGGCGTACGAACAGGGTGTGCAGGCTGCGCCCGCAGGCGCCGGAGCTGTCGAAGACCGTGGTGTGCGCGGTGCCCACGCCGCTCGTGTCGATCACGCTGCGCGCGTCGAGCCCGACCCAGGTGCCTTGCGGCTCTCGGTGCAGGCTGAGTTGCAGATCGATCGGCACGAAGCTCCAGTCGCGCAACGGCAGTTCGGCGCTGACACCGTTGGCCGAATCGAGCACGATCAGCAAGCTGTCGAGCGCGTCGGCGGGCGTGCCGTGCAGCAGCGGGATCCGGGGTCGCGCCCACAGCGTGGCCGGGCCCAGATCGTCGAACGCGCCCCGCACGAAACGCCATTCCAGCGCATGCGCGTACGGGAAATGCGCGATTCCCGGAAACAGACGCGTCGCTTGCGCGTCGGGCAGCTGCGGCACGCTGAAGGTGTCGGCGATCTGCGGCGCGCAACCAGGCTCGCGGCGTGCGCGCCACGCGCGTGCCTGCAGCGCATCACGCCCACCGGCGTGCAGCGTCGCCTCGAGCAGCTCGATACGGCGCCCGGCGCGCAGTTGACGCACCGTGATACGGCACGGCGCCAGCGGCACCGGGCCGAGGAATTCGACACTGAGCCGGACCAGCGCCAGACTTTCGTCGCCGCCGAAGAAACGCAGCGAGTGCGCGAGCAGCGCAATCGGCGGCCCGCCGTGCAGAAGCGTCGGATCCCACGGACCGACGGCGGCTTCGGTCGGCCGGTAGGTGTCGGTGTCGATGCGATGGTAGAAGGCATCCATGCCTGGGCATGGTAGCCGTGGCAGCCGCGCCGCGCAGCGGCCGCCGCGGTACCTCCGACCGCCGCGTCCAGGCTCAGGCGCGGCGCGCCCAGGGTCCCAGGCTGAAGCGCTCGAGCGCGCACAGATTGCGTTCGAAGCTGGCCGACGCGAGCAGCGAAGGCCGGATCAGCCCGAAGCGCACGGCCTGCGCGTATTGCGTGCGCACCCAGTCGAACGGAATCCGGGCAGGCATTTCCGGGCCGCTCTGACGCACGCCGGAAGGCGCGGGGCGGCTCACCACAATGCTCCGCCACGCGACGCATAGCCGTGCGCCGGCGCATGCGTCTGGAACATGCCTTCGTTGACCGCGCGGTGCTCGAGCTCCTCGATGCGGTGCTCGAGATCGGCGACGTCGACGGCCTGGGCCAGGTACTTCTCGTCGAGAACTTCCTCGGCGTCGCGTTCGGAAACCAGGGTGCGCAGGAATTGAATCAGGTTGCTCATGATGTCCTCCCTCGTGAGGAGTTTGACTTAGGGGTTAACCCTAATATAGGAGCTTCCTGGCTTTTTTGCACGTCCACGTTGCGCGGACGTTGCGCTGCAGCATCAGATCGCCAGCCGCTCGACGATGGTGACGTTGGCCATGCCCCCGCCTTCGCACATGGTCTGCAGGCCGTAGCGCGCGCCCCGGCGCCGCAGCGCGTGCACCAGGGTGGCCATCAGCCGGGTTCCCGAGGCGCCCAGCGGATGGCCCAGCGCGATTGCGCCGCCGTGTACGTTGAGGCGCTCGGGGTCGGCGTCGAGCGCGCGCAGCCAGGCCAGCGGAACGCTGGCGAAAGCCTCGTTGACCTCGAACAGATCGATGTCGTCGAGCCGCATTCCGGCGCGCGCCACGGCGCGCGCTGTGGCGCGCAGCGGCGCGTCGAGCATGACCACCGGGTCGCCGCCGTACACACCCATGTGGTGGATGCGCGCCAGCGGAGTCGCGCCCAGGTCGCGCAGGCCGGTCTCGTTGACCACCAGCACGGCCGAAGCGCCGTCGCAGATCTGGCTGGCATTGGCCGCGGTCACGCGCCCGCCGTCGCGCAGGGGTTTGACTTGTGCGATCGCATCGAGGCTGGCGTCGGAGCGCACGCCTTCGTCGCGGACGTGCCGCTCATCCAGCGGTGCGTCGTCGTCGCGCCGCCAGACCGGAACGGCGACGATTTCGGCGTCGAACGCGCCGGACGCAGCCGCGCTTTCGGCGCGCTGGTGGCTGCGCAGCGCGAAGGCGTCCATCGCGTCGCGTTCGATGCGGTGACGCTCGGCGACCAGTTCGGCACCGGCGAACTGGCTGAATCGCGCGCCGTCGTAGCGCCGTGCGAGTTCCGGAGAGCGTTGGCTGCCCAGGCCATGCGCTTCGGCGAGCGTGGACGGCGTGAACATCGGCACCCGGCTCATCGACTCGACGCCGCCTGCGACGACCATGTCCATCGCGCCGCACAGCACCGCCTGCGCGGCGAAATGCAGCGCTTGCTGCGACGAGCCGCACTGGCGGTCGATCGTGGTCGCCGGAACCGATTCGGGCAGCATCGACGCCAGCACGGCGTTGCGCGCGATGTTGCCCGACTGTTCGCCAGCCTGGCCCACGCAACCGAGGATGACGTCGTCGATGCGCTGCGGGTCGACGCCGCTGCGCTGCACCAGCGCGTCGATCAGCGCCGCGGCCAGATCGACCGGGTGCCAGCCCGACAGCTTGCCATTGCGTCTGCCGCCCGCGGTTCGCACCGCGTCCACGATGTAGGCTTCGGGCATGTTCCTGCGCTCCATGGCGCCGGCACGGCGCCGGCCGGATTCATCCTAGTCCACTGACGCAGTGGACTAGTGCAGCGGGGGCCGGGCGGGATGGTCGTCGTCGCGCGCCTCGGTGCGCGCCAGCGCGACGAGCGCTTCGCCGAGGCGGCGCGCGAGTTCGTGCAGACACGGCACGGTGCGGTGCGCAAGGTCGGCTGCAGGCCGGCGCGGCGTTGCAGACTGGGCAAGGGGATCACGACGCGGCATCGCGGATCGGCTCGGCTTCGGTGGATACCGCAATTGGGCCTGTGCCGCGGCGTTGTGGCAAGGCCCGCCGAAGCGCGGGATTGATCGCGCGCGGAGTCCGCTACCATCGTGTGGTGTGGCGCGCGCCGCCTGTGGCGCGCGCCGCCGGAGCGCGCCGGCGGCCGAAGGAGGCGACGGACTTGGACATCGAACGCGAACGCGCGCGCGTGGCTGCGCAGGAAGCTCAGCTGCGCTGCGCGCCGGCCGGTGCCGACGC
>JAJZEB010000209.1 GCA_021805805.1 Pseudomonadota bacterium | reverse complement strand
AGCGCCAGCAGGGCGCTGGCGGCCAGCGCCAGCAGCACGATCGCTGCGGCGCGCTCGCGTTGATGGACGCGGTGCTGGCGGACCAGTCCGGCGTCGAGCGCGGACTGGATCCGCGCCAGCCTGCTGCGGGTGTCAAGCTGCGCAATCGAGCGCATCGCGGCGGCCACGACCGGGCTGCTGCCGGCGATCATCTCGACCTGGTCGAGCACGCGCGCGATGAGCGGTCTCTGTCGTGGCAGCGCGGCCGCCGCCTGTTCGAGCGTTGTTCGCATGGCGCGCAGATCCGACGGCCTGATGTCGTGCGGCGATGCTGTCCACAGATGCTGGGTGATGCCGATCGCCAGCCTGCCCAGCGTGTGCTGCAGGCGTCGATGCGGCCCCTGGTCCGGCAGCCGCGGCAGCAGGCGCTGCATCAGGTTCAGGAACGCACGCGTCGAACTGCGCAGCAGGGCATTGCCGGCCTCGAACGCGCGGATCTTGCCGCGTTCGTCGGTCGCGGCAATCGCATAGGCTTGCGTCTGCTTGACCAGCGGCGCCGCCAGCGGCAGCCGGGCAAGTGAACCCGCGTCGTGGTCCAGATGCCTGGCGGTCGCGTCCAGCGCCGCGTCGCCGAGATCGGTTGCATAGCGGTCGAGCAGCACGAGTTGCTGCAGTTGCGAGTCATCGACCAGCAGGCGCGCGACCAGTGCCCGGGCGCGCAGCAGGTTCTCTGTCTGCGCATCCGCACGCGAGGCGGGCAAGCCCAGAATGAGCGCTGCGACGCCGAGTGCGCCGAGCATGAGCCAGCCGACCAGCCGCCGGCGCGTGAAGACGAGCCGCGCGCCCGCCGCGCGCATGCGACCTCGTGTTGCCCGCGCATGGTTCACCAACACGCCTCCATCGGCTCGTGCTCAGGTCCCGCAGGCCGCGCGGATCGCGGGCGACATTCAGCGCGCTCCGCCCCGTGCGCTCCGGCTGCATTGCGGAGGTACTAGACAGAATGGCAAATCGTATACAGGGGCTCGATGACGTCCCCAGGTAGCGGACCAGCCAGCAAGCGCGGGATCGATGCGGCGCGCACCCGTGATGCGGAATATGGTGTGCGCCCTCAAGTCGATGCCATTCCTGTCGTTTGTAACCATAGGCCTGGTGCGCGCCGATGCCGCGCCTGACGCGGGCGTCAGGGCGATTCCCGAGTTCGTGCCAGCGATGCGCATCCGGGGTTCGATTTCCGGAGTTTCTGATTCAAGGCAAAACCGCTACACAAAAGCAACGCAAGAATCAACCACCCAATCAGGGGTATTCGAATGTCGCCGTGCCGCAGGATGTCGGCGGCCCGGCGGTCGGTCCGGTGTCCCGTCCATTCCCATCAAGGAGTCTGGTCATGAGTCTGGTGAAGAAATCCACGGCGTCGAGCGCGGTGGCTGGCGCAAACCGGGCATCGAGCGCGGTTGCCAAGGAAGCCGAAGCGCAGCGCCGGCGCGCGCGAACCCTGGCCAAGCAGCAGCAGGCCGCCGAGCGCATTGCCGCCGCCACCGGGCAGCTCGCCGCCGGGATCAACGAGGCCGCGTCGGCCGCCGAAGAGCTGAAGCGCTCGGCCGAGCAGATCGCCGCCGGCAGCGAACAGGCGGCCAGCGCAGCGCAGGACTCGGCAATCAGCGTCAAGGAGATGGTCGTCGGCGTCAACCAGGTCGACCAGAACGCCAACGTCACGCTGCAGAAGGGCGAGACCCTGGTCGCCGCGGCGCAGCGGGTGATGGAAGAAGTCTCGCAGATGGTCAACAACGTGGTCCAGGCCGCCAGGCGCCAGGTCGAGTCGGTCAAGATGGTCACCGGTCTGGAGCAGCAGGCGGCCGACATCGGCGACATCGTCAAGGCCGTGGGCCGCATCGCCGACCAGACCAACCTGCTGGCGCTGAACGCGGCCATCGAGGCCGCACGCGCCGGCAAGCACGGCAAGGGATTTGCCGTCGTCGCCGACGAAGTGCGCTCGCTGGCCGAGACGTCGGAAAAGAGCGCCAAGCAGATCTCCGACCTGATCGCGAAAATCCAGACCGACGTCAAGTCGGTCGCCAGCGGCGTGAATGAATCGACGAAGACGGTTCAGGCCGAGGCCGACAAGGGCGACGCGGTCAACGAGTCGCTGGCACGGATCGGCCAGGCGTCGACCGAGGTCGTCGACGCCTCCAAGGTCGTCGTCGGCGTCGCCAGGGAGGCGACGACCGCGACGCAGAAGATGGCCAAGGTCTCGGAAACCATCGCCGCAGCCTCGGCGCAGCAGTCGGCGGCGGCCGAGGAATCGAACAAGATCATCGCCGAGCAGGCCAAGGCCCTCGGCGACTGCGAGGAAACCGCGCGCAATCTCAGCGAAACTGCCGAGGATCTGAAGAATTCGACCGACATCGCGAAAAGCGCCGAGGATGTGGCGTCTTCTGCCGAGGAATTGTCCAACGCGGTCAAGGAGATCACCCGCGCATCGACCGAGATCATGTCGGCGATCGGCGAGATCCGCCGCGGCGCGAAGGATCAGAGCGATGCCGCCAACGAGGCGGTTGGGGCGATCCGGCAGGTCGAGTTCAATGTGCAGGAATCG
>JAJZEB010000063.1 GCA_021805805.1 Pseudomonadota bacterium | reverse complement strand
GTAGATGGTCAGGTCCGACAGCTCGGGGCTGAAGGTCGCCGCCAGGTTGTCGCCGCCCGATTCGATGAACACGATGTCGGCGTCGGGGAAGCGCTCGAGCATGCGGTCGACCGCCTCCAGGTTGATCGACGCGTCTTCGCGGATCGCGGTGTGCGGGCAGCCGCCGGTCTCGACGCCGACGATGCGCTCGGGCTCGAGCGCGCCGGCCACGGTGAGCAGCCGCTGGTCTTCCTTGGTGTAGATGTCGTTGGTCACCACGACCAGGTCCCAGCGCTGGCGCATGGCCTTGCACAGCATTTCCAGCAGCGTGGTCTTGCCGCTGCCGACCGGTCCGCCGATGCCCACGCGCAACGGGGGCAGGCGCTTGCTGCGGCGGGCGATGGCGTGCAGGGCGGGAGTGTGGAGTGCCGGGTTCATGAGCGGAACAACCTCGAGTACTGGGTTTCGTGGCGGCTGCTCAGGATGGCCAGCCGGGGGGAGTAGCTCTGCCAGCGATCGATGTCGCCGGCCAGCACCTGGGCCTGGCGCAGCGCCGCGGGCAGTTCGGGAGTCAGCGCGGCGAGCAGGCGCTGGCCGGCGCTCTGGCCAAGCGGCACGCAGCGCAAGGCGGCCTGCACCTGGTTGTCGAGCCAGGAGAAGGCCAGCGCCTGCGCCGCCTGCGCGGCGTCCAGCTCGAGCGCGTGCGCGGCCAGCGCGAAGGCCGGTGTCCAGCACACCGCAGGGGGCAGCTGCGCGGCAAGCGGCAGCGCCGGGTGCCGCGGCTGCAGCCCGTGCAGCCAGGCCAGCAGCGAGCGGCCCATCTGCAGGCTCTGCTGGCGCAGCTCGGCGCTTTCGCGGGTGGCCAGCACCCAGTCGTTGACCTGGCGCAGGCCATCGACGTCGAGCGCGCGCCAGGCCGCGTGCGCGCGCAGCAGCGCCGGCAGCTCGCTGCGCGCCAGGGTCAGCTGCAACTGGCCGCGCAGCCAGTCCAGCGCCTGCGCTTCGTCACGCACGCAGCCGGCGTCGACCGCGGCCTCCAGCCCCTCGGAGTAGCTGAAGCCGCCGACCGGCAGCGTCGGCGACGCCAGCCACAGCATGCGCAGCGTCGCGTCAGCGTCCATCGCCGACTCCGTCGGGCACCGGGGCCGCGCGGTCGTGATCGTGGTCGTGATCGTGGTCGTGACCGTGACCGTGACCGTGACCGTGACCGTGACCGTGACCGTGACCGGAGGTGGCGCCGTCGTAGGCGCCGGCTTCGGGCTCGAACGCAGCGCAGGCCTCGTCCACTCGCAGGCCCATGCGGCGCAGCATGTCGGCCAGCACCGGGTCGGGCTCGAACTGCAGCAGTGCCGGCTGCAACTCCAGCGGCACGTGGCGGTTGCCCAGGTGGTAGGCGGCGCGCAGCAGCGCGAACGGCGCCTGCGCGCGCACCTGCAGCACCGGCTGCGCCGCGGCCACCACGCGCCGCAGCGTGCCGTCGACCGCGACCAGCGCGTCGCCGCCGCGCAGCACGCTGCCGCGCGGCAGCACCACGGCCAGCGCGCGGCCTTCGTCGTCGCTGGCGCCGAAGCGGCTGCGGCTGCGCTGCTGCCAGTCCAGCGTCAGCGTCGGCGCGCGCGCCAGCAGCGCTCCGGCGAGGCCGCGCGCGGCGGGCAGCAGTTTGTCGACCAGCAAGGCGTCCATGCTCAGAACAGGAAGTAGCGTTGCGCCATCGGCAGCTCGCGCGCCGGCTCGCAGCGCAGCAACTGGCCGTCGGCGCGCACCTCGTAGGTCTGCGCGTCGACCTGCATATGCGGCGTGTAGCCGTTGTGCACCATGTCGGCCTTGCGCACGCCGCGGCAGCCGCGCACCGCGGCCAGGGTCTTGCGCAGCGCCAGCCGGCTGCCGATCCCGGCGTCGAGCGCGTGCTGCGGCACGAAGCTCAGCGACGTCGCGGCGCGCGCGCCGCCGAAGGCGCCGAACATCGGCCGCGCGTGCACCGGCTGCGGCGTCGGGATCGACGCGTTGGCGTCGCCCATCAGCGCCGCGGCGATGAAGCCGCCCTTCAGCACCACGCTGGGCTTGACGCCGAAGAAGCCCGGGCGCCACAGCACCAGGTCGGCCCATTTGCCGACCGCGATGGAGCCGACCTCGTGCGCGATGCCGTGGGTCAGCGCCGGATTGATGGTGTACTTGGCGATGTAGCGGCGCACGCGGAAGTTGTCGTTGCGCGACTGGGCCGCGGCGCCGCCGAGCGGCGCCGGGGGCGCCAGCCAGCCGCGCTGCAGCTTCATCTTGTGCGCGGTCTGCCAGGTGCGAAGCACCACTTCGCCGACGCGGCCCATGGCCTGGCTGTCGCTGGACATGATGCTGATGGCGCCGAGATCGTGCAGCACGTCCTCGGCGGCGATGGTCTCGCGCCGGATGCGGCTTTCGGCGAACGCCAGGTCCTCGGCGATGTTGGCGTCGAGGTGGTGGCAGACCATCAGCATGTCCAGGTGCTCGTCGATGGTGTTGACGGTGTACGGCCGCGTCGGGTTGGTCGACGACGGCAGCACGTTGGCCTCGCCGAGCACCTTCAGGATGTCGGGGGCGTGGCCGCCGCCGGCGCCCTCGGTGTGGAAGGTGTGGATGGTGCGACCCTTGAACGCGGCGATGGTGTCCTCGACGAAGCCGGACTCGTTCAGGGTGTCGGTGTGGATCGCCACCTGCACGTCGCGCTGCTCGGCCACGCCCAGGCAGCAGTCGATCGCCGCCGGCGTGGTGCCCCAGTCCTCGTGCAGCTTCAGGCCGATGGCGCCGGCGTCGATCTGTTCGTGCAGCGACTGCGGGCTGCTGGCGTTGCCCTTGCCGAAGAAGCCCAGGTTCATGGCGAAGGCGTCGGCCGCCTGCAGCATCCGCGCCAGGTTCTCGGGCCCCGGGGTGCAGGTGGTGGCGTTGGTCCCGGTGGCCGGTCCGGTGCCGCCGCCGAGCATGGTCGTCACCCCGCTGTGCAGCGCCTCGTCGATCTGCTGCGGGCAGATCCAGTGGATGTGGCTGTCGATGCCGCCGGCGGTGACGATCATGCCTTCGCCGGCCAGCACCTCGGTGCCGGGGCCGATGACGATGTCGATGCCGGGCTGGGTGTCGGGGTTGCCGGCCTTGCCCAGCGCCGCGATGCGCTGGCCGCGGATGCCGATGTCGGCTTTCACGATGCCCCAGTGGTCGACGATCAGCGCGTTGGTGATGACCAGGTCGACGGCGCCTTCGGCGCGGCTGCGCTGGCTTTGCGCCATGCCGTCGCGGATGGTCTTGCCGCCGCCGAACTTGACCTCCTCGCCGTAGCCGCCGGCGCGCAGGGTGTAGTCGTCCTCGACTTCGATCAGCAGCTCGGTGTCGGCCAGGCGCACGCGGTCGCCGACGGTGGGGCCGAACATTTCGGCGTAGGCCCGGCGCTCGAGGGTCTTCATGCCAGGTCTCCCATCACCTCGGCGCGGAAGCCGACGACGCGGCGGGCGCCGCCGAACGGCACCAGTTCGACGGTGCGCTGCTGGCCCGGCTCGAAGCGCACCGCGGTGCCCGAGGCGATGTGCAGCCGCATGCCGCGCGCCGCGACGCGATCGAAGCGCAGCGCCGGATTGACTTCGGCGAAGTGGTAGTGCGAGCCGACCTGCACCGGTCGGTCGCCGGCATTGTCGACCACCAGGGTCAGCACCGGGCGCCCGGGGTTCAGTTCCAGCGCGCCGTCGGCGCAGATGATTTCTCCAGGGATCATCAAACGCTCCTCAGGCGATCGGTTGGTGCACGGTGACGAGCTTGGTGCCGTCGGGGAATGTGGCTTCGACCTGGATGTCGGGCAGCAGCTCGGCAACCCCGTCCATGACTTCGTCGCGGCGCAGCACGCCGCGGCCGTGGTGCATCAGCTCGGCCACGCTGCGGCCGTCGCGCGCGCCCTCGAGCACCGCCGCGCTGATCAGCGCGGTGGCCTCGGGCAGGTTCAGGCGCAGACCGCGCGCGCGTCGGCGCTCGGCCAGCAGCGCGGCGGTGAACAACAGCAGTTTGTCCTTTTCGCGGGGGGTGAGATCCATGGTGGGCGCTCCTGGTGCGTCGATGCACCGGATTGCGCAAGAAGCGTGCCCGTGGTCGTGCGCCGATGCCGCGCCGTGGCGGTGCATCGCGCACCGCATTGCGTCGCCGAGCCGTCTCGCGCGGCCCGGCCTGGTGCATCGACCACGCCGGGCACGGGCGGGCCACGGCAGCTGCGTCGTGCCGGGGCCAGTGGCATGGCTTTTGCAAAACCGAAGGCGTTGCTCTGCTGCCCATCCCGAACCAACCGGAGGATTCCTCGAATGGACCGTCGTACCGCATTGAAGACCGTCGGCGCAAGTGTCGCCGCGGCCGCTGCCAGCAGCCTTCCGTTCCCGGCCATCGCGGCGAAGAAGGCGCCGATCAAGGTCGGCATCCTGCATTCGCTGTCGGGAACGATGGCGATTTCGGAGACCGCGCTGAAGGACGTCGATCTGATGACCATCGCGCAGATCAACGCCGCCGGCGGAGTCGGCGGGCACATGATCGAACCGGTCGTCGTCGACCCGGCGTCGAACTGGCCGCTGTTCGCCGAAAAGGCGCGGCAGCTGATCGCGCAGGACAAGGTGGCGGCGATCTTCGGCTGCTGGACTTCGGTGTCGCGCAAGTCGGTGCTGCCGGTGCTCGACGAGCTCAACGGCCTGCTGTTCTACCCGGTGCAGTTCGAGGGCCAGGAGCAGAACCCGCACGTGGTGTACACCGGCGCGGCGCCGAACCAGCAGGCGATTCCCGCCACTGCGTACCTGATGAGCCAGGACGGCGGCGGCGCCAAGCGCTTTTTCCTGCTCGGCACCGACTACGTCTATCCGCGCACGACCAACGCCATCCTGCGCGGCTACCTGCACGCCAAGGGGGTCAAGGACGCCGACATCCGCGAGGTCTACACCCCGTTCGGGTTCAGCAACTACCAGAACATCGTCGCCGACATCAAGAAGTTCGCCGCCGGCGTTCCGACCTGCGTCATCTCGACCATCAACGGCGACTCCAACGTCCCCTTCTACAAGGAGCTGGGCAACCAAGGCATCAAGGCCACCGACATTCCGGTGGTCGGCTTCTCGGTCGCCGAGCAGGAAATCGCCGGCATGGACGCCAAGCCGCTGATCGGCCAGCTCACGGCGTGGAACTATTTCGAGTCGCTGAAAGGCCCGAACAACGCCCGGTTCGTCAAGGCCTGGAAGGACTACGTGAAGGCCAAGGGGCTGAAGGACTACGCCGTCACCGACGACCCGATGGAGGCCTCGTACATCGGCATCCACCTGTGGAAGCAGGCGGTCGAGAAGGCCGGCTCGACCCATGTCGACGCGGTGCGCAAGGCTCTGGTCGGACAGAAGTTCTCGGCGCCCAGCGGCCATGTCGTCGAGCTGCTGCCGAACCAGTACCTGAGCAAGCCGGTGTACATCGGCCAGCTGCGCGGCGACGGCCAGTTCGACGTGGTCTGGAAGTCGGCCGGGCTGGTGCCGGGCGAGTCCTGGAGCCGCTACATCCCGAAGCCGAAGAACGCCTGAGCGATGAAACGCGCGCTGCTGTCGGTGCTGGGCTGGCTGCTGTTGCTGCCGGCCGCGCACGCCCTGACCCAGGCCGAGGCGCTGGCCATCGCCAGCGGTTCGAGCGCGTCGCGGGTCGCTGCGCTGCAGCGCAGCGTGCAGCACGGCGCCGACCCGCGGCTGGCCGCGTTCCTCGGCGCGCTGCTCGACGACGCGGTGCAGATCGACGGCACTCGCGTCGAGATGCAGCAGGGCGCGCAATGGGTCGACGCCGCCAGCGGCGCCGCGGTCACGCCCGGCGCCGCCGCGCAGGGCGTGATCACCAACAACTACGTGCGTCGCGCGCTGGCCGGCGCGCGCGCCGCGATGGACCTTTTCGCGCCCGACTCGGCAACCCGGCTGCGCGCGGTGCGGCACCTGCAGCTCGACCCGGGCGCGGTCTCGCCGCAGTTGCTCGCCGCCGCGCTGCGGCAGGAGAAGAACCCCGACATCCGCCGACGCCTGCAGCTGCTGCACGCCATCGGTGCGCTGCACGCAGCGCAGCCGGCGCAGCGGCTGGAGGCCGCGCGCGCGCTGGCCGCGTCCGCCGACCCGTCGGTGCCGTCGCTGCTGCAGCGCGCGCTGCACGACGAGACCGACGCGGCGGTGCGCGCCCAGCTGCGCGCCAGCCTGGACGCGGTGCGCGCGCGGCTGGCCTGGGGGGCGCGGCTGGACCTGCTGTTCTCGGGCCTGAGCCTGGGCAGCATCCTGCTGCTGGCCGCGCTCGGCCTGGCGGTGACCTACGGCCTGATGGGGGTCATCAACATGGCGCAGGGCGAGTTCATCATGCTCGGCGCCTACGCCACCTACGTCACCCAGGGTCTGTTCCAGCGCTATGCGCCGCAGCACGTGGCGTGGGCGCTGGCCGCGGCGCTGCCGGCCGCCTTCGTCGTCGCCGGCGGCGTCGGCATGCTGGTCGAGCGGCTGGTCATCCGCCGGCTGTACGGCCGCGCGCTGGAGACGCTGCTGGCCACCTGGGGCGTCAGCCTGGTGCTGATCCAGCTGGTGCGCAGCGTGTTCGGGCCGCAGAACGTGCAGGTCGACAACCCGCCGTGGATGTCCGGCGGACTGCAACTGCTGCCCAACCTGATCCTGCCCTACAACCGCATCGTCATCCTTGCCTTCACCGCCGCGGTGCTGCTCGGCATGTGGCTGCTGCTGGCGCGCACCCGGCTCGGGCTGTGGGTGCGCGCGGTGACGCAGAACCGCGCCATGGCGGCCTGCGTCGGCGTACGCACGGCGCGCGTCGACATGCTCGCCTTCGGCCTGGGCACCGGCATCGCCGGACTCGCCGGCTGCGCGCTGAGCCAGATCGGCAACGTCAGCCCGGAAATGGGCGGCGGCTACATCGTCGACTGCTTCATGGTCGTCGTGCTCGGCGGCGTCGGCCAGCTCGCCGGCAGCGTCAGCGCCGCGTTCGGCCTGGGTCTGGCCAACACCGTGCTGGAGTCGTTCGCCGGCGCGGTGCTGGCCAAGATCGCGGTGCTGGTGGCGATCGTGCTGTTCATCCAGAAGCGCCCGCAGGGGCTATTCGCGCTCAAGGGGCGCAATGTGGAGGCATGATGGCGCAGGTTCGCGAATCCGTCGGCGAAGCCGGTGCCGCGCCGCGCGTGGCCGCGGCCAGGCCGCCGGCCACGCCGGCCTGGGGTGCGCAGCCGCCGCTGCTGCCGCGCTGGGGCTGGGCGCTGCTGGCGGTGCTGCTGCTGGCGGCCTGCGTGGCGGTGCCGCTGGCCGCGCTGGCGGCGCCGGCCGACAGCGCCTGGCACCTGTCGTCGTACTGGGTCGGGCTGGCCGGCAAGATCCTGTGCTACGCCATCGTCGCGCTGGCGCTGGACCTGGTGTGGGGCTACGCCGGCATCCTGTCGCTGGGCCACGGCCTGTTCTTCGCCCTCGGCGGCTACGCCATGGGCATGTACCTGAACCAGGCCGCGACCGCGGCCAGCGGCACGCTGCCGGACTTCATGCAGTTCATGCAGTGGACGCGCTTTCCGTGGTACTGGGCCGGCACCGGGAATTTCCTCTACGCCATGGCGCTGGCGCTGGCCGTGCCCGGGCTGCTGGCCTTCGTGTTCGGTTTCTTCGCCTTCCGCTCGCGAATCAAGGGGGTGTATTTCTCGATCATCACCCAGGCCCTGACCTACGCCGCCATGCTGCTGTTCTTCCGCAACGAGACCGGCTTCGGCGGCAACAACGGCCTGACCGGCTTTCGCGTGCTGCTGGGCTGGCCGATCGGCGGCGCCGGCATGACCGTGGCGCTGTTCGTCGCCAGCAGCGTGGCGCTGGCGGCGTGCTTCGTGTTCGCCCGCTGGCTGGTCGCCGGGCGCTTCGGCCGGCTGCTGGAAGCGATCCGCGACGCCGAGAGCCGGGTCATGTTCTGCGGCTACAACCCGTTGTGGTTCAAGCTGCTGGCGTGGACCGTGTCGGCCATGATGTGCGGCCTGGCCGGCGCGCTGTACGCGCCGCAGGTCGGCATCATCAACCCCAGCGAGATGTCGACCGCGAACTCGATCGAGATCGCGATCTGGGTCGCGCTCGGCGGCCGCGGCACCCTGCTCGGTCCGGTGCTCGGCGCCGTGCTGGTCAACGGCGCCAAGAGCTGGCTCACGGTGGCGCTGCCGCAGGCCTGGCTGTACCTGCTCGGCGGCGCCTTCATCGCCGTCACGCTGTGGGCGCCGCGCGGACTGCTCGGGCTGGTCGCGCAGCTCGCGAACCGGGGACGGCACGATGACTGAGCTCGACTGGCGCGAGGTGGTGTTCGCCGCGCCCGCCGACGCCGGCTGGGGGCACGTGCGCGGCGACGGGCTCGACGCCAGCCACGGCGTGGCGCTGTACCTGGACGACATCAGCGTGAGCTTCGACGGCTTTCGCGCGCTGAACCGCCTCAGCCTGGCCGTCGACGTCGGCGAGCTGCGCTGCATCATCGGGCCCAACGGCGCCGGCAAGACGACCATGATGGACGTCATCACCGGCAAGACCCGGCCCGATTCCGGCAGCGCGTGGTTCGGCCAGACCATCGACCTGCTGCAGCTGCGCGAGGCGCAGATCGTCGCCGCCGGCATCGGGCGCAAGTTCCAGAAGCCCACGGTGTTCGAGCAGCTCAGCGTGCGCGACAACCTGGAGCTGGCGTGCAAGGCCGACAAGCGCGCGCGCTGCAGCCTGCGCTTCCGGCTCGACGCGGCGCAGCGCGCGCGGCTGCAGGAAGTGGTCGAACGGGTCGAGCTGCAGCCGCAGCTGGGGCGTCGCGCCGGCGACCTGTCGCACGGCCAGAAGCAGTGGCTGGAGATCGGCATGCTGCTGATGCTCGAGCCGCAACTGCTGCTGCTCGACGAGCCGGTGGCGGGGATGACCGACGCGGAAACCGAGCGCACCGCCGAACTGTTCGCCTCGCTGGCCGGACGCCACACCCTGATCGTCGTCGAGCACGACATGGAGTTCGTGCGCCGCATCGCGCACAAGGTCACGGTGCTGCATGAAGGCAGCGTGCTGGCCGAGGGCAGCCTGCAGCAGGTGCAGGACGACCCGCGGGTGGTCGAGGTCTACCTGGGACGCTGACGCGCCATGCTCGAAATCGATGCTGTGAATCAGTACTACGGCGGCAGCCACATCCTGCGCGGGGTCAGCCTGCAGGTGCAGCGCGGCCAGGTGCTGGCGCTGCTCGGGCGCAACGGCGTGGGCAAGACCACGCTGCTGAAGGCGCTGATGGGGCTGGTGCCGATCCGCGGCGGCGCCATTCGCCTCGACGGCGCGCGCATCGACCGTCTGCGCCCCGAGCAGCGCGCGCGGCTGGGTATCGGCTACGTGCCGCAGGGGCGCGAGATCTTCGCCCGCCTGACGGTGGCCGAGAACCTGCAGATGGGGCTGGCCGCGGCCGGCGGCCGCGGCCGCGTGCCCGACGAGCTGTTCGATCTGTTCCCGGTGCTGGCGCAGATGCGCGCGCGGCGCGGCGGCGACCTGTCGGGCGGCCAGCAGCAGCAGCTGGCCATTGCCCGCGCGCTGGCCGCGCGGCCGCGGCTGCTGGTGCTCGACGAGCCGACCGAAGGCATCCAGCCGTCGATCATCAAGGACATCGAACGCGTCATCCGGATGCTCGCCGCGCGCGGCGACATGGCCATTCTGCTGGTCGAGCAGTACTACGACTTCGCGCGCGCGCTGGCCGACCGCTACGCCGTGATGGCGCGCGGCGACATCGTCAGTGCCGGCGCCGGCGCCGACATGGAGGCGCACGCGGTGCGCGAGCTGATCGCGGTCTGAGGGCCCCGAGGGCCGGGCTGCGCCCAGCCCGCCCCCCGTGGGGGTCAAGCAATCTTGGGGCGGCCCGGCGATTGCTTGAGAGGGCCCCCAGGGCCGGGCTGCGCCCAGCCCCGGGTCAGCGCCGGCTCAAGCGCTGCCAGACCATGGCGCCGCACAGGCTGCCGAGCAGCGCCCCGGCCAGCACGTCGCTGACGAAGTGGTAGTCCAGCACCACCAGCGCCAGACCCACAGTCAGCCCGACCGCCACCGCTGCCCAGCGCCAGCGCGGCACGGCCAGCCACAGCACCCCGACCACGGCGAAGGTCAGCGAGGTATGGCCCGACGGGAACGAGTGGAAGCTGTTGCTCAACCGCCACCAGAAGAAGCCGTAGACGTGGTCGTGGATCAGCGACGGGTTGCCGTGGGTCCAGGTATCGGGCCAGGCGCGGCCGAACACGATCTTCAGCTCGGTCTTCAGCAGGAACGCGATCGCCAGGCTGACCGCGCAGGCGTGGGCGACGCGCCAGGCGGCATGGCGGCTGTGCGCTGCCAGCGGGGTGGCGAGCAGCAGCACGCCACTGCCCAGCGCCAGCAGCTCGGGCAGGTGGGTGACGGTGATCAGCCAGTGCGATTGCAGCCCGCTGTGGTCGTGCATGAAGTACGCCACCGGTCGGTCGACCCAGAGGTAGCAGGCGACGATCGCCGCGATCGTCGCGATCACCGCCAGCGCGGCGCCGCGCCGCTGCGACGCCATCGGGTCAGGGTCGGAAGGGGGCGGTTCCATACCCGCGCCTGTCGTGTCCTGTCTCATGAGTCACTGCCATTTCGCTCGGTTTTTCAGGTGCGCCAGACGCGCGGTGCGCACGGCGGCCGTTGCCAGCCGAGCACGCGCCACGCGGCCCAGATGGTGCGCAGCAGCTGCTGCAGCGGCTCGACGCGGTTGCCCAGCGCGCGCACGACCACGACCTGCGGCTGCGGCCAGGTCGCGCCGGCATCGATTCCGGAGGCGTCGATTGCGGCACGCGCGACGTCGAGCAGCGCCTGCGCGCGTGCCTCGGGCAGCGCTTCGCCGCAGGCAAACCACAGCGTGGCCAGCGCGCTGGCGCCGGCAAGGCCCCCGGGCGCATGCCGCAGCGCGCGGTCGTCGGCCGCGATCCGCCCGTGTTCGAGCCAGATGCCCGGGATCTCGACGTGCTGGGTCAGCTCGCCGTGCACGAACGGCGCGTCGGCCGCCGGCAGCCCCAGCGCCAGCAGATCCCAGCCGATCATTTCGGCGCCGGGCTGCAGAACGAAGCGCGACGTGTTGCGGCCGATGCAGCCGTCGTACGCGATGGCCTCCAGCGGCAGCCACTCCAGGCGCGCGCCCGGCTCGAGCACCGCGTCGACCGTCTGCACCGCAGGCGCGCCGAGGCTGCGGTAGAAGCGCGTCGCCCCGGGCGTGGTCAGCAGCGCGTGGGCGCCGCGCTCGACGCGCAGCGCGATATCGATGCGGTCGCCGCCGACCAGACCTCCCGGCGGGTGCACCAGCACGTGGTGGCAGACGTCGTCACCTTCCGGACGCAGCGCCGCGAGCACGCGCACGGCGCCGTCGTGGCGCGCGTCGTCGACGCAGCGCAGGTCGCGCATCGCGTAGCGCAGTTGCAGCGTGGAGTGCCAATTCGACCCGTCATGCATCTCGCAGGAACCGCTGGAATAATGGGCAAGCTGCAGAATACCCGGAGGAGAGGATCACGATGCACCAGAACATCGGACTGCGCACGCCGCGACTCGACCTTGGCGATGCCGACGCCCTGCGGCGCAGCGTGCGCGAAGCCTTCCACGCCACCTTCGACCGCTATGCCCGGTTGTTCGAAGTGCTGCGAAGCGACGAGGCGTATTACGTCAAGCCGATCGCTTTGCGCCATCCGCTGATCTTCTATTTCGGCCACACCGCGACGTTTTTCGTCAACAAGCTGGTCCTCGCCGGCGTGGTCGAACAGCGTCTCGACCCGACGCTGGAGTCGATGTTCGCCATCGGGGTCGACGAAATGAGCTGGGACGACCTCGACGACACCCATTACGACTGGCCGGGCGTCGATGCGGTGCGTGCGTACCGGGCACGGGTGCGCGCGCTGGTCGGCGGCCTGATCGACTCGCTGCCGCTGACCGGGCCGATCGAATGGGACAGCCCGTGGTGGGTGATCCTGATGGGCATCGAGCACGAGCGCATCCATCTGGAGACCTCGTCGGTGCTGATCCGCCAGCACAAGCTGGCCTACGTGCGGCCGCACCCGGCGTGGGCGCCGTGCCGCGACAGCGGCGAGGCGCCGGCCAACACCCTGGTCGAGGTACCGGCGCAGCGCGTGGTGCTGGGGCGCGAGCAGGCGCAGCCGCAGGTCTACGGCTGGGACAACGAATTCGGCCGCCACGAGGCCGAGGTGCCGGCGTTCCGCGCCGCGCGCCACCTGGTCAGCAACCGCGAGTTCCTCGATTTCGTCGACGACGGAGGCTATCGCGACGACAGCCTGTGGACCGAGGAGGGACTGGCCTGGCGACGCTTCGCGGCGGCCGCGCATCCGACCTTCTGGGTGCGCACGGACGGCGGCTGGAGCCTGCGGCTGATGTGCGAGGAAGTGCCGATGCCGTGGGACTGGCCTGTCGAGACCAACTGCCACGAGGCGCGTGCGTTCTGCGCCTGGGCGGCGCGGCGCAGCGGCGAGAACGTGCGACTGCCGACCGAGGACGAATGGCACGCGCTGCGCCAGGCCGCCGGAATCGGCGATCTGCCGCAGGCGGCGCCGGCGTCGGCCAACATCGAACTCGACCACTGGGCGTCGTCGTGCCCGGTGACGCGTTTTGCGCATGGCAACTGGTTCGACGTGATCGGCAACGTCTGGCAGTGGACCGAGACGCCGACCTGGCCGTTCCCCGGCTTCGCCGTGCACCCGATCTACGACGATTTCACGACCCCGACTTTCGACGATCGGCACAACCTGATCAAAGGCGGGTCCTGGATTTCGTGCGGCAACGAGTCGCTGCCCGGATCGCGCTACGCGTTCCGTCGCCATTTCTTCCAGCACGCCGGTTTCCGCTACGTGATCGGTGGCAGGCCGGCGCAGCCGCCGAGCGCGTTCTACGAAACCGACCGCGCGGTCGCCGAGTACTGCGAGTTCCATTACGGCGCGCGCTATTTCGGCGCGCCGAACTTTCCCGCGGAGCTGGCGCGCATCGCCATCGAGGCCTGCGGCGACGGCCCGGCGCGGCGCGCGCTCGACCTGGGCTGCGCCACCGGGCGCGCGAGCTTCGAGCTGGCACGCCACTTCGAGCACGTCACCGGAATCGACTTCTCGGCCCGCTTCATCGCGGTGGGCACCCAGCTGGCGGCGCAGGGCCGCGTGCGCTATACCTTGACCGACGAGGGCGAGCTGGTCTCGTACCACGAGCGCACGCTGCAGGATCTGGGGCTGGCCGAGACAGCCTCGCGGGTCCAGTTCATGCAGGGCGACGCATGCAACCTGAAGGATCTGTACGGCGGCTACGACCTGATCCTGGCCGCCAACCTGATCGACCGGCTGTACGCGCCGGGGCAGTTCCTGCGCGGCGTGCACGCGCGACTGAACCCCGGCGGGGTGCTGCTGATCGCGTCGCCGTACACGTGGCTGCCCGAGTACACCAAGCGCGAGGACTGGATCGGCGGCTTCAAGAAGGACGGCGAGAACTTCACCACCCTGGACGGCCTGAAGGCGTTGCTGGGGCCGCATTTCGAGTTGCTCGGCGCTCCGCGCGAGGTGCCGTTCGTGCTGCGCGAGACTCGGCGCAAGTTCCAGCACACGCTGTCCGAAGTCACGCTGTGGCGCCGTCGCGCCGCCTGAACACCGGGAGATCACGATGAACGACCGCACTGCCGCAGCCACCGAGTTGCACGACCGCGCCGTCGGCGCGCTGATGGGCGCGTTCATCGGCGACGCGCTGGCGCTGGGGCCGCACTGGTACTACGACCTCGACGCGCTGCGCGCGGACTACGGGCCGTGGATCGACGGCTACACCGCGCCGCGCCCGGGGCGCTACCACGCCGGGCTGCGCGCCGGCGAGTCGTCGCAGGCCGGCTGGCTGCTCGAGCTGACCGTGCGCTCGCTGGTCGAGCACGGCGGCTACGACGAGGCCGACTTCTGCCGCCGGCTCGACGACGAACTGTTCGCGCACATCGACGGCACGCCGCTGAACGGCCCCGGCGGCTACACCAGCCAGTCGATGCGCGAGGCCTGGCGCGCGCGGCGCCACGGGCGTCCGTGGGGGCAGGCAGGCGGCTACGCCGACAACACCGAAGCGGCCGAGCGCACGCTGGCGATCGCCGTGCGCTACGCGCTGAAGCCGGCGCAGCTCGCGCGCGCGGTCGGCGCCAATACCGCGCTGACGCAGATCGACCCGACCGTGGCCGCGATGACCGTGGCCTATGGCGCGGTGCTCGGCCAGCTGGTCGGCGGCCAGCGGCTCGACGCGCAGCTCTCGGGCCGGCTGATGGCGCTGGTGCGCAGCGGCGAGCTGCCGTTCCATACCGTGACCCGCGACGGCGAGGACGGCGTCGCGCCCGGCCCCGAGGCATCGACCCCGGGTGCGTTCGCGTCGCCCGACGCACTGCTGACGCCGTCGAACATCGCGCGTGCCGCGCGCGACCCCGGAGTGCGCATCGAGCCGGCGTGGAAGGTGTCTCTGGTCTACGGCATGCCCTGCGCGGTCTACCACCAGTTTCCGGCTGCCTATTACCTGGCCGCGCGCTTCGCCGACGATTTCGAGTCCGCGGTGCTGCATGCGGTCAACGGTGGCGGGCAGAACCAGGCGCGGGCAATGCTCGCCGGCGCGCTGGTCGGAGCGATGGTCGGGCTGCGCGGCATCCCGCAGCGCTTCATCGACGGCCTCGACGCGGCGCCGCGTCGGCTCGAGCTGGCCCACGCGCTGGCCTCCGCGATCGCACGCTGACCGGCTCCGGACGCTGCGCGGGCGGGCTCCGATCTTGCGCGGGCGTATCGCGCGCCGGGGGGCTTCGCCGACGCGCTTGCCGCTGTGCGTCGCCTCAGCGTGCGCGCGGCGTGTGCCGGTACAAGGTGCTGCGGTGCACGCCGAGCAGCCGCGCGGCACGGCTGATGTTGCCGCCGCACGAATGCAGCGCTGCGTCGATCGCCGCGTCGGTCAGGCTGCGCAGATCGGCCGGGGGGGGCGCGTGCACCGCCACGTCGTCGGCCGCGACGCGCCCGCAGCGCAATTCTTCGGGCAGGTCGCCGAGGTCGATGCGGCCCTGCGGCCCGGCCAGCGCGGCCAGCGTCTGGCACACCGCGACCAGCTGCCGCCAGTTGCCCGGCCAGTCGTGCGCGAGCAGCGCGTCGCGCGCTTCCGGACTGAGCCGCAACCCGCGCCGCAGCAGCAGGTCGCGCAGCAGCTCGTCGATGCGCGCGTGGCGGTCGGGCAGCGCGCGCAGCGCCGGCAGCTCGACCGTGAAATGCTGCAGCCGGTAATACAGGTCGGCGCGGAATGCGCCCTCGGCAGCCATCGCGCCGAGCTTGCGGTGGGTGGCGCAGACCAGCGCAAAATCGACGGTCTGCGCTCGCCCGCCGCCGAGCGGCTTGACTTCGCGATCCTGCAGTACCCGCAGCAGCCGCGCCTGCAGCGCCAGCGGCATGTCGCCGATTTCGTCGAGGAACAGCACGCCGCCTTCGGCTTCGCGAACCAGCCCGGCCTGACCGCGGCGACGCGCGCCGGTGAACGCGCCTTCCTCGTAGCCGAACAGCTCGGCCTCGATCAGGCCTTCGGGAACCGAAGCGCAGTTGATGGCGACGAACGGGCCGTCGGCGCGCACGCTTGCACGGTGCAGCTGGCGCGCGAACACTTCCTTGCCGACACCCGACTCGCCGGTGACCAGTACCGGGATGTTGGCGTCGAGAACGCGCACCGCGCGCGCCAGTTGCGCGTCGCGCAGCGCATCGCCGATCACCGGCGGAGTCCCCGGCGCGCAGCGAGACGCGCTGCCGGCGTTTGCTGGCGAAGCCGTCGCCGGGATCGTGGGCACGGGCTGCGCGGTGGGCGCGGCGGCAAGCGCCATCGCCGCCGGCGCGCCGACCCAGCGCGCGCTCCAGCTCGTGCTTCGCCCGGGTTGCATCAGATGGGGACGCAGCTGCAGTCCGGATGCGTCGCCGCTTCCGGGCAGGCTCGCGAACAGGTCGTCGACGTAGCGATCGCGCAATTGGTGCAGCGTCATGCCCAGCACGCGCAGCGCTGCGCGGTTGGCGCCGACGACGATGCCGTCGCGCACCCACAGCAGCGCTTCGCGGTGGCTGCCGAGCAACGCCGAATCGTGCGCGAACCGCAGCAGCTCTGTTCCCGGCGTGCGCAAATCCAGCGCCATGCGGTGCTCGATCATCTGCCCGGCCATTCGCACCAGTCCGACGGTGTGCGCCTGGATGCAGCGCGGGTCTCCGGATACGTCGAGCACACCCATCACGCTGCCGTCCGGAGCCAGCAGCGGAGTCGCGGTGCAGCCGATCGCGGCATTGCGCTCGAGGTAATGCTGCGGGCCGACGACGGTGATCGCGCTGCCGTCGGTCAGCGCGGTGCCGATGGCGTTGGTGCCGCGGCTGCGCTCGGACCAGTCGACGCCAGGCATCAGCGCGACGCGTTGTGCCTTGGTCATGAACGCGTCTGATCCCGACGCGTCGAGGATCATCCCCTCGGGATCGGCAAGCAGCACGATCACGCGCGACGGCACCAGCGCTTCGGCCAGCGCTTCCAGTTCGGGCAGCGCATGGTGCCGAAGCCGGCCCTGGGCGTCGCGGCGCGAGAACAGCGCGGCGTCGGGCAGGGGCTCGGCGGGCCCGGGCTGCGGCGTGGCCGCGATGCAGCGCTTCCAGCTGCGGGCGATCGGTTCGGGCACCAGCGTGCCGGGGTCGTCGCCGCGCTCGAAGAACAGGCGGCGCGCCAGCTGCAGCTGGTCGGCGCTGCTGGCGCCGGGGTCGGAGTCTCGAAGAGTGTGCACGGTTGTCTCCTGGCGGCTCGAGCGGCCGCTGCGATCAAGTTTTGGCGCAGTGTCGCACCGTGTCGCGCGCTTGTCGACTGTCGCGCATTGCGACACTCGAGCCGTCGCGCGCCGCCGCTGCGGCGACGCTCCGCGGGCTCCGTGAAAACCCGCACTGATCGTCCAAGCCGTTGATGAAAAAAGAAAAAACAGCGCTGGGCACGATGCGCGACTGGCTGGCACGGATTGTGTTGGACGATGGTGACTGCACCGCTGCACCGCTGCAGCACCAACCCGTCGATGTCGACGCACATTTGGACCAGGAGATATACATGGACATGCTTGAACCCGGCAAATTCGGCACCCCCGTTGCATTCAAGAAGCGCTACGGCAATTTCATCGGCGGCAAGTGGGTGGAGCCTTCCAGCGGACAGTATTTCGAGAACATCACGCCTGT
>JAJZEB010000062.1 GCA_021805805.1 Pseudomonadota bacterium | reverse complement strand
CGCCAGCGCGCGGCGCCTTTTGTCTCCTCCACCCTCCTGACAAGGTGGATTCGAACCCGGGCTCGTACCCGGGTTTTTTTTGCGCTGCGGCATGCTGCCCGGTCCGCACGGGCGACGGCCTCCTAGAATGGCCTCTCGCCCGCATTGCGTTCGATCATGCCGAAGAAAACGACCGATTACCTGCAGCGCATCCTCAACGCACGCGTCTACGACGTTGCGCACGAATCCGCGCTCGACCATGCGCGCAACCTCAGCCGCCGGCTGCACAACAAGGTCCTGCTCAAGCGAGAGGACCAGCAACCGGTGTTCAGCTTCAAGCTGCGCGGCGCCTACAACAAGATGTCGCGCCTGAGCGACGAGGAGCGCGCCCGCGGCGTGATCTGCGCGTCGGCCGGCAACCACGCGCAGGGCGTTGCGCTGTCGGCGCACCGGCTCGGCTGCCGCGCGGTCATCGTGATGCCGTCGACCACGCCGAAGGTCAAGGTCGACGCGGTGCGCGCGTTCGGCGGCGCCAGCGTCGACATCGTGCTCAGCGGCGACAGCTACAGCGACGCCTACGCAACCGCGCTGCAGCTGCAAGCCAAGCAGGGCCTGAGCTTCGTGCATCCGTTCGACGACCCGGACGTGATCGCCGGCCAGGGAACGATCGCGATGGAAATCCTGCGCCAGCACCAAGCTCCGATCCATGCCGTGTTCTGCGCCATCGGCGGCGGCGGCCTGGTCTCGGGGGTGGCCGCGTACATCAAGGCGGTGCGCCCGGAGATCAAGGTCATCGGCGTGCAGACCGTCGACTCCGACGCCATGCTGCGCAGCGTGCGTGCCGGACGGCGCGTCGAGTTGAGCGACGTCGGCCTGTTCGCCGACGGCACCGCGGTGAAGAAGGTCGGCGAGGAAACCTTCCGCCTGACCCGCGAACTGGTCGACGACTTCGTCGTCGTCACCACCGACGAGGTCTGCGCCGCGCTGAAGGACATGTTCGAGGACACGCGCAGCGTGCTCGAGCCGTCGGGCGCGATGGCGGTCGCCGCGCTGAAGCAGTACGCAGCGGCAAACAAGCTCAAGGGCGAAACGCTGGTGGCGATCACCTGCGGCGCGAACATGAACTTCGACCGCCTGCGCTTCGTTGCCGAACGTGCCGAGGTTGGCGAGGCGCGCGAAGCGCTGTTCGCGGTCAGCATTCCCGAGCGCCCGGGCAGTTTCCGCAAGCTGTGCGCACTGCTGGGCACGCGCGCGGTGACCGAGTTCAACTACCGTCTCGGCGACCCCGAGCAGGCGCACGTCTTCGTCGGCGTCAGCGTCGCCGGGCGCGACGACGCACGACGCATCGGCCACGCACTGCAGCGCGCCGGTTACGCCACGCTGGACCTGACCGACGACGAACTGGCCAAGCAGCACGTGCGTCACCTGGTCGGCGGCCGCGGGCCGCGCGGGGGATCGCGTGCGTTGCACGAACGCCTGCTGCGTTTCGATTTTCCCGAGCGCCCCGGGGCGCTGATGCGCTTTCTCGACGAACTGAAGCCGGACTGGAACATCAGCCTGTTCCATTACCGCAACCAGGGCGGAGACGCGGGCCGCGTGCTGGTCGGCATCCAGGTGCCACCTGCCGACCACCGTCGCTTTGCGCAGTTCCTCGGCGCGCTGGGGTACGCGCACGCCGAGGAAACCGACAATCCGGTGGTCGCGCTGTTTCTCTGACCGCCCGCCGCCTGCGGACCGGCGCGCAAGCGCTTAGCGCAAGCCCTCGGGCAGCCCCGGCGGCCGCGCATCGGCGACGCCGGGCCCGGACGGGAGTCCGGACATGCCTGCCGCTTGCGGCGCCGCCGGCGCCACGTACGGCGTGCGCCTGGGCATGCGCAATTCGACGCGCGAGTCACGCTCGCGCAGCAGCGCCTGGTCGAAACCGGTATCCAGCAACGTCACGCCGGGCTCGACCTGAGCGCCGACCGCGACCGCGCGCGGCGCCTTGCCGGTGACTCCGATCAGCGCTGCGCCGGCCTTGTCGCCGCCGCCGATGACGCCCAGCAGCGTGAAGCGCGACACCGCCGCAACCGGCTGGGACGCCACGGCCTCGGGCCCGCCGAACAGCATCGGCGCGGCCTCGGCCAGCGTGATCGCATCCAGGCGTCCGGCCTGCATGGCGCCGTGCGGGACGGGGTCCAGCCCCGCCAGCAACTGCAAGCCCCAGATTCCTGCGCTGGCTGCCGTGGCGAACGTCAGCAGCGCGGCAATCAGCAGCGGCACGTGTGGAGAACCGGCTGGGGTTGCCGGGCGGGAACGATGCAAACGGAGCGACTTGGCCATGGCACGTATTATCACACCAGCGCGACCAATCCGGTTCGCGTGCCAACGCTGAGGAAAATCCGCCGATGAGACGAGACGCCACGCCTGTCCCCGCGCTGCCGACCGGCCGTGCGCGCGGCTTTACGCTGATCGAATTGATGGTCGTGCTGGTCATCATGGGGGTTTTGGCCGCATTGATCGTTCCGAACATTATCGGACGCACCGATGAAGCGCGAAGAACGGCAGCAAAAACCGATATAAGCACCATTATGCAAGCGCTTAAATTATATAAACTTGATAATGGTGTGTATCCGACGCAACAACAGGGCCTGCAGGCGCTGGTGACGAAGCCCACGGCACCACCCGTGCCGGGCAACTGGAAGCCCTACCTGGACAAGCTGCCCGACGATCCGTGGGGGCGCCCGTACCAGTACCTGAACCCCGGGGTCAAAGGCGCGGTCGACGTGTTCAGCTACGGTGCCGACGGGCAACCGGGCGGGGAAGGCGCGAATGCCGACATCGGCAGCTGGCAATAGAGGCGTTGCGCTGCGCGCGCGCAGCTCCGGCTTCACGCTGATCGAGCTGCTCGTCACCCTGCTCGTGATGGCGCTGCTCACCGGTCTGGCCGCGCTGGCGCTGCCCCACGGCCGCGACGAATCCGTGCAGCGCGAAGCCCAGCGGCTTGCCGCGCTGTTCGACGCCGCGCGCAGCGAAGCCGCCGACGGATCGATGCCGCTGGCCTGGGCACCGGGCGTCGCCGGCTATGCCTTCGTGCGCCCCACGCCAAACGGCTGGAGGCCGCTCGCACACGCGCCGCTGATGCCGCGTGCGTGGGCCTGGAGCGGCGCTCGCGTGCAGCGCGACTACATGCCGCCGCCGACCCGCGGCGGAAGTGTCGATGCCGACGGGGTACGCGTTCACGTCGAAGGCGGCTCGAGCACCTCGGGAGCTCCACCGGGCTGGCTGGTGTTCGGCACCGAGCCGGTATCGCCGCCGATCCGCGTCATCCTGCTCGAATCGGGCCGGGCGTGGATCATCGCCAGCGACGGCATTGCGCCGTTCTCGACCAGCCGCCAGCGCTGATGCGCACCGCCATGCCCGACACCCACCGCCATGGTTTCACGTTGCTGGAAGTACTCGTCGCGCTGGCCGTGGTCTCCATCGCGCTGATTGCCGCGCTGCGTGCCAGCGGCAGCCTGCAGGACAACGCGTTGCGCTTGCGCCACGCAGTGCTGGCCGAACAATGCGCCGAGAACTTCCTTGTCGAACAAAGACTCCAGCGCGCATTCCTCGGCGTGGGAACCAGCACCTCGGCGTGCACCGAAGCCGGCGATTCCTTCACCCTGCAGGCCACGGTGACGCCAACGCCGAACCCGAATTTCCGGCGCCTGAATCTCGATGTCTTCACCACCGAAGGCCGCCTGGCGTGGTCGGTGGTCACCATCATCGGTAACTTGTGATGCGACGCGCCCGCGGATTCACGCTGCTGGAATTGCTGGTCGCCGCGATGGTGCTGGCGGTCGTCGCTTCGTTGAGCTGGCGCGGGCTCGACAGCGTGGCGCGCAGCCGCGACGCGGTGCGCGCCAGCAGCGCCGCCGTGACCCGTCTGGCGCTGTGCCTGCAACAGCTGCGCGCCGACGTCGCCGCCGCACGCGATGGCGGCGGTCAACTGCCGGCGGTCAGTCTGGGCGGAAACGGCGACCTGTTGATCGTGCGCCTGCCGCAAGGAACCGACCAGCCGCTGCAAGGCGCACCGCCTCGCGATGCCGGAATGCTGCAGGTCGTGCGCTGGGGTCTGCGCGACGGCGTGTGGTGGCGCTGGAGCGCTCCGCCGAGCGCATCGCGCGGCGTGCTGCTCGGCGCGATGCGCCAGCCTCAAGGCGAGGCGCTGCCGATGCTCGACGGTGTCGGCAGCATCGGCTACCTGGTGTTCCGCTACGCCGGAACCGGATCGCTGCAGCAAAGCGGCGCCTGGGTCAACCCGTATTCGGCGGTCGACTCGGCTTCGAGCCCGGCGCAGCAGATGGCGTTGCGCACACCGGCCGGACTGCGCGTGACGCTGCAGTGCCACGCGCCGAACCTGCAAGGCACCATCACCCGCTCCTTCCTGCTGGAGAACCGCTCATGAGCGCGCCCCGGGCAGCAACGCGCCGACCCCGCCCGCCGCTGCGTTCGCGCAGGCGCTGCGCCTGCCGGCGGGCGCTGCCGAAGGTCGGCGCGCAACGACAGCGCCGCGGTGCGGCGCTGATCACCGCGCTGCTGGTCGCCGCGCTGGCCGCGCTGATGGTTTCCGGAATGATGTGGCAGCAGTGGAGCGCGATCAGCCGCGAGCAGGACGCTCGCGAGGCCTTGCAGGCGCGCTGGTTGCTGCGCGGCGCGCTCGACTGGTCGCGGCTGATCCTGCGCGAGGCCGGAACCACCTCGCAGCAGGTCTACCTGGGCCAGCCGTGGTCGGTTCCGCTGGCCGAAGCAAGCCTGGGGACTTTTCTCGCGGCGCATGGAGGCGGAGCCGGCGATCTCGCCGACACCTGGCTTGAAGGACGCATCACCGACGCGCAGGCGCGCTTCAACCTGTACAACCTGGCGCCCAATGGAGCGCCCAACGACTCCGCGATGCGGGTGTTGCAGCGGCTCGACATCCAGCTCGGCGTGGAACCGTCGGTCGGCAGCGCCATCGCCGCCGGAATCGCCGCGGCCAATTCCGCGACGTCGTCGCGCTCAGGAGTCGATGCGCCGCTGCCGCTGCGGCGCGTGCTCGACCTGGCGCGGCTGTCGCCGCAAGTCGCCGCAGCGCTGCCCAGATTGGCTCCGTATGTCACGCTGCTGCCTGCGGCAACCGTGGTCAATGCGAACACTGCGCCGGCTCCGGTGCTGGCCGCGCTGCTGCATATTTCCCCGGACGCCGCAGCACAGCTCGTTCGCGCGCGAGCCCAGCATTATTTCAAAAGCAATGCAGATATCACCAAGGCACTGAGCTCGGAAACAGTATCTAATCTGGACCAGATCGGTTTTGGTAGCAGTTTTTTCGAAGCGATTGCCCGCGTGAGAATTGGCCATTTCGAATACGCTGAGAAAGCCCTGATGCAACGGGTCAACAACACGGTGCAAACCTTGCGCGTGGAACGCGCGCCCCCCTGGCTGGCGCAACCACAGCGCTGAACGCTTTTCTACAATCGCCGCGCATGGAAAACTCCGTCGTCGTCCGCTTGAGCCAGGCCGCCACCGTCGCGTTCGTGCGCGTCGGCGCCGATGCCGCCGTGCTTGAGCACGGCCAGGCGCAGCCCGCGCTGCTTCCGCGCGGCCCCCGCCTGGTGGCAGTCTGGCCAGCCGAGCGCCATGCGCTGCTCGCGCTGCAATTGCCGGCAATGCCTGCAGCGCGCCTGCGCGCAGCGCTCGCCGGCGCACTCGAGGACCGGCTGCTCGACGACGCCGCGACCGTGCACCTGGCCGCGGCGCCACGCACCGCGGACGGTGCGGTGCAGCTGGCCTGCTCCAGTTCGCTCGACGCGTTGCGCGATGCGCTGCGGCAACTGACCGAGGCGGCGCGCACGCCCGATGCCGTGGTGCCCGAAAGCGCGCTGCTCGAGCCCGGCGAGGCCTGGCTGCTGCCGCTGGACGCGCAGCGCGTGCGCCTGCTCTGGCGCAGCGACGACGGCGAGGCCGGCTGGCTGCACGCCGACGCGCAAGGCCCCGCGCCGGCGTTGCGCGCACAACGCCTGGTCTGCGCGCCCGAGCTGCGCGCGCTGGCCGAGCGCTGGTGGCAGCTGCCGGCGGACGAAGGCGACGACGACGCGCTGCTTGCGCGTGCCGCGCGCAGCGGCTGGGACCTGCGTCAGTTCGAGCTGGCGCCGCAAGCTGCGATGCAGCGCGGCCTGCTTTCGGTCCGCGCTGCGCTGCGCACACCGCCGTGGCGCCGGGTGCTGCGCCTGGCACTGGTGCTCGCGCTGGTGCAAGTGGTCGGAATCGAAGCCGTGGCGCTGCAACTGCGCGCACGGCGCCTTCTGGTCGAGCACGACCTGAGCGAGGCGGCCAGCCTCGCGCTGCCCGGAAGCCCGGCGATCCTCGATGCCTCGCTGCAGCTGCAACGCGCGCTCGATCTCGCCCGCCGGCGCGCCGGCGAGCCCGACAGCGGCAGCCTCGAGACCCTGCTCGGCGCGGCCGCGCAAGTGCTGCCGTCGGGAACCCCGATCGACGCCATCGATTACCAGCCGGGACAGCTGCATCTGGCGGTCGGCGCCGCCGTCGCGCGCGCCGCGGCTGAGCGCTGCACCTCGCTGGGCCTGCGCTGCAGCGCGCAGGACGTGACCTTGCGCGTGCACGCGCGTGTCTCCAGGGAGGCGCCATGAATCGGACCGTGCAGCAACTGCGCGCGCGCTGGTCGACAATGGCCACGCGCGAACGCCGGGCGGTGATGCTGGCCGCCGGCGTGCTGGCCGTGGCTGTGTTGTGGCTGGCGCTGTTGCACCCGGCACTGCGCACGCTGCGCCAGGCCCCGGGAGATATCGCCAAGCTGCAGGCGCAGCTGCGCAACGTGCAGGTGCAGGCAAACGAACTCGAACAACTCGGCAAGGTACCCCACGCACCGACCGCCGAAGTCGAGCTGCGCGGCACGCTGCTGGACTGGATGCACAGACACGCCCCGGACACCCGGGTCGAAGTCGGCGTGCTGCCGGCGGGCGCGTCGCTGCAAGTGCACGGCATGCGCCCGACCACGCTGCTCGAGCTGGCGCGCGTCGCGCGTCACGACTGGAACTGCACCGTCAGCCTGGTCAAGCTGCAGCACGCGGCAAGCGGCGGCTTCGATGGTCGCGTGCAACTGACACGGCGTACTCCATGACGACATTCACGCAACGCCTGCTGCTGGTCTTCGCAGCTGTGCTCGGGATCGTCTTCGCACTGGTCGTCGCGGCCCCCGCGAACTGGCTCGGCGCAGCGCTGACGGCAGCCAGCGGCCAGCGTGTGCAACTGGCCGAAGCGCGCGGCAGCTGGCACGACGGTTCGGCACTGCTGGTACTGCGCGGCGGCGCGTACAGCGAAGCCGCGACGCTGGCGCCGGGACGCGTGTCGTGGCACATCGGACTCGGCGAGCTGTGGCGGGGGCAACTGCAGTTGCAGGTGCTCGACACCGCGCTCAGCCACGACGTGCTGCAGCTCGAAGCCCAGTGGCACCCGGGGAGCTGGCGGCTGCGCCAGCTCGCGCCGTGGAAAGGCAGCCTGCCCGCGGCGCTGCTGCAGGGATTGGGCACGCCGTGGAACACGCTGGCGCTGCGCGCGCGGCTCGACCTGGACCTGAACGGTGTGGACATGCAGGTGGCCGACGGCCGCGCACAATTGTTCGGTGATGCGAAGCTCGACGCGATGGACGTGCAATCGCGTCTCAGCCAGGTCGCGCCTCTGGGCAGCTACCGGATGCTGCTGCGCGGCGAAGGCCCCAGCGCCACGCTGCAGCTCAGCACCGTCAGTGGGCCTTTGCAGCTGCGCGGCGAGGGCCAATGGAACGGCCGCCAATGGCGCTTCGAAGGCCGCGGCAGCGCCCAGCCGCAACACGCCGCCGAACTCGCCAGCCTGCTCGGACTGCTCGGTGAACCCGCCGGAGACCACGTCCGCATCGCATTCTGAGCCCAACATGACCCCAAAGCACACACCTTTGCATCGCACCCTGCGCGGCCCACGCTCGAGGAGACCAGGCATGCCCCAGTCCAGCACCATCCCGGCGTTCCTGCGGCGCGCATGCGCGCTGGCGCTCGCCGCGTGCCTGATGGTCCCGGCCCAGGCCGCGCCGAAGAAGGCGCCCACGAAAATGACCATCAACCTGGTCCACGCTGATATTTCAAGCGCGGTGCAGGCGGTCGCCGCTGCCACCGGGCGCAATTTCATCATCGACCCGCGGGTCAAGGGACAGATCACGCTGCAATTCGAGAAACCCGTCGCGCCCAGCTCGGTCTACCAGGCGCTGCTGACCCAGCTGCGGCTGGCCGGCTATGCCGTGGTCGAGACCGACGGCGTGTTCCGCGTCGTTCCCGGCGCCGACGCCAGGCTGCAGACGACTCCGGTGGGCGTCGGCGATTCCACCGCGTCGATCCCGGGCAAGGGCGACCAGGTCGTGACGCAGATCTTCCAGTTGCGCAACCAGCCGGCGAGCAACCTGCTTCCGGTGCTGCGTCCGCTGATTTCGCCGAACAACACCATCAACATCGACCCGGGCAGCAACGCGCTGGTCATCACCGACTACGCCGACAACCTCAAGCGCCTGGCGCGCATCATCGCCGGCCTCGACATTCCCAGCGCCGGCGACGTCGACATCATCCCGCTGCGCTACGCGACCGCGACCGAAACGGCGGCGACGCTGCAAAAGCTCATCGACATGCAGGCGGGCGGCGGCCCGGCCCGCCCGGGGCCGGTGGTCGCGTCGGGCAACGCGTCGCTGCGCGCGGTGGTCGTCGCCGACGCCGCGAGCAACGCGCTGATCGTGCGTGCCGCCAACGGCGCGCAGCTGCTGCAGATCGAGCGCATGGTGGCCAAGCTCGATCGCCCCGACGACACCACCAACATCCACGTCGTGTACCTGCACAACGCCAGCGCGGCCAACCTGGCGAAAGCGCTGCGCGGCGTGCTCGGCAGCAGCGGCGCGGGCGGCAGCAGCGGTTCGGAAGCGACCAAGGCGGGTTCGCTGCAGGGCATGTCGAGCGCGCCGGGAGGGCTGTCGACGAGCAGCATCACTGCCGGCAGCGCCTCCGGGAGCAGCGGCAGCCCCGGCGGCGGCGGCGGACTGGGCCAGTCTCCGGGCTTCGCGCCGCAGCCTGGCAGCGAGGCCTTCGAGTTGCCGGGCGGAGCGTCGGTGTACGCCGACGTGGCGATGAACGCCCTGATCATCAACGCGCCGGGCCCGGTCTACGAGCAGTTGCGCAAAGTCATCGACAAGCTCGACGTGCGCCGCGCGCAGGTCTACGTCGAGGCGCTGATCGCCGAAGTCGACGCCAACAAGGCGGCGCAGATCGGAATCCAGTGGCAGGCGATCGCCGGCAGCGCAGGCGATACCAACGCCATCTACGGCGGCAGCAATTTCGGCAGCTCGAGCAGCATCGTCAACCTGCAGGCAGGAATCTCCAGCGGCGCCAGCGGCTTCACGACCGCGCTGGCCAACGGCACGCTGGCCATTCCCCAGGGCCTGAACATCGGCGTGCTGCACCGCATCGCCGGAGCCACCGCGCTGAGCGCGCTGGCCAATTTCCTGCAGACCCAGGACGGCGCCAACATCCTGTCCGAGCCGACGTTGATGACCCTGGACAACGAGGAGGCGAAGATCGTCGTCGGCCAGAACGTCCCGTTCATCACCGGCCAGTACGCACAGACCGGCAGCTCGAGCACGGTCAACCCGTTCCAGACCTACGACCGCCAGGACGTCGGCCTGACGCTCGAGGTGCGGCCGCAGATCACCGCCGGCAACACCGTGCGCATGGACGTCTACCAGGAAGTGTCGAGCATCGCCAACGTGACCAACGCATCGGGCATCATCACCAACAAGCGTTCGATCCAGACCTCGGTCCTGGTCGACGACGGGCAGACCATCGTGCTCGGCGGATTGATGCAGGACAACGTCAGCGACAACAACTCGAAGATTCCAGGCCTGGGCGACATCCCCGGAATCGGCGCGCTGTTCCGCTCGAAGTCGCGCAGCCGGCAGAAGACCGACCTGATGGTCTTCCTGCGTCCGGTCATCGTGCGCGACGCGCAGCGCGGCACCGAACTCAGCGAGGTCGAGCACAGCCGCATGCGCGCGCTTCAGCGCGGCTCGCAGCTGGCGCCGAGCCTGGGCATGCCTGACCTGCCGGCGCCGTTGCTGCCCGCGCTCGACGGCAAGGGCGCGCCCCCGGCGCATTGACCACGTCGCCGCGATGACCGCACGCCACCCCCTGCCCTACGCGTTCTGTCGCGACCAGGGCCTGCTGCTCGAGCAAGACGGCGATCGACTGACGCTGTGGTACAGCGAATCCAGTCGTGCCGGAGGCCTGGCCGAAGTGCAGCGCCGCTACGCGGACTGCGCGCCGCAGCCGCTGCCTGCCGAGGAACTGCAGGAACGCATCGGCACGGCCTATGCCGCGCGCGACGGCAGCGCCGCCGACATCGTCAGCGAAGTCGAAGGCGACGTCGACCTGTCGCGGCTGATGCTCGACATCCCGGCGGTCGAAGACCTGCTCGAGACCGCCGACGACGCACCGATCATCCGCATGCTCAACGCCCTGTTCACCCAGGCTTCGCGGGACGGTGCCAGCGACATCCACATCGAGCCGTTCGAGACCAGCTCCGAGGTCCGCTTCCGCGTCGACGGCGCTCTGCGCGACGTGGTGCGCCCGAACAAAGCGCTGCACGCGGCGCTGATTTCCCGCATCAAGATCCTGGCCCAGCTCGACATCGCCGAAAAGCGCCTGCCGCAGGACGGCAGGATTTCGCTGCGCATCGGCGGCCGCGCGCTCGACGTGCGCGTGTCGACGCTGCCGTGCGCCCACGGCGAGCGCGCGGTGATGCGCCTGCTCGACAAGTCGGCGGCGAAGCTCGACCTGCGCGTGGTCGGCATGTCCGAGCCGATGCTGCAGACCTTCGATGCGCTGATCCGCCATCCGCACGGTCTGCTGCTGGTCACCGGCCCGACCGGCAGCGGCAAGACGACCACGCTGTACTCGGCGCTGGCACGCATGGATGCGACCTCGGGCAACATCATGACGGTCGAGGATCCGATCGAATACGACCTGCCCGGAATCGGCCAGACCCAGGTCAATCCGCGCATCGAGCTGACGTTCGCACGCGCGCTGCGCGCGATCCTGCGCCAGGATCCGGACGTGGTCATGATCGGCGAGATCCGCGATTTCGAGACCGCGCAGATCGCGATCCAGGCCTCGCTGACCGGACACCTGGTGCTGGCCACCCTGCACACCAACGACGCCCCCGCGGCGGTCACCCGACTGATCGACATGGGCGTCGAGCCGTTCCTGCTCGCGTCGTCGCTGCTCGGCGTGCTGGCGCAGCGGCTGGTGCGCCGGCTGTGCGCCCAATGCCGGCAGCAGGGCGCCGACGGCTGGACCGCGGTCGGCTGCAGTGCCTGCAACCAGAGCGGCTACAGCGGACGCACCGGAGTGTTCGAGCTGCTGGTCGCCGATGACGCGCTGCGCGCCGCGGTGCACAATCGCGCCAGCGAGGCCGAACTGCGCGCACTGGCCAACGCGACCGGCATGCACAGCATGCGCGAAGACGGCGCGCGCTGGATCGCAAGCGGCGACACGACGATGGCCGAACTGCTGCGTGTGACCCGCGACTGAGCCTCGCTGACTGGAGCCTGCAGATGCCCGCCTATCGCTTTGTTGCCCTCGATGCCGCCGGCGCCGAACAGCGCGGCGTGCTCGAGGCCGACAGCGCGCGCGGCGCGCGCGGCATGCTGCGCGCGCGCAGCCTGGTGCCGCTCGAGGTCGACCCGATCGTCGCCGAACAGGCCGCGGCGGGGAGCCAGCGCTGGCGTCGCCGGGTGCTGCGCGCGCAGGAACTCACGCTGCTGACGCGGCAGATCGCCAGCCTGCTGGTCTCCGGCCTGCCTCTGGAGCGTGCACTGTCGGCGCTCGCGGACGATGCCGACCGCGCCGAGATCCGCGACCTGCTGTCGGGAATCCGCAGCGAAGTCTCGGGCGGCCACAGCCTGGCTGCGGCGCTGGCGCGGCATCCGCGCGAGTTCTCGCCGATCTACCGCGCGCTGGTCACGGCCGGCGAAGACAGCGGCAACCTCGGCCAGGTGCTCGCCAGCCTGGCCGACTACCTCGAAAGCAGCCAGGAACTGCGCGGCAAGCTGGTGCAGGCGATGGCCTACCCGGCGATCGTGGTGCTGGTGGCGATCACCGTGGTGATGCTGTTGCTGACCTACGTCGTGCCGCAGGTCGTCGGCGTGTTCCAGGGCGCGCACCAGAAACTGCCGACGCTGACCATTTTGCTGATCGCGCTGAGCGGGTTCCTGCGCTCCTGGGGCTGGCTGATCGGACTGCTGCTGATCGGCGGCGCGGTCGTCGCTCGCCAGGCGCTGAAGCTCGACGGGCCCCGCCGCGCGCTCGATGCCTTCTGGCTGCGCACGCCCCAGCTCGGGCGCCTGGTGCGCGGCCTCAACACCGCGCGATTCGCCTCCACGCTGGCGATCCTCAGCGGTGCCGGAGTGCCGATCCTGCGCGCGCTGCAAGCGGCCAACGAGACCCTGTCCAACAGCGTGCTGAAAGGCGACGCCGAGGAAGCTCTGGCGCTGGTGCGCGAAGGCTCCGGGCTGGCGGCCGCGCTGGGCCTGCACCGCCGATTCCCGCCGGTGCTGGTGACCTTCATCCGCCTGGGCGAGCAGACCGGCCAGCTGCCGGCGATGCTCGAGCGCGCAGCGACCCAGCATGCCGAGGAAGTTCAGCGTCGCGCGTTCACGCTGGTGACCATTCTGGAGCCGCTGCTGATCCTCGGCATGGGCGCGATGGTGATGCTGATCGTGCTTGCGGTGATGTTGCCGATCATCCAGATCAACAACCTGGTCAAGTAGCGCGCACCATGCCGCAGGATCTCGACGGTCGCCTGGTGGTCGCGATCGCGTCGCGCGCGCTGTTCGATTTCGAAGCCGAGAACCGGATCTTCGAGCAGGGCGACGACACCGCCTACATGCGGCTGCAGCTCGAGCGCCTGGAACAGCCGGCCGCGCCCGGGGTGGCGCTGCAGCTGGTGCGCAAACTGCTTGCGTTCAACCGCTCGGCAGCCGAACGCGATCGCGTCGAAGTCGTGCTGCTGTCGCGCAACGACCCGGTGTCCGGGCTGCGCGTGTTCCGCTCCGCTGCGCACCACGCCACGCCGATCGAACGCGGGGTATTCACTCGGGGGCGCGCGCCGTACCGCTACCTGCACGCGCTGCAGGCCAATCTGTTCCTGTCGGCGAACCACGACGACGTGCGCGCGGCGCTGGCTGCAGGATTCGCCGCGGCGCTGGTCTACCCGGAGTCGGCGCGCGCCAGCGCGGAACATGCCGACGAGCTGCGAATCGCGTTCGACGGCGACGCGGTGCTCTTCTCCGACGAAGCCGAGCGCGTGTACCAGCGCGACGGCCTGCCGGCGTTCGTGCAGCACGAAACCAGCCGCGTCGGCACGCCGCTGCCCCCGGGGCCGTTCAAACCGCTGCTCGAAGCGCTGCACCGGATGCAGCGCGCCGCGGCCAGTGGCGCAGTGGCGATGCGGCTGCGCACCGCGCTGGTCACCGCGCGCAGCGCGCCTGCGCACGAGCGCGCGATCCGCACGCTGATGACGTGGAACATCGAGGTCGACGAAGCGATGTTCCTCGGCGGCCTCGACAAGGGACCGTTCCTGCGCGAGTTCCAGCCCGACTTCTTCTTCGACGATCAGACCGGCCATGTGCTGTCCGCAGCGCGGCACGTACCGGCAGGGCAGGTTCCCGCCATCGGCGACCCCGACCCTGGTTGAAACGTGGGTCGACAGCGGTTCACAATGGGCCGATGGACACCACCGATGCCATCGTCGAACAGCGACTCGACCGCGTCGAACAGCGACTCGACCGCGTCGAGCAACGACTCGACCGCGTCGAACAGCGCCTCGAGCATGTCGAGCAGCGCCTCGATCGGCTTGATGCGCGGCTCGAACGCCAGGAGCAGCAGATCGCCGCGCTGGCCACCGAGATGGCTGCGCTGCGCGCGACGATCGCGGCGCACATCGACGCCATCGGCGCGCATTTCGCGACCCGCGCCGACCTGCACCGCGAACTGCACCTGCAGACCCAGCGCCTGGTCGGCCTGCTCGTCGGCTGGTCGAGCCTGCTGCTGGCACTGACCTACGCGATCGGCCGCTTCGTCCACTGAACACGTCCGGCGTCGCGCACGAAGTCGCAGCCGCGCGCAACCCGGCATCTGGTCGCTGGCGAGCGGACAAGCGATAATGCGCGGTCATGGCAGCCCTGTCCCGCTCCGGTCTCCTTCGTCACCTGTGGTGGCGCTGGCGCAAGCCTGCGCACTGATTCCACCCTGCCCCGCGCCGCCACTGCCGGCGCCTGCGGCGCGCCATCGCGGCGGCCGACGAACAGACGGACCACACCCATTTCCCCGAAGGACCGGATCATGCTGCTGATGATCGACAATTACGACAGTTTCACATTCAACCTCGTCCAGTACCTGGGCGAACTCGGCGAAGAGGTCGTCACCGTGCGCAACGACGCACTGAGCCTCGACGACGTCGAGCGTATGGCGCCGGCGCGCATCGTGATTTCGCCGGGGCCGTGCTCGCCGGCCGAGGCGGGAATCAGCGTTGCGCTGCTGCGGCGTTTCGCCGGGCGAATTCCGATGCTCGGCGTGTGCCTGGGACACCAGGCCATCGGCGCCGCGTTCGGCGGTCAGGTGGTGCGCGCGCGCACCATCATGCACGGCAAGACCAGCGCGATCAGCCACGACGGCAGCGGCGTGTTCGCCGGCATCCCGAGCCCGTATACCGTGGTGCGCTACCACTCGCTGGCGGTGGCACGCGACAACCTGCCCGACTGCCTGGAAATCTCGGCGCAAAGCGCCGACGGGGAAATCATGGGGCTGCGCCACCGCGACTGCGCGATCGAGGGCGTGCAGTTCCACCCCGAATCGATCGAGACCGAGCACGGCCACAGGCTGCTGCGCAATTTCCTCGAACTGGCCCACAATCCGACGGCGACGACGCGATGACCATCTCGAACAGCGACGCGCTGGTGCGCGTGATCGAGCACCGGGAAATCTTCCACGACGAAATGCTCGCGCTGATGCGCCGCATCATGACCGGCGACATGTCGCCGGTCATGATCGCCGCGCTGATCACCGGACTGCGGGTGAAGAAGGAAACCATCGGCGAAATCACCGCGGCGGCGACGGTGATGCGCGAGTTCGCGACCAAGGTTCCGCTGGCCGATACTTCCAGGCTGGTCGACATCGTCGGCACCGGCGGAGACGCGGCGCACACGTTCAACATCTCGACCACCAGCATGTTCGTCGCCGCTGCGGCCGGCGCGCGCGTGGCCAAGCACGGTGGCCGCAGCGTCAGCTCGTCATCGGGCTCGGCCGACGTGCTCGAGGCACTGGGCGCCAACATCGCGCTGGCGCCCGAGCAGATCGCGCGCTGCCTCGACGACGTCGGCATCGGCTTCATGTTCGCGCCCAGCCACCACAGTGCCATGAAGCACGCCGCGCCGGTGCGCAAGGAGCTCGGCGTGCGCACCCTGTTCAACATCCTGGGCCCGCTGACCAACCCGGCGGGCGCGCCGAACCAGCTGCTCGGCGTGTTCCACCCCGATCTGGTCGGAATCCTGGTGCGGGTGCTGCAGCGACTGGGAAGCCGGCACGTGCTGGTCGTGCACGGCCTCGACGGTCTCGACGAAATCTCGCTGTGCGGCGAAACGATGATCGGCGAGCTCAGGGACGGGCAGATCCTCGAATACACCGTGCATCCGTCCGAGTTCGGGCTGCGCTGCTGCACCCTGCGCGAGCTGCAGGTGGCCAGCCCGGCCGAATCGGCGGCACGGATGCGCGAGGCGCTCGACGACGTCGACGGACCTGCGCGCGACGTCGTGATGCTCAACGCCGGAGGCGCACTGTACGCCGCGGGAGTCGCCGCATCGCTGGCCGAAGGCATCGAGCTGGCGCGCGCCGCGCTGGCCGACGGCAGCGCGCGCGCACGGCTGGAGGCTTTTGTCGCCTACACGAAAGCACTGGCATGAACTGCGACGCACGCGTCGACATCCTGCAGCGCATCCTGCGCACCAAGGCCGACGAGGTCGCGCAGTCCCGCGCCCACACCCCGCTGTCGGCGCTGCAGGCGCGCGCCCGCGACTGCGGGCCGCGGCGCGGTTTCGCCGCTGCGCTGCAGCGGCGGGTCGCCGCCGGCGGTGCGGCGGTGATCGCCGAGATCAAGAAGGCAAGCCCCTCCAAGGGACTGCTGCGCGCCGACTTCGACCCGGCCGCGATCGCCGCCAGCTACGCCGCGCATGGCGCCACCTGCCTGTCGGTGCTGACCGACCGCGACTATTTCCAGGGCGACGCAGCGTATCTGCGCGCCGCGCGCGCGGCCTGCCCGCTTCCGGTGCTGCGCAAGGACTTCATCGTCGACCCCTACCAGATCGCCGAGGCGGCCGCGATGGGCGCCGATTGCGTGCTGCTGATCGCCGCCGCGCTCGACGATGCCCGGCTGCACGAACTCGAGGCGTGCGCCGGGTCGTACGGCCTGGACGTGCTGGTCGAGGTGCACGACGCGGCCGAGCTGGCGCGCGCGCTGGCGTTGCGCACGCCGTTGATCGGCATCAACAACCGCGATCTGCGCAGTTTCGAGACTCGGCTGGAGACGACCCTGACGCTGCTGCCGGCGATTGCGCCGACCCGCCTGGTGGTGACCGAAAGCGGGATCGGCAGCGCCTCCGACGTGGCGCGCATGCGTGCGGCCGGGGTGCATGCGTTCCTGGTCGGCGAGGCGTTGATGCGCGCGACCGACCCGGGCGTCGCGCTGGATGCGTTGTTCGGCCCCGGTCTGCCCCCCAGGGCTTGACAAAACTGGCGGATGCCTGGAAAATTTTAGATTCGCCTCGGAGGGGTGCCCGAGTGGCTAAAGGGGGCAGACTGTAAATCTGTTGGCTTACGCCTACGTTGGTTCGAATCCAACCCCCTCCACCAGGCAAACATCCAGTATCAGATTCGGTTTTTCGGCAATTGCGGCAATTGCAGGTCTGGTTGAAGCAGGTCGGCCACGGGTCGAGGCGGGAGTAGTTCAATGGTAGAACCTCAGCCTTCCAAGCTGATGGCGCGGGTTCGATTCCCGTCTCCCGCTCCACTTCGCGAGGATCCTGACGACTGCTTGCGGCTGCCGGCGCAACACCGCCCATGTGGCTCAGTGGTAGAGCACTCCCTTGGTAAGGGAGAGGTCGCGGGTCCGATTCCCGCCATGGGCACCAAACCCCGTCTTCAGGAGCATTCATCATGGCGAAGAGCAAATTTGAACGCACCAAGCCGCACGTCAACGTCGGCACCATCGGCCACGTCGACCACGGCAAGACCACGCTGACGGCGGCGATCACGACCGTGCTGTCGAACAAGTTCGGC
>JAJZEB010000208.1 GCA_021805805.1 Pseudomonadota bacterium | reverse complement strand
CAGACAAGGCATCGCCCTGACGCGTGATCGCGACTTCCCAGTCACCGTAGAGCAGGTGGTAATACGGCGCGAGCCGATCATAAAACGTCGCGGTCATGCGCTGATCGTGCCACGTCAGGCGCTGGGCGTGAGCAACTTCGCCATGTTGTGCGAGCGCGCCGCGTAGCCCAATTCCGCGTACAGGGCGATGGCGGCGACGTTGGCCGCCTAGACCACAGCACGCGTCCACGGGATTACCAGCTTCGCTGTTGGTGAAGCTGGTCATCCAGAAGCCGCATATCGAAAGGCAAGCTCTGGCCAGATTGCAGACAAATTCAGAACTGCCTACTTCGGCCCCAGCGCCACCGTGTTCCGCTGCCGCGCACGATGTATTCAGGCCGGCGCCGCCATCACGCTCAGCATGTGGTCGATAACCTTGTTGTGTTCATTCTGTGGACTGAACAAGATGACCTCGGCGGCGTCAATAACCCTCACGCTGTGCCCGTGCGGCCAGTAGGAAAGATCGCCGCCCGTGATCACCCCTGCCTTCTTGTTGGCGTAGCTGACGACGAGCTTGCCCAGCAACAGGTAGCCCCAGTGCGGGGATTGATTGGCAGAGGTCACCTTTCAGCCCCTTGAGCAACGGCGCGATGTCGGCGCCAGCACCCATGGAAAAATACTCGCCGCTGAGCTTGCCGCAGCCGGAGGCATCGCCGAAGTCCATCTTTTGGCGAGCCACCGCGCCGGGTGCGTTGATGCGCACAGGGATGTCGTTTTTGGCGATGTGTATGGTTGTTTCTTCTCGCGTGTACGGCGGACTCAGGGACGCGCTTCGTAGACCAGATTGAACGGCGTCTCGGTGGCGCGGCGGAAGCGCTTGAAACCGCCGTCACCGACGACCTTGTGCACGCGCGTCTCGCCGGCCTGCGCGCCCAGGCACAAGCCGATCTCTTGCGCGCGCGATGCCGGCGTGCAGACCAGCGTCGACACCAAGTAGAAGACGCGCCCGACCGGGTTGATGTTGTCCTCCAGGCGGTCATTGGCGAACGGTTCGACGATCATCCAGGTGCCGTCGGGCTTGAGGCTCTCGCGGATATGGCCTGCGGCGCCAACCGGGTCGCCCATGTCGTGCAGGCAGTCGAACACCGTCACGAAGTCATAGTCCTTGCCGGGGTAGTCCTTCGCCGTCGCGACCCCGAACTTCACGCGGTCGCTGACGCCGGCGCGCTTCGCGGCCTTGCGTGCGCGTTCGATCGACGGCGCGTGGTAGTCGAAGCCGACGAAGCTTGATTTCGGGTACGCCTGCGCCATGATGATGGTCGAGGCGCCGTGGCCACAGCCGATGTCGGCGACCTTGGCGCCGCGCTGCAGCTTGGCCTCTACCCCATCCAGTGCCGGGATCCACTCCTGCACCAGATGCGCGTTGTAGCCCGGCCGGAAGAAACGCTCCGTGCCATGGAACAGGCCGGCGTCATGTTCGTGCCAGCCCAGGCCCTTGCCGTTGTGGAAGCGCTCGATCATGTCCGGCACCGCCCGCAGCGAGGCGGTGGCCAACTCGAACGCGCCGGGAATGTAGCCCGGGCTGTCCTCGTCGGCGAGCGCGAACGCCTGCTCCTCGGTCATGCTGAATCGCCGCGTCGCGGCGTCGTACTGCACGTAACCACCCGCCGCCTGCGAGCTCAACCACTCGCGCACATAGCGCTCGTCGGTATCGGTGCGCTGCGCCAACTCGCCCGCCGTCATCGGCCCGGTGGCGAGCGCCTTGTAGAGTCCGAGCGAGTCGCCGATCACCACCATGCCGGCATGCAGCGTCGCGCCGAGATCAGTCACGAAGTGACCCATGAATGCATCGAGTCTTGCCATATCGACGGACATCAGTCATCTCCCGGGTTTCATCGCTAGACGGGATTGCCGGCAACGTATCCAATTTGTAAGAACTCAACGCGGGTAGGACAATACGTAAATCCACGTAGCAATCGAGAGCCAACATGGCCCGCCCGGGCAATCGCCAACAGTGCACTGCACTCGATGTACTGCATGCGATCGGCGCGGCCTGCGTCGACGGCAGGGATTTCGCCCGGCGTGGCGCAATCGAGCGCCCGCGGCTGGCCGCCCCCGGATCCTGGCGGTCGCACTGCTCCCTCGACGATGGCGACCCCGAGGCCGCGCCCAGGTATCGCAATCCACCGTTGACACGACGCGAACGCGAAGTGCTCGACTGGGTCGGCGCCGGCAAGTGCAACCGCGACATCGCGGCGATCCTCGGCGCCAGTCGGCGCACGGTGGAGAAGCACCTTGAACACATCTACATCAAACTCGGCGTCGAAACGCGCACTGCGGCGGCGATGCGGGGAATGCAGATGGGCCGCCACGGCTGAACACAAGTGTCGATGGCGACTCGCGATCGAAGTCCACTGCCGGACCCGACCCGCGATGCAATCGCGCATCAGCCGTGCATGTGGTCACGGCTTGCCGGTCACCGCTGAGCAGGTGGTAGTGCGGCGCGAGCCGGTCATAAAACGTCGCGGTCATGCGCTGATCGTGCCACGTCAGGCGCTGGGCATGAGCAACTTCGCCATGTTGTGCGAGCGCACCGCGTAGCCCAATTCCGCGTACAGGGCGATGGCGGCGACGTTGAA
>JAJZEB010000001.1 GCA_021805805.1 Pseudomonadota bacterium | reverse complement strand
GATGCGGGGTCGATTTCCTCGAACCAGAAGCTGAGGATGTCGTGAGGCATGATGGCGCCATCATGCCTCAATGCCAGACGGTGCCGCCAGTGGCTGCGATGACCCGGCAGCGTCGGCGCACATGCGGATGAACTCTCCCGCCGCTAAACCGCTGTTGCGGTTGTCGTGGGGGTTTCGCGGCGAGGTGTTGCTTCAGCATGGCGTGGAAGATGCAACCGTGGTTGTGACGCTTCATGCGCAGCCGTCTGCGTGTCTTGCAGCATCGCCGGGATCAAGGAAATCGCTGCACCGCGGGTCTAGATTCGTGGTTGATCCCAGCGCCCAGGAGTCGGGCGCAACACTGCGGAGCCACAGTCATGAAACCATCGATCCAGCATACCCGTTCGCTGCTTGTCGTCAGTGCCGCGCTGCTCTTCGGCCTGCTCGGAGGCTGTGCGACGACTTCCGATCTGAGCAAGACCAACGATACCGCCAATGCGGCGATGCAGGCCGCCCAGTCCGCGAACGCGCAGGCACAGCAGGCGGCAGCGGACGCCGCGCACGCCAACCAGGTCGCCAGCGCCGCTGCGCAGAAAGCCGATCAGGCCACGGTCACCGCCGACACCGCGAAGAGCGAAGCCGACGATCTCAAGCAGCAACTCGACCGCCTCGAGCAGAAGGTCGACCGTATGTTCAAGAAGGTCATGCGCAAGTGACGTGAAGCGCCTCGCCGCGATCGGGTTGGCCTGCTGGCTGGCCTGCCCAGCGCATGCGGCGACCTTCGACGTTCCAGCCAGGGGTGACGTCGTCGGCGAGGTTCAAGTCGTCGTGCTCGCCAATGCGCGCAATACCCTGCTCGATGTGGCCAGGCATTTCGACCTGGGCCTCGACGAGATCAGGGCCGCCAACCCCGGGGTTCGGGTCTGGGTTCCGGCGCAAGGCGCACGCATCGTCGTGCCCACCGAGTTCATCCTGCCGCCAGGGCCGCGAGCGGGTATCGTGATCGATATCCCGCTGCGGCGGCTTTACTTCTACCCTCCGACGCGGCCGGGCCGGGCAGCGCAAGTGATCACCTTCCCGGTCGGCATCGCCCGGCCCGGCTGGCCGACGCCGTTGGGAAGCACACGCATCATGGCCAAGGACAGCGACCCGTCGTGGATCGTTCCGCGGGACATCGTCGAAGAACACATGCGCGAAGGCGCGGTGAGCTTTCCGCGCTACTTTCCCCCTGGTCCCGACAACCCGATGGGGATGCTGGCGCTGCGAACCGGGTTTCCCGGGATCTTCATCCACGGCACCGATCGACCCTGGGGCGTGGGAATGCGGGTCAGCCACGGCTGCATCCATCTCTATCCTGAAGACGCAGCGCTGCTGTTCGCCCGCGTGCGCATCGGCACACCGGTGCGCTTCATCGACCTGCCGGTGCTGGTCGGCGCCCGGGAAGGGCGCCTGTACCTGAGTTCGGCGCCCGCGCTGGCCGACGATCCCTCGAGCCTGACCGAGGCGACACGCGCGGTCGCCGCCTTGGCTCGCCTGCGCCACGACCATCCGGAACTGGTCCCCGATCCGCCATGGAACCGCGCGCTGCGCGCAGCCGACGAACACGGCATCGTGCCGGTGCTGATCGCACCACGCGGCGCAGCCCGGCGCGTCGGCGCAGCAGTGCGCTATGCGTTCGAACCCTACGGCATCGACGCCAACGGCGGGCGCCCGCCCCGGGCCCGGCACGGTGTCGCGCAGGACGCAATGGCGCCACGAACACCTGGAGCGGTCGTGGCAAATCGCCCGCGTTGACCTCGATCGCCATCGGCCGAGGACCGCATTGGGCGCGTTGGCGACCTACCTGCTTTGGGACATGCAGTCCGCCGGGCCGCACGACGAGCACGGCGCTGCCGCGGTCGTCGACGCGCGGCAGACGGTGGAGGCGTTCATCGTCGAACGGGGGCTCGAGCGCACCGAGCTGGCGAGGCTCCTCGCGGAGCACTTCGATGGCAAGCAGGCTGTCCGCTCGCGGGTGCGGCACCACGTCATCGAACGCTTCGCGCAGGTCTGGTACGAAGAAGCTGGGAACGATCCGCAGGCGGCGTCTTGATCGACCCCTGGCCACGCTGTCGGCGCAGGCATCCGTGGCCGCGTTCGGGCTCGCCGGCGGACTTTCAGGGATACCCGCCCAGCAGCATTTCACGCTGCGCGTCTGCCTGCGCGGCGGCCAGCGCCTGCGCGACGCTGATCTGCCCGCGCACCGCGAGGCTGATCTGCCGTCCCGTCCTGTTGCCGATGGTCTGGAATTGGGGAATCTCGACCAGCTGCACCCCGGTGTACGGGCTCCTGGGCAGGGTCGCGTCGTTCGGGTCGGCGCTTTCGATGGCCTGCATTTCCAGCCGCGCCCACGGCGCGACTGCCTGGAAATGCGCATTGGCGTAAGTGGAGCTGCGTGTTCCCGAAGGCACCAGATCCCAGCCGAAGCGCTGCGCCACGAGTTGCACATAGGCCGGCGAAGTCGCCCACGCGATGAACGTGTGCGCCGCCGCAGCCTGCCTGGCGCCGATATCGGCCGGGATCGCCAGCGCCCACGCCCACAGCCAGTGCGAACCCCTGGCCGTGACTTCCACCGGTGCGGGCGCGAAGCCGACCTCGTCCGCGACCTTGCTGAGCTTGGGGTCGGAGACGAAACCGGCGCCGACCGAGGCCCCGACCCACATCGCGCAGTGCCCCTGCTCGAACAGCGTCAGGTTGCCGTTGTAGTTGCGCTCGGTGGCGTCGCGCGGGCCGTATCGGCGCAGCAACGCGACGTACAGGTCCACCGCCCGGCGCCAGGGTCTGCTGAGCAATTGCGGCTTCCAGTCCATGTCGAACCACTGGCCGCCGAAGGCGTTGACCATCGTGGTCACGAGGGCCATATTCTCGCCCCATCCCGGCTTGCCGCGCAGGCAGATGCCGTGCACGCCGTGCGCCGGATCGTTGAGCCTGGCCGCAAAGCGCGCGACCTCGCTCCACGTCGGCTGCGCCGGCATGCTCAGGCCCGCCTTGCGCAGCAGGTCGCTGCGGTACATCAGGATCGAGCTCTCGCCATAGAACGGTGCCCCGTACAGCATGCCGCGGTACGACAGTCCGGCGCGGATCGGTGCCAGCAGATCGGCCTCGTCGTAGCGCGCGTCGGGCCGGATCGGTCGCAGCCAGCCGCGTCTGGCCCACAGCGGCGTTTCGTACATGCCGATGGTGACGATATCGAACTGCTCGCCCTGGGTCGTGATGTCCAATGCGACGTCGCGCCGCAGATCGTGTTCGGTCAGCGTGACCCAGCGGACCTTGATGTCCGGGTGCGCCTTTTCGAACACCGGGGCCAGTTGCTGCATCTGCAGCATCTGCGCGTTGTCGACGGTGGCAATGACCACGTTCGTCGCCCGCGCGTTGGCGACGACCGCGAAAAGGCACAAGCAGGCACTCGTGATCCAACGTGCACGCATCGATGCGAGATCCTCACGAAGTCATGTTGTCGGGAAACGACGCGAGCTGCGCGCCACGGACGCCGGCGCGGCGCTCGCTTGGCGTTCGAACGCATCCAGCGGCATGGGCTTGCCGAACAGGTAGCCCTGATAGGCATGGCAGCCATGCGCGGCGAGAAAGTCGCGCTGCGCAGGGTTCTCGACCCCCTCGGCAATCACGTGCAGGCCGAGGCCGCCGCCCATGGCGATGATGGCCTGCGCGACCATCGCAGCGCTTGGGCTGTCGGGCAGATCGTCGACGAACGACTTGTCGATTTTCAGCTGGCTCAGCGGCAGACGGGTCAGATAGGTGAGCGACGAGTTGCCGGTGCCGAAGTCATCGATCGACAGCAGGATCCCGGCGCTGCGCAGCGCCCTCAACTTGGCCACCGACGCGTCGAAGTCGTCGATGGCCAGGCTTTCGGTGATCTCCAGCTTCAGCCGATCCGCCCGCGTGCCGAAGCGTGCGACCTCGGCCAGCACCTCATCGACGAAGCCCGGTGAGCGGAATTGGCGCGCACTGACATTGACCGACAGCGTCAGGCCCTGCAGCGGCCCGCGCGTGGCCCAGCGCGCCAGCTGCCGGCACGCCTGCTCGATCACCCAGCGCCCGATGGGCTCGATCAGGCCCGATTCCTCGGCCAGCGGAATGAACTCGCACGGGCCGATCTGGCCACGTTGCGGATGCTGCCAGCGCAGCAGTGCTTCGGCGCCGATCAGGCATCCTTCGGCGTCGACCTGCGGCTGGTAGTGCAGCACGAACTGCTCCTGCTCGATGGCATCGCGCAACTCGGCTTCGAGGCGCGCACGTGCTTCGATCGCCGCCTGCATCGCGTCCGCGAACAGGCGCACGGTGTTGCGTCCGCCCTGCTTGCTCTTGTACATGGCCAGTTCCGCCTGGCGAAGCAGCAGTTCCGCCGATGCCGATTCACCCTGGAACAGCGTCACGCCGATCGATGCCGTGCACACTCGCGATTGGCCGGCCAGGCGCACCGGCTCGCCGATGCCGCGCCGGATCTTCTCGGCGATCCCCATGGCGCGCGTCACCGCATCGGTCTGCTCGACGCCGAGATCCTCGGCGAGCACGACAAAGCTGTCGCCGCTGAAGCGCCCGACGGTGTCACCCTCGCGGGTTCCCGACTGGATGCGCCTCGCCACTTCGACCAGAAGTTCGTCGCCGGTGCCGTGGCCGAGCGCATCGTTGACGCGCTGGAACTCATCGAGATCGATCATCAGCACCGCGCCGTGCTGCCGCATTTCCGCGCTGGTGGCCAGCGCATGGGCGATGCGATCCTGCAGCAGCGTGCGGTTGGACAGGTTGGTCAGCGGATCGAACAGCTTGAGGTGTTCGGCCTCCCGGGTTGCCTGGCGCTCGGCGGTGATGTCCTGGAACGCCCCGACGAAGTGCAACAGCCGGTCCTGCGGATCGGTCACCGCGGTGATTCCGGCGCGTGCAGTGAAGAGTTCGCCATTCTTGCGTCGGTTGATGAATTCACCGGTCCAGCGTCCCTTGGCGTTGAGTTCCTCCCAGAGCCGTTGATAGAAATAGGCATCGTGGCGTCCCGAGCGCAGGATTGCGGGCGTCCTGCCGATCACCTCGGCCGCCGAGTACCCGGTGATCCGCGTGAAGGCCTCGTTGACACGCTCGATCACGTTGCTGTCGTCGGTCACGATCATGCCGTCGTGGCTTTCGAACGCAGCGGCGGCCAGCCGCGTCTCGCGCTCGGCGCGGCGGCGTTCGGTGATGTCGCGGCCGACGCCGAGCAGGCCGATGGGCTCCCCGCCCGCCGAGCGGATCGGAACCTTGATGACCTCCAGGTCGTAGACGGCGCCGTCGGGGCGTTCGAACTGCAGTTCGACGCGATGCGCAGTCCCGGTTCTGGCGACTTCCAGGTCCACTTCGCGCACCGCCGCAGCAAGGTCGGGGTTCGCGTGCAACTCGGCGTCCGTGCGCCCCAGGATGCGATCGCGCGGCAGGGCGATCATCTCGGCTGCACGCGCATTGCATTCGAGATAGCGCCCCTGGTCGTCCTTCAGCCACATCGCATCCGGACTGCTTTCGAGCAGGGTGCGCAGTTGGGCACGATCCTGGTCCAGTTCGGCAGTCTTGATGCGCACCGCCCGGCGCAGCATGCCGATCCAGACGGCGGCCACCGCGAGCAACGCCAGCGCTGCGGCAATGGCCATCGCGATCCTGCGCAGGTAAGGCCTGAACTGGATCGGTTGCGAGAACCATTTGCGCTTGAGCGCTGCGCGCTCGGCCGGGGTGATCATCGCCATGCCGCGACTGACCAGCGCGAACGTGGCGGCGTCGCCACGGTTCACGGCCCAATGGAAACGGCCCGTATAGAGCGTGAAGGCTTTGACGAAGCGCAGCTGGTCGCGAAACAGGTAAAGGTAGTAGTTCGCCGGATCGTCATCCATGCAGAACATCTTGATGGCGCCGGCTTTCGCCGCTTTCAGGATGGCAGCGTAGTCGGGGAACACCGACAGACGCGTGAGTCCGAGCGCACCCAGCTTGTTGATGCAGGCGTCGCCGCGCTCGACACCGATGCTGAACCCGCGCAGCGATCGGGGATTGGTGATTCCGTGGATGTTGTGGTCGACGTAGATGCCCACGGTCTGCGTCGAGTAGGGATTGGAGAATGCATAGAGCTGGTCTCGCACCGGGGTGCGGAACATCATGTCGATGACGTCGGCCTTGCCGTCGTGCATCGCACGCTGCGCAGCCGCCCATTGCATCGGCTCGAAATCGACTTTGCGTCCCGTCTTGGCCTGCCACAGCTTCCACAGGTCGACCAGGTAGCCCTCGGGGCGGCCGTCGCTGCCCAGGAACACGAACGGCGGATAGTTGTCGTCCGTGACGACGCGCAGAGTCCGCGGCGTCGCGCCGCCTGGCGCCGTGGACGCTGGCGCCGTGCCCAGGCTCGCCAGCAGCCCGAGCAGCGACCCGAGCACGACGCGCAGCAGGAAAGCCTGCTGCCGTCGAATCCCGACGCGACCCGTCTTGAAGGAAGTCCGCAGGCCTTGCCTGCGGTGACACGAGGGCATCCGCATGAAATTTCGGCCGAGCAATGTCGCTCAAGCGTACACAAATACCCCGTGTCCTGGGGGTGAAAGGGTTTCGCCGGCGTCCGCACCTGCAACCATCTGTCACGGGCGTGCCAAGGCCTTGCGCCACAAGCGGTGCAAGGACAGCCGCGGCACCGTCTCAGCCGGGGTCACGCGCAGCCGCATGCGAACGTCGCGCATGATCCCGGGCAACGCCGCGGCCGGGAAGATCAGCCTTCTTGCGTTGTGTCGTCGGCAATCGCCCGCGCGACCAGTTCGGCCAGCGCATGCGATTCGTCCCCGTGCGCCGCGCGCAGACCGCGAACGGTTCCGAGACGATCCGCCATCGCCTCGTCCTGGCTCGCCTTGAGCTTGCCTTCGATGCGGTCGATCGCGATTTCGATGCCGACGATGGCGCGCAGTTCGCGCTCGATGTACGCGGCAGGCGCCTGCGCCGGAGCCCACGGGCGTGGTTGTCCGGTTTCGTGGGTCGCGGCCAGGCGATCGAGCAGGTCGCGGATCCACGCGGGATCCTCGATCGCACGCGCCACGCCGTGGACGTGCACCGAGACGTAGTTCCAGGTCGGCACGACGCGACCATGCGCGTCGCGGCCCGGATACCAGTTCGGCGTGATGTACGCCTGCGCACCACTGAACATCACCACGCACGGCGCGCCGGAGCCGATCGCGCGCCAGACGTCGTTGGCACGCGAGACGTGGCCCAGCAGAGATCCCGACGTGCCGCGGCCGCGGTCGAGCAGGAACGGGACGTGGTTGGCGACCAGGCCATCCGGGCACTGGCACACCCACGCGCCCAGCGGGCGCGACTCGATCAAGCCGAACGCGTCGTCACGCGCGGAAAGTCGATGCTCCGAGCGTATGTACATGGCTTGCGCCCGCTCGCTGGACGACGCGTCCGGGGGGCGCTCAGACCGTCACCTGCGTCAGCCACCAGTCGTGCAGATTGCAGGTGCTGGTGACCGTTACGCTGCCCTTGAATCCGGCCGGCAGCGGATGCTCGGAGACAGGCTGGTCGCGCCAGTTGAAGGTCTTGCGGCTGACGAAGTGGCCATCGCCGAGAACGACCGTGTGGCTGACGATGTAGTGCGCCTCGCTCATCGGATGCGGCGTGCGCACCTTCAGCATGCCGTCGGCGACGACGACGATCGGCACGTGCAGTTTCTGCAGGCCGGCGAAATGCCCCGGGTCTCCGGCGGTGAACACGATGTTGGTCAGCGCAGGGTCCTGCGCCGCGTGCGCCACCGGCGATGCAGCCATGCCGACTGCGGCGGATGCAGCGCCGGCCAAGGTCGTGCGGACGAATTGACGACGTTCCACGGTGATCCTCCTGAAGTTGAGTTCGACGCGATCGAGTCGAGCCGGTGCGCGCTGCGCGCGACTTCGAGATCATGGCGTTTCTGTGAAACCATGATCGTAAAAGGGATGTCAGCGGGACGCTTCGCGGAAGGTGAACCGGCCGGGCGCAGTGCGGTCCGCTGCCGGCGCGTGCCGTGCCTCCGTGTTGCTCTACTATCTGCACAGCTAGGCAAACGCTGGACCATGGCACCCAAGTCTCCGGATTTCCACCTCGCGCAGGTTGCCGACCTGTTCCGGCTGCTTGGTGACGCCACGCGCCTGCGCGTCGCGCTGGCGTGCCTGCAGGGTCCGATCGCGGTCGGCGAAATCGCCGACGCGCTCGATCTGGCGCCGACGCTGGTCAGCCATCATCTCAGGTTGCTGCGTGCGGCCAGGCTGGTGGTGTTCGAGCGCCACGGCAAGCAGGTGCTGTACAGCGCTGCCGGCCACCACGTTCCGGAGATGCTGCACGGCATCATCGGGCACGCCGTCGCGCTCGCCCCGGACAGTGCATGACCGCGCACGACCACGACCACGACCACGGCGACGGACATGGCCACGGCGGCCATCACCACCACCATGGCGATCCGGCGCGCCAGGCTTCGGCATTCCGCATCGCGATCGCGCTGAATGCGGTGTTCGTCGCCGCGCAGATGGGCTTCGGCGTGGCCGCGAATTCGACCGCGCTGATCGCCGATGCCGGCCACAATCTGTCCGACGTGCTCGGGTTGGTGCTCGCGTTGGCGGCGTCGATCCTGGGTCGTCGCGCTCCCAGCGGGCGCTACACCTACGGATTGCGCAGCACCTCGATCCTGGCCGCGCTGGCCAATGCGGTGCTGTTGCTGCTGGCCTGCGGTGCGATCGCCTGGGAAGCCGCGCAACGCCTGCTGGCGCCGCCTCCGGTTGCCGGGCTGACCGTGACCCTGGTTTCTGCGGCGGGGATCGCGGTCAACGGTTTCTCGGCCTGGCTGCTGATGCGCGGCAGCCGCGCCGACCTCAACGTGCGTGCCGCGTACATGCACATGGCTGCCGACGCTGCGGTGTCGCTGGGCGTGGTCGTCGCCGGGTTGGGCATCATCGCGACCGGCTGGAACTGGCTCGACCCCGTGGTCAGCCTGGCGATCGTGGTGCTGATCGTGGTCGGCACCTGGGGACTGCTGCGCGAATCGGTGGTGCTGATCCTGTCGGCGGTTCCGCCCGGAATCGACGCCGGCGCGGTGGCTGCATTCCTGCGCGGACGGCCCGGCGTGGCCGACGTCCACGACCTGCACATCTGGGGCATGAGCACGACCGAAAGCGCGCTGACCGCGCATCTGGTGATGCCGTCCGGCTATCCGGGCGACGCGGTGGTCGACGGCATCGCCGAGCAGCTGCGCGAGCACTTCGGGATCGGCCACGCGACCTTGCAGGTCGAACTCGGCACCGTCGCCCATACCTGCGTGCTGCAACAGGGCGCGCATTGAGCTGCGGCGGCCGGGCGCCGCGATCTCACTGGTAGGTCAGCGTGAAGGTGGCGACGGCCGTGACCGGACCTGGTGTGACCTTGCCGGTGGCGGCGTACTGGGCGACGTAGGCCTGCGGTACCACCGCGCCGGTGGCGTCGACGGTTCCGGCCAGCGAGGTCCCGGCGCTTCCGCTCGGCGCAGCGATTCCGTTCGGCCCGACGATCTCGATGCCGACGTTCGCGGCGCCCGATGCAGCCGAGTTCTGCATCACCGTCGGATAACCCGGAACCGACGTATAGGTCCACGTGGCGTAGACCGAATAGCTGCTTGCCGTGACGGCCTGACAGGATTGCAGCGGAAGCGTGAAGCGCGTGGCTCCGGCGCGCACCCCCGGTGCGCTCAATGCCGACGTGGACAGGCTCGGCAGCACCACCGTCGAAGTCGTCGGCGACACCGTGCAGCCTCCGCCCGGCAGCAGCGCGATCGGTGCTGCGAGGCCGATCGGCGTCGTCGTCGCGCGCGAGCGGGTCGGCGCCACGATCCAGTCCCGCAGCGTTCCGCCGCTCGGATACGACGCGGCGATGTCGCTGCCCAGCGCAGCGGCGCCGCGCAGCAGTTGCACCGGCGCGGCCAGCGTGCCGGCACAGGTTCCGGCGGCGGTTGCGGTCAGGCCGAACGACCAGACGGCGGACCTTTCGCTCAGCGCGGTCAACGCGCAACCGGCTGCCGTGAGCGTGAGGTAGGGAGTTCCCGCGGACACGATCGACACCCCGGAAGCCGCCCCGGCCGATGTCCGCAAGGCTTTCGCAGTCGAGCCGCCGAGCACCTTGGCGCGCCTGATCGTCGCCTGGGGGCGGTTGCTGGTGCACGAAAAGTCCAGCGTCAGCAAGCCGCTCCAAATCGTGCCTCCAGCGGAAGTCGCGGCCGGAACGATGATGCGCGCCGGGGCCTGAGACAGCGCAGCATAGCTTGCGGTGGTGCACGTCATCACGGCTTTCGCAGCCCAAGCTGCATGCCCCACCAGCGCGAGCAGCAGCGCGGCCCACGGCGCGTGCCGCGCGTTCATCGCGCGCTCCTCGTCGCCGCGCGCGCGACGGTGGCGCAGCGCGTGCCGTGCACGGCCAACGGCACGTCGGGCGCGCGCGGCGGAGGCAGGCGGAAATCGATGCGGCAGGTGCGCGCATCGTTCGGGCCCCATCGCACCCATACGGCGTCGGTGTCGCGGCGCAGGTACGCGTCGACCAGGCTGTCCTGGCCGACGTAGCCGACGAAGCGTCCTTTGGAGTCGAATGCCTGCGCGGCAAACGGCAGCGGTGAACCGGCTGCCAGTTCGCTCGACAACAGCACCCAGTTTCCGGCATGCGCGCGCAGGCGAACGCCGACGATGGCCCCGGCGCGCGGCACCACCAGCGCCGAGCTGCGCCGGATGTGCGCAGCCAGCGCGGCGGCCGGATCGATTCCCACCGTGTCGGCGGTGTACGGCGTCAGGTAGGTGGCGACGCCGTAGCCGGCGGAGTCGATCGTCGAGCCGCCTGCGCCGGAGATCTGCGCGCCGGTCGCTCCCGTGGCCTGGATCAGCGCGATGGTATCGCCCAGATACGGTGTGAAAACGGCGCCGCCGTCGAACACGACGACGCCGCCGTTGGCGTTGACCGAAAGCGTGTTCGCATCGACGCTCCCGCGGCTGCTGCTCGCGGCCGCGCCGACGGTGCCGTGCTGCGTGCGCCACGAGACGCTGGCGCCCAGGCCGCGTGCTCCCGAGCTTGCGACGCCCTGCACTCCGTAGCTGAGCTGTCCCGATTCGCCGAGCGGCCCCGACAGCGACCATTGCCCGCCCGAATGGCCACCGGCGTTGTGCCAGCCGAGCACGGCTGTCGGCGCCGTGCTGCTTGCACCCAGCGGAACCGACAGACTCAGGGTGATCGAGTTCTGCGCCGGCGCGCCGCTCGTGCCGAGCTGCCGTCCGGCCGAAATCGTGAACTGCGCGCGGCCCAGCCCGTGCGTATAGCCGAACTGGAAGGTCATCTGCGGCGCGCCCGCTTCCCAGTACCGCGCACGCTCGGTGCTCAGGAACAGCGACGCATCGACGCCGACATCGAGCGCCAGATCCAGTTGCACGTCGTCGCGCAGATGCGCGGCTGCGAGCGCATCGAGCGCGCCGACTCCGGGGCTCGCTGCCGTCACGGCGTCCTGCAGATTTTCGTAGCCATACGACTGCTGCGACGCCGTCGCTGCGCAGTGCAGGGCGATCAGGTCGCCGTTCCAGGTCGCGCGGATGCGCTGCCCGCGCAGCATCGTGCCCTGCGCGAGGCCGACACGCGAGCCGCTGAGGTCCAGCGCCAGCGCGCCGGCACGGGTGTTGGCGGCCAGACCGAGCACACCGGACCGGTAGCTGCGCGACGCCATGGCGCCGATCTCGGCGGTGATGAAATTGCCCACCCCGTATTGCAGCGTGCCCAGCAGAAGCGGCCAGCGTGCCGGCGACGCAGCCACGTGGGTGCGACCGAGCAGCAGCTGGTAGCGCGCCTGGCCGCGGCGCTGCAGCTGAGGCACCGACGAGACCGGCACGCTGAAGCGGGTGACGTGCCCGGACGCATCGGTCACCGTGACCTGCAGCGCGCTTCCCGATGCGGGCGGATAGAGGTCGTCGATCGCGAACGGCCCGGCCGGAACCGAGCGCTGGGTCAGCAGATTGCCGTTCTGCGTCACGCGAACCGTTGCCGCCGCGTCGGCATAGCCGCGGATCGTCGGCGCGTAGCCCTGCCGCGACGCGGGCAGCATGCGGCGCTCGCTGGCCAGCAGCACGCCTTCGAAGCCGAAGCTGTCGAGCAACTCGCCATCGCTTTGCCCCTGGCCCAGCAGCACGTATCCGCCCAGCGCGGCGATGTCGTGGCGCACGAAGGTCTGGGTGCTTGTGTACTGCAGGCCCTGCGCCGCGCCGCTGTGCAAGGCGCCGCGATGGCGCAACTGCCACGCGCCGACGTTGACGCCGGCGGCCAGGCCGAGGAATGCCTGGCTGGCCTGTCCGCCGACCGAACTGCGGGTGGCGTCGAACTCGTAGTTCATTCGCCCGGCCACGATGCCGTTGCTCCATGAGCGAGGCGAAACCCATCCGCGCGGATGCTGCTGCAGCAGGATCGACGCCGCGTGGATGTCCACGCGCAGCCGCGACAGATCGAAGCGCGCCGAAAGCGACGCAGCGATCGCGGCCGGCCGCAGGCAGCGCTCGGTGCCTTGACCGGCCAGCCAGCGTCGCGCCTGGTGCGACAGCCGGCGCCGATCGAGTTCCAGCGCGCGCACCACGGCGCGATCGAGGCAGACGTGGGCCGCAGCGCGGCCGCGCGCGGCGTGCACCGCGACGCTGCGCGTGAGCAGATAGCGCCCGTTGAGGAAAATCTCACTGCGGTAGATTCCGGAGGCGACCGGGCTGCCATGGTCGAACGACGTGATATCGCGCGCCTGCGCGGGGCCGCCGAACACCAGGCGGGGGTCGAAGCGTACGTCGGCGGCGCGTGCGGCGCAGGTCGCGGCGAGCGCCAGCGCACAGGCCGGGGCCCAGCGTCGGTGCGACACGCGCACAGCCGTGTGCCGGCCCACGCGTCACGGTGTGCGTGCGACGCTCGCGTGGGCGCTGATCATCGCTCCGTCATCGTTGAGCACACCGTACGAGACTGTGCGCACCGGAGCCCGGGCCCAGGTTCGGTGCAGGGGCCACTGCATCGACCCGAACGGCGGCGCGGTTCCCTGCAACGCCGTGCGCTGGCTTCGCGCTCCGCCGCGCAGATCGACGATCGCGATGTAGTACGGGCTCGGGTTGCGCACCCGCAGGGAGCATTTCCCGGCCTTGCAGCGTTCGCTCCAGTGCAGCGAGGCCATGGCCTGCCCGGGGTCTGCGTGCAGCGACACGGGTCGGTACAGCAGTTTGATGCGCGTGCGAACCGCGAACTGGATGTAGTTCGTTCCGGGCCTCAGGTGCGGCTCGGGCGGAATGTCGAGAACATTGAGCCAATACAGGCTCTCGCGGTCCGAGGCGAGCTTTGCTCCGGTGAATACCACGCTGATGGTTTGTCGCTGTCCCGGGTCGATGCGCGCCATCGGCGGCGTGACGACGAATGGGACCTTGGTGTCCTGCGGTTTGGCCGACGCGTTGCCGGCGTCGATCCAGACCTGCATCAGCGCCGGCTTCTTGCCGACGTTGAGCACCCCGATCCAGGCCTCGTGCGCCGCGGCATGGTAGACCAGCCGGGTGTCGCTCAGCACCAGCGCGGCTCGCGCCGGCGACCACGCCGGCGAGGCCAGCGCGCAGGCCGCGAGCAGACAGCGCAACGGCGTGCGCGACCATGCGGTATTGCCGTTGCGCTGCGTTTGACGCATTGCCGGGCCCGCGGCGCTTATTGATAGACGACCGAGTACGTGACCAACGACGTGTAGGCGCCGGCCGTGGCTGCTGCGGTATGCGCCGAGTACTCCACCAGGAAGGTGTTCGTCCCGGACCCGCTGGCCAGCGCCGCGCCCTCGACGCCCTGGCTCGTCGTCGGCTTGCTCATGTTGATCGCAGTGCCGTCGCTGTTGAGGAAGCAGACCTCGACGTTGCTCCCGCCCGTCGCCACCGTGTTCTTCAGGCAGCCGGTCGCCGGATCGATGTTGGCGCTGGCCTCGAAGTACACGGTCGCGGTGGTCGGCGTCGAGCTGCACGCGCTGTAGTTCATCGTCACCGAGGTCGCCCCGGCGACGGCCCCGGCCGGAAGCGCCGAAGTGGAGACCGTCGGCAGGGTCACTGCCAGATCCGGAGTTCCTGCATTGACCGTACAGGTGTTGGCGGTGATCTGACCGTTGATGGTGATGGTGCCGTCGCTGGCGTAGGCGTCGCGAGGCGCCCAGACGCCCACGATCAGTACCGTCATTGCGATGACCTGAAGAATCCGCACGTTGAACGTTTCCATGATGCACTCCTTGAAGCTAAACAGGGACGGCCGTTCGGCGAAAGGCCGAACGCCGTCAGTGCATTTAGCTACTTTGGCTGCACCGCAGCAAGGGTCGCGCGCGGGGTTTAGCAGCGCCGGAACGGCCTGCAAACAGGTATGCGTTTTTTCCGCCGCCGCAGCACGGCGGACTCACGCGCGCGCCGCGTCAGTGTCCGAGCGCGGCGCCGAACACCTTGCCCAGCAGTCTGCTGCCGGTACCCAGCGGGTCGGCACGGATGGCTTTCTCCTGCTCGCCGATGGCCTGGTACAGGCGGTCGAGCGCCTGTTGCGTGACGTATTGCTCGATGCTGGCCTGGTCGCCGTGCACCAGCCCGAACTGCGCCGCCTGTCCGGCCAGCCGGTCGTAGCTTTGCGCCAGACCGACGCGTGCCGTGGCGCGGGTCACGATCGGCAGGAATCGGCGCCTCAGCGGTGCTTCGGTCTTGCTGCGGAAATACGCGGTGGCCGCCTCGTTGCCCCCGGTCAGGATGTTCTTTGCATCCTGCAGGGTCATGCTGCGGACCGCGTCGAGCAGCAGCGAGCGGGCTTGCGGCACCGCGGCCTCGGCAGCGCGGTTGATCGCCAGATCGAGCGCGTCGACCTGGCCGCCGAGTCCCGCAGCGCGCATCAGCCCCTCGACCCGCTGCAGCGCCGGCGGCAGCGGGATTCGCCAGCGCGCGTTGCCGTAGAAGCCGTTGGCGCGGCCGAGTTCGTGCACCGCGATGTCGGCGCCGCGGCTGAGCGCGGCCTTCAGGCCCTGGCCGACCTCGGTGTTGCTGAGCGCGGCCACCGCGGCCGGCTCCGGCGACGACGGCGCAGCGCCGGAGCCCGCCGATGACCCCGCCGTCGGCGCCTGTGCGCCGCCGAGGACCTGGCCGAGCTGGGCCTGCAGATTGCCGAGGTTCAGCGCGCGGGCAGGCGCTGCGACGCCGAGCGCAAGCAGCGCGCTTGCGGCAAAGACCCATGTTCGCATCTTCGTCTCCGGTTGGCTGCTTCGATCCGATTTTCAAGAAATTGCGGCCGAATCGGCCTCAGTATCGCAGTGCGCGCTTGGCATCTCAAACCGCATTGCAGGGGGATGCAGCGGCCAGCGCGTTGATGCTGGCACGGCTATGATCGACGGCACCTTTTCAACCGACAAAAGCGAAAGCGAGGAGGAAGCGATGGCCAAAGTTCTGGTTCTCTACTACAGCACGTGGGGGCACGTCGAACGCATGGCGAACGAGGTCGCCGACGGCGCGCGCGCGGTGGCCGGCGTTCAGGTCAGCGTCAAGCGGGTGCCGGAGACCATGCCTGCCGAGACGCTGGCGGCGATCCACGCCAAGACCGACCAGGCTGCTCCGTTGGCCAGCCCCGGCGAGCTTGGCGACTACGACGCGGTGATCTTCGGCACGCCGACGCGCTTCGGCAATATGTGCGGGCAGATGCGCAATTTCCTCGATCAGACCGGTGGCCTGTGGCAGCAGGGCAAGCTGGTCGGAAAGATCGGCAGCGTGTTCGTCAGCACCGGCACGCAGCATGGCGGCCAGGAAACGACGATCACCTCGTTCCACACCACCTTGTTCCACCAGGGCATGATCGTCGTCGGCGTGCCGTACGCCTGTGCCCAGCTGACGAACATGGACGAGATCACCGGCGGTTCACCGTACGGTGCCAGCACCATGAGCAAGGGCGACGGCAGCCGCATGCCCAGCGCCAACGAGCTGGCGATCGCGCGCTACCAGGGGCAGCACGTGGCGTCGATCGCGCAGCGTCTGTTCGGCTGAGCGGTGGCGCTACGCGGACGAGGACGCGTCTTCGGTCTCGTAGCGCTCGCGCAGGCGGTCGCGGTAGGCCCTGAGCAGGTCGCTGCGCGTGAGCATGCCGACCAGCCTGCCCGACCCGTCGGCGGCGAGCACCGGCAGGCGGCCGACGTCGCCTGAGGCCATCTTGCGCCGCGCCTCCTCGAGCCAGTCGTCGGCCAGCACGTACAGCGGTGGTCGGTGCAGCAGCGCGCGCAGCGGCTGACGCGGGTCGGCGTCGCGCCGGAACAGGTCCTTGCGCGTCAGCACGCCGAGCAGGTGACCATCGTCGCCGAGCACCGGGTAGCCCTGGTGCGTGCTGGCCGCAGGATCGCTGTCGAGCCAGCCGCGGATGTGCTCCACGGTGTCGCCGGCGCCCAGCGCGACCGGTCGGGCGCTGGCGTAATCGGCCACGCGTGCCTGTGCCAGCGGATCGGCTCGGTAGGCGTCGGGAACGCGCACGCCGCGGCGCGCGATCTTCTCGGTCATGATCGTCTGGCGCATTGCCAGGCACGACACCAGGTACGCGCTGCCGCAGCCGGCGAGAAGCGGCAGCAGACCCGGCATCTGCCAGGTGGTCTCGAGCGCGAACACCACCGACATGAACAGCGCACGCGAGGCGCCGGCGAACATCGCCGCCATGCCGACCAGCGCGGCCAGCCCGGGGTTGAGCCCGAGTTGCGGCCAAAGCGTGGCGGCTGCGTGCCCCAGTGCCGCGCCCAGACAGGCGCCGACCGTCATCAGCGGCGCCAGCGTGCCGCCCGAGGTGCCGCTGCCCAGCGCGATGCTCCACGACATGAACTTGGCCGTGCCGAGCAACCATAGCGCGCCGAGCAGCGCACGACCTGCCAGCGCGTCGGTGATGTTGCCGTAGCCGACCCCGAGCGTGCGCGGCTGCCACCAGCCGATCAGCCCGACACCGATCGCGCCGATCGCAGGCCACCACATCCAGTGCAGCGCAAGCCGCTCGAAAGCGTCCTCGATGGCGTAGACCACGCGTGTTGCAACCACCGCGGCCACGCCGACCACGGCGCCCAGCGGTATGCACGCGAGCAGCGCACCGAGGTGCGGCCAGGCCAGCGCGGGCATCGGGAAGAACGGCGCGAAGCCGACGAAGCCGGCGCGCACCGTCGCCGCCGTGACGCAGGCCACCAGCACCGCAAGCAACGAGTCGGCGCGGAATTCGAACAGCAGCAGTTCGATCGCCAGCAGCACGGCGGCCAGCGGGGTTCCGAAGGTCGCGGTCATGCCGGCTGCGGCGCCGGCAGCCAGCAGTGTCTTGCGCTCGTCGGCGGTGATTCGGATGCGCTGGCCGAGCACCGAGCCCAGCGCGCCGCCGGTGGCGATGATCGGTCCTTCGGCGCCGAACGGGCCGCCGGTGCCGATCGACACCGCCGCCGACAGCGGCTTGAGCCACAACACCCGCGCCGGAATGCGGCTGCGGTTGGTCAGGATCTGTTCGATCGCCTCGGGGATGCCGTGGCCGCGGATCGCGGGCGATCCGAAGCGAGCCATCATGCCGACGACCAGCGCGCCGAGCACCGGAACACCGACGACCCAGGCGCCAAGGGTGTTGTGCGCAGGGTTGGCGGTGCTCCAGTCGATCCGGCCTTCGAACGCGAGATGGGTGATCAGCGCGATCAGCGCCAGCAGCGCACGCGCCAGAAGCGCGGCGACGCCGCCGATCGCCAGCGCCGGAAGCAGCAGCGCGACGCTGCGTCGCGGCATGCGGCCGACCGCGGAATCGACATGCGCAGCGTCAAGCAGCGCGGACAGCGAAGGGGTGATCGGCAGCGGATCGGCGCGGGGGGCGCTGCGTTGTGTTTCGTCGGAATGCACAGGAGCCTGGACCCGGGCGCAGCGCCCGGGTGGGTCAGCAAACCTGCAGCATAGAAGATGTCACAAAAAGCGAATGTGTCGTCGTGTAGCAAATTGTCTGGTGCCGCCGACCCGCGGCATCACTCGTCGAGCTGCGCCAGATCGCGCACCGCGCCGCGGTCGGCGCTGGTGGCGAGCTTGGCATAGGCTTTCAGCGCGGCCGAGACGCGGCGCGCGCGCGGCCTGGCCGGCTTCCAGCCCAGCGCGTCCTGCTCGGCGCGGCGACGCGCGAGTTCGGCGTCGTCGAGCAGCACGTCGATGCGCCGGTTCGGGATGTCGATGCGGATGCGGTCGCCGTTGCGCACCAGGCCGATGGCGCCGCCGGCGGCGGCCTCCGGCGAGCAGTGGCCGATCGACAGCCCCGAGGTGCCGCCGGAAAAGCGCCCGTCGGTCAGCAGCGCGCAGGCCTTGCCCAGGCCCTTGGACTTGATGTAGCTGGTCGGGTAGAGCATTTCCTGCATGCCGGGGCCGCCCTTCGGGCCTTCGTAGCGCACGACGACGACGTCGCCGGCCTTGACCGCGTCGGCCAGGATGTGCTCGACCGCCTCGTCCTGGCTCTCGACCACGTGCGCCGGGCCCTCGAACACCAGCAGCGCGTCGTCGACCCCGGCGGTCTTCACGACGCAGCCGTCGAGCGCGATGTTGCCGCGCAGCACGGCGAGGCCGCCTTCACGCGAATAAGCGTGCTCAAGCGCGCGGATGCAGCCCTGCGCGCGGTCGGTGTCCAGGCTCGGCCAGCGCGTGTCCTGGCTGAACGCGACCTGGGTCGGGATTCCGGCCGGGCCGGCGCGGTAGAAGGTCTGCACCGCCTCGTCGGGCTGGCGCGCGATGTCCCAGCGCTGCAGCGCCTCGCCCATGCTCGGCGCATGCACCGTGGGCACGTCGGTGTGCAGCTTGCCGGCGCGCTCGAGCTCGCCGAGGATGGCCATGATGCCGCCGGCGCGGTGCACGTCCTCGATGTGGTACTTGTTGGTGTTCGGCGCCACCTTGCACAGCTGCGGCACGCTGCGCGACAGGCGGTCGATGTCGGCCATCGTGAAGTCGATTCCGGCTTCCTGCGCGATGGCCAGCAGGTGCAGGATGGTGTTGGTCGAACCGCCCATGGCGATGTCCAGCGCCATCGCGTTCTCGAACGCCTTGATGCCGACCGCGCGCGGCAGCACCCGCGCGTCGCCGCCGTCGTAATAGCGCCGTGCCAGTTCGACGATCAGCCGTCCGGCGCGCTTGAACAGCTGTTCGCGGTCGGCGTGGGTGGCGACCACGGTGCCGTTGCCCGGCAGCGCCAGGCCCAGCGCCTCGGCCAGGCAGTTCATCGAGTTGGCCGTGAACATGCCCGAGCACGAACCGCAGGTCGGGCACGCCGAGCGCTCGATCTCGGCCACGTCGGCGTCCGACACCTTCGGGTCGGCGGCCATCACCATGGCGTCGATCAGGTCGAGCTTGCGGATCTCGACCGAACCTGCCAGTCGGGTCTTGCCGGCCTCCATCGGGCCGCCGGAGACGAACACCACCGGGATGTTCAGCCGCATCGCGGCCATCAGCATCCCCGGGGTGATCTTGTCGCAATTGGAAATGCACACCAGCGCGTCGGCGCAGTGGGCGTTGACCATGTACTCGACCGAGTCGGCGATGATGTCGCGGCTGGGAAGCGAATACAGCATGCCGTCGTGGCCCATCGCGATGCCGTCGTCGATGGCGATGGTGTTGAATTCCTTGGCCACGCCTCCGGCAGCCTCGATTTCGCGCGCGACCAGCTGGCCCAGGTCCTTCAGGTGCACGTGGCCCGGAACGAACTGGGTGAACGAATTCGCCACCGCGATGATCGGCTTGCTGAAGTCTTCGTCCTTCATGCCGGTGGCGCGCCACAGCGAGCGGGCGCCGGCCATGTTGCGTCCGGCGGTGGAAGTCTTGGAACGGTAGGCTGGCATCGGTTGATTCCGGGCGATGGTTGATGAGGAGGCCACGGTCGGCGGCACGCGCATTCGCGCATTATTGTCGCCGCAGCTGCAGCGCCGCGCACGCGCGCTTGCCCGGCGGCGCGGTTGCGCCGGCCTCAGGCCTGGCGCATCGCGCGCGCCAGCGCGGCGTGGCCGCGGGCGTCGAGCGCGTCGGCCGCGCCGAGGCGGTCGCGCGGTTCCTTGTTCTGCCCCAGCTTGGCCTTGCCGACCAGCTTGCGCACGGTGATTTCGATGCCGACGATGTTGCGCAGCATCATGTCGATGTACTCGGGCGCCGAATCGCCCATCGCCCATGGCCGCGGCTCGTCCGCCTCGAAGCGCCGGGTCAGTCGCGCGACCACGCCGCGCACGTAGCGCTCGTCGTCGTGCACCGTCAGCAGGCCGTGGGCGTGCACGACGACGTAGTTCCAGGTCGGTACCTGGCGGTGCGCCTCGTGCTTGCTCGGGTACCAGCTCGGCGAGATGTAGCCGTCGACGCCGCGGAACACGACCATCACCTCGGCGCCGTCGGCGACGCGCTGCCAGACCGGGTTGGCGCGCGCCACGTGGGCGCGCAGGGTCCCGTGCGGGCCGACCTCGGCGTCGAACAGGAACGGCAGGTGCTCGGCGTCGAGGCCGTCGTCGCCGTGGTGCACCAGCATGCCCAGCGGGTGGTCGTGGATCACCCGGTGCAGCGCATCGGTGCGCCCCTCGGCGAAATGCTCGGGCAGGTACATCGCGGATCTCCTCAGGCGCGCAGCCGGTAGCCGGTGCGGAAAATCCAGGCCACCACCGCCAGCGCGGCGGCGAGGAACGCACAGGTCATCGCCAGGCTGGCGCCGACGCCGACGTCGGCGGTGCTGTAGAAACTCCAGCGAAAGCCGCTGATCAGGTAGACGACCGGGTTGAACAGCGCGACCGTGTGCCAGATTCCGGGCAGCATGTCGATCGAGTAGAAGCTGCCGCCGAGAAAAGTCAGCGGGGTGATGATCAGCAGCGGCACCACCTGCAGCCGCTCGAAGCCGTCGGCCCAGATGCCGATGATGAAGCCGATCAGGCTGAAGGTCACCGCGGTCAGCAGCAGGAAGGCGACCATCCACAGCGGATGGTCCACGCGCAGCGGGACGAACAGCGTGGCGGTGGCCAGGATGATCAGTCCGAGCGCCACCGACTTGGTCGCCGCGGCGCCGACGTAGCTGAGCACGATCTCCAGGTACGAAACGGGTGCGGACAGCAGCTCGTAGACGGTTCCGGTGAACTTGGGAAAGTAGATGCCGAACGACGCGTTGGTGATGCTTTGCGTCAGCAGCGACAGCATGATCAGCCCCGGCACGATGAACGCGCCGTAGCTGACGCCGCCGACCGCCTGCATGCGCGAGCCGATCGCGGCGCCGAAGACGATGAAGTACAGCGAAGTCGAAATCACCGGCGCGATCACGCTTTGCATGACGGTGCGCAGGGTGCGGGCCATTTCCTGGCGGTAGATCGCGCGTACGGCGTACAGGTTCATGACCGTGTCTGCTCGAGCAGGCCGACGAAGATGTCCTCCAGCGAGCTCTCGCTGGTGTGCAGGTCGCGGAACGCGATTCCGGCGCCGTGAAGCTGCTGCAGCAGCGCGCCCATGTCGGCGTCGCGGTCGCGGCTGTCGTAGCTGTAGTGCAGCTCGGCGCCGTCGGCGGTCAGCTCCAGCCCCAGTCCGGCCAGCTCCGCCGGCAGCGCGGCCAGCGGCTGCTGCAGCTGCAGCGTCAGCCGGCGCCGGCCCAGCTCGCGCAGCAGCTCGGCGGTGTCGCGCACCAGCATCAGCTCGCCGTGGTTGATGATGCCGATGCGGTCGGCCATCTCCTCGGCTTCCTCGATGTAGTGCGTGGTCAGGATGATGGTCACGCCGGCGTCGCGCAGGCCGCGAACCAGCTGCCACATGTCGCGGCGCAGTTCGACGTCGACGCCGGCGGTCGGCTCGTCGAGGAACAGCACCCGCGGCTCGTGCGACAGCGCCTTGGCGATCAGCACCCGGCGCTTCATGCCGCCGGACAGGGTGCGCAGCCGGTTGTTGCGCTTGTCCCACAGCGACAGGTCGCGCAGCACTCGTTCGATGTGCGCCGGATCGGGTGCGCAGCCGAACAGTCCGCGGCTGAACGAAACCGTGTCCCACACCGTCTCGAAGGTGTCGACGGTCAGCTCCTGCGGAACCAGGCCGATCAGCGCACGGGTTTTGCGGTAGTCGCGGCCGATGTCGTGGCCGTCGACCGTGACCCGGCCCGAGCTCGGGTTGACCAGGCCGCAGACGATGCTGATCAGCGTCGTCTTGCCGGCGCCGTTGGGGCCGAGCAGGGCGAAGATCTCGCCGCGGTGGATGCTCAGGTCGACGCCCTTGAGCGCCTGGAAGCCGCCGGCGTAGGTCTTCGTCAGCTGCTCGATGCGCAGCACCTCGGTCGTGGACGTGGGCATGGCGTCGGCGTGCATGGCGGGCAGCGTAACAGGGCGCGCGGCAGCGCGTGCTGCGCCGTCTTCGCCAGGTCAGTCGGCGATGATCTGCTGCGTCAGGTTGTCGACGACGACCGGAGTGTCCAGGTAGACGACCTCGGGCGCGCTGCCGTACTTGTCGGTGACGAAGGCGCGCCAGGCGTCGTCGTACACCGCCTCGGCTTGCGCGCGGCTTTGCCACAGGTAGACGCCGCCTGCGCGCAGGCCGTCGTCGGACAGCACGTAGTACTTGCGGATCAATCCGGGCAGCGACTGGTAGCGCGGCGCGGTGCCGAGGAACAGCGCGCGCGCCTCGGCGACGTCGAAGCGGCGCGGCAGCGCGAAAGTGACGATGGCAGTGATCATGCGTGCGGACTCCTGGCGACGCGCCGCGGTGACGCGGCGCGCGATCCGGGCAAGATAGCATCGCCGCATGCCCGGCGTGATCCCGCTCCCGTTCGTTGCCCGCATCGACGCACTGTTGCGCGCCGGCCGGCGCGTGGTGCTTGGGCTGGCCGGCGCACCCGGCGCGGGCAAATCGACCGTGGCGCAGGCGTTGCAGGCGCTGGCGCCGGCCGACGCGGTGGTGGTGCCGATGGACGGCTTCCATCTCGCCCAGGCCGAGCTCGAGCGACTCGGACTGGCTGGACGCAAGGGCGCGCCGGAGACCTTCGACAGCGCCGGCTTTGTCGCGTTGCTCGAGCGCTTGCGGACGCCGCGCGACGGCGAGACGGTGTACGCACCGACGTTCCGCCGCGACCTCGAGGAGCCGGTGGCCGGAGCGATCGCGGTTCCGCCCCAGGTGAAACTCATCATCACCGAAGGAAACTATCTATTGCTGTCGCAGGGGCATTGGGCGCGGGTCGCGGCGCTGCTCGACGAGGCATGGTTCGTCGAGGTCGAAGACAGCGTGCGCCGGCAGCGCCTGCTGCAGCGCCACCAGGCGCACGGCCGCGGCCGCGCCGAAGCGCTGGACTGGATCGAGCACACCGACGAGCCCAACGCGCGGCTGATCGCCGCCACCCGCGACGCCGCGCACGCGGTGCTGCGGCTCGACGACGTCGCGGCGCGCTGACGCCGCGCGTCAGTGCGCCGGGCCAGGCAACGTGTAGCCGCAAGCCTGCCAGTGCGCGTCCAGGCGCGCGATCCAGTCCTCGATCTGCGCCGCCGGTGCGAAGCTGGCCTGCAGGCCGTTGCGCAGCAGCCGGTACGCGTCGTCGGCGCCGAGCTGTGCCTGCGCCGTGAACAGCGCCTCGTAGTTGGCGTTGACGTAGCCGCCGAAATACGCCGGATCGTCCGAATGCACGGTGGCGACGACGCCGGCGCGCAGCAGTTCGGGCAGCCGGTGCGCGGCCATGTCGGGGTACACGCGCAGCCGCACGTTCGACAGCGGGCACACGGTCAGCGGCACGCGCTCGCGCGCCAGCCGGCGCAGCAGCGCGGTATCGTCGAGCGCGCGCACGCCGTGGTCGATGCGCTCGACGCCGAGCAGGTCGAGCGCTTCGGCCACATAGGCCGCGGGACCTTCCTCGCCGGCGTGCGCCACCAGACGCAGGCCGAGCGCGCGGGCGCGAGCGAACAGCCGCGCGAATTTCGCCGGCGGATGGCCGCGCTCGGACGAGTCCAGGCCGAGGCCGATGTAGTGCGCGGCCCATGGCCGCGACGCCTCGAGCATGGCCAGCGCGTCGTCCTCGCTGAGGTGGCGAAGTGCGCACAGGATGTAGTCGACGCTGAGGCCCAGTTCGTCGTGCGCGCGTTGCGCCGCGCGCGCCAGCGCCGGCATGAACACCGCAAAGTCGACTCCGCGCGCGGTGTGGCTCTGCGGGTCGACGAACACTTCGGCGCGCACCACGCCGTCGGCCGCGGCGCGGCGGAAATAGGCCCAGGCCAGCGCGAAGAAATCGTCCTCGCTGCGCAGCACGTCGCAGCCGGCGTAGTAGAGTTCGAGGAAGCCCTGCAGATCGTCGAAGGCGTACGCCGCGCGCAGCGCCTGAGCATCGGGCCAGCGCAGCGCCACGCCATGGCGCTGCGCCAGCGCGAACGCCATCTCGGGCTCCAGGGTTCCCTCCAGGTGCAGGTGCAGTTCGGCCTTCGGTGCCGTGCGCAGCGCCGCGAGCAGCGCCGCGTCGGCTGCCGCGGAATGGTTCGACACGGGGTTCCTCCGCCGGGCAGCGCAATGCGCGAGCCCGCCATCGTATCTGCCTTACAGCCCGAGCCCGGCGAGCAGATCGTCGACGTCGGCTTGCGGCAGCCGCGCATCGCGGTCGGTGGCCGCTGCAGCCGGGGGTTCGGGCATGCCGAGCTGGCGCAGTGCGTCGTCGATCCTCGCTTGCACCGCGCCGAGCAGCGCAATGGTCTTTTGCAGCCGCTGGCCGGCCAGATCCTGCGCCTGCTGGCTGGTCAGGATGTCCTGCAGGTGCGCGTCGATGCGCTGCAGCGCGCCGCCGATGGGCTCGCCGTCGCCGGCGCGAATGACGCCGAGCTCGCGTTGCGCGCCCTCGAGCGCATCGAGCGTGCGCATCGCCTGCAGTTCGCCGATCTGCAGCGCCTCGTGCAGCGGCGCGCGTGCTTGCGGCAGGTCGCCCGACGCATGCATGATGCGTTGCAGTCCCGACTGGAGCAGAGACTGCGCCTGGCGCAGGCTCAGCACTGCCGAGCCAGGGTGCGGCGTGGTCATGACCGGACCTTGATTCCGATTCCCGATCGTGCTGTCGGGAAGTCGCGCGGCGTGTGCATCCGCGCGCCCCCTTCGCTTGCCGGGACCGGGTACAGGTTCGGGAAACCGTCGACCACCAGCTGCGTCTTGCCCATCGCGTCCCCCCTCGGGTGCCACCTCGCCAGGCACCATTTTTCGCCGAGGGATTTTCCCTTGCGCGCGACTATTTCACGATTTGCGCGTTTTCTCGCGCGGTTTCGGGCACGTGTTCAACGCAGCGCCTGGCGCAGCGCCAGTGCACCGAGGACCAGGAAAGCGGCCGCCGCGACGGCGTGGATCCAGCGCGCCGGAAGCCGGTCGGCGAAGCGGTGGCCGAACGCGACCGCGGGGACGTTCGCCAGCATCATGCCCAGCGTGGTGCCGGCGACGACCGCGCCCCAGTCGCTGAAGCGCGCCGCCAGCGCGATGGTCGCGATCTGCGTCTTGTCACCCATTTCGGCGGCGAAGAAGCTCAGCGCTGTGGTCGCGAACACGCCATAGCCGCTGCGCGCGCCGGCCGCGTCGTCGTCGGCGCGATCGGGCACCAGCAGCCACAGCCCCATGGCGACGAACGACGCGACCACGGCCCAGTTCAACACCGCCTGGCTGAGTACGTGCGCGAGCAGGTCGCCGAGCCCGGCGGCCAGGCCGTGGTTCAGTACGGTGGCGACCAGAATTCCGGCGATGATCGGCAGCGGCGCGCGAAAGCGCGCCGCCAGCAGCAGCGACAGCAGTTGCGTCTTGTCGCCGATTTCGGCCAGTGCCACCAGGCCGGTGGCGACGAGGAATGGATGCATCGGGTTCAGGCGGTCTCGAGCAAGTGTCGCAGGTCCCATTGGCGCGGATCGGGCGCCGCACTGCGCGTGGCGTGTTCGTGGCGCTTGAGCGCGTCGAACAGGTCGAGCAGCGGTGCGCCGAGCGCCTGCCGAAGCGGTCCGTCGCCGGCCAGGGCGTCGAGTGCGGCAGGCAGGCTGCGCGGCAATCGCGGCGCAGCGGCGCGCCCGCCGGTCGCCGCGCGAGCCTCGCGCAGGCCCTGCAAGCCGAGCGCCAGCGTCGCCGCGACGACCAGATAGGGATTGGCGTCGCCACCGGGAAGCCGGTTCTCGAGCCTGCGCGCGGCGGCCGTCGACGCCGGCACGCGCAGCGCGGCGTGGCGGTCGTCTTCGCCCCAGTCGGCGTGGGTCGGCGATGCGTCGCTGAGCTCGATCCGGGTGTAGGACATGTCGTTCGGTGCGAACAATGCCATCGCCGCCGGTGCTCCGCGCTGCACGCCGGCGATGAAGTGATGCAGCTGCGGAGTCGACGCGCCGTCCTCGGTGGCGAACAGCGGCGGCCATGCAGCGTCGCTGCGCTGCACGCTGAAATGCCAGTGCATTCCGGTTCCAGGCTGGTCGAGGAACGGCTTGGCGGCAAAACTGGCCATGAAGCCATGGCGCACCGCGAGTTCGCGCGCCAGGCGCTTGAAGCGCCACACCGCGTCGGCTTGTGCGAGCGCGTCGCCCGGAGCGAAATTGACTTCGTACTGCGACAGCGCGGCTTCGTGCAGATGTCCGCTGAGCGCAATTCCAAGCTCCCCGGCAGCAGCGTAGAGGGCGTCGAAATAGGGCTCGAAATGCGTCGTGCGTTCCAGCGCGTACTGCTCGCAGGCGAATTCGCGCGCGCCGGAGCCGCCGGCGTGGGCGGGCGCGTGCAGCTGCAGCAGGCCGTCGACCTGGTCGCGCTGCAGCAGGAACAGCTCGAGTTCGGGCGCCACCGTGGCCCGCAGCCCGGCGTCCCGGTAGGCGTCGAGCACGCGCCGCAGCGCTGCGCGCGGCGAGAATTCGTGCGCGCCGACGGTGCGCGCGTAGCGGGGCGCGTACCAGCTGCCGCCAGGCTCGCAGATGACGCTGACTTCGTTCGCGCGCCCCGGCCTTCGCACCAGCGTGCGCAGGTCGGGCAACATCGCCAGGTCTGCATAGTCGGCAGGCAGCACGCTGCCGAACAGATCGGTCGGCGAGCCGCCGGTTGCGGTCATGCCCAGCAGCACGCTGGGCAGCCGGCAGCCGGCCTGCGCGTCGGCGCGTCGCACCCGTTTGCCGCGCGCCAGCGAGCTGAAGTCGGCCAGCGCGCACTCGACCATGCGCGCGTCGAGCGCATCGAGCGCATCGCGCAGGCCCTGGGGATCGTCGGCAAGCGGGGACGGGAATGGTGCCATGGTCGCTTTCGGCAGTGAAATGCGTATCGATGGGCGTGCGATGGAAGGCGCCGACGGAGGGCCGCGTCAGCGCTGCCCGGCCAGCCAGTCCAGCCGCTGCTCGATTTTGTTGCGCCAATGCGCGGCGATTCCCGCGGTGGCGGCCAGGCGGCGCAGCGCGTGCGCATCGCTGCGCGACGCGTGCCACAGCTCGAGCGCCTCGAGCAAGGTCGGCGCGTGCGGCGCGGCGTGTTCCAGACACAGCATGTCGCCCGGGCGCACCAGCCCGGGCTGCACGACCCGCCAGTACCAGCCGGTGATTCGCGTCTGCACGATCCACGCCGCCATTCCGGAGCAGCCGAAGCGCTCGTCGATTTTCCAGCACGGGTTGCGCGGTTGACAGATCTGCAGCCGGGACTCGCCAAGGCTCCAGATCTGGCCGATGCGCACCGAGGATTCGTCGAGTTCGGCCGAAAGGTTCTCGCCGATGGCGCCCGGACGCAGCAGTTGCGCGGCCTGCGGGAAATGGTCGGCAAGCCGCGCCAGGTGTGCCGGCGGATACAGGTGCACGGCCTTGTCCGGGCCGCCGTGCACCCGCAGATCGGCCTGGTGGTCTCCGGCAAAACCAAGTGGCCCGAGGTGAACCGCGTCGTGCAGTCGGGTCTTGTACATGCCGGTGGCGCGGCCCGAATCGGGCAGCGGCCTGATGTCGCCGACGAACACTGCGGTGGCAACGCATTTCGGCGTTGCCGGCGCAGCGTTCGTGGCCGGCGTGGGGTCGTCGTTCATGAGACAGCGTGGGTGGTCGGCGGGTCTCCCCGCCGATACACTAATGGGGTATGTCCGCGGCAGCCTGCCGGACATCCGACGCCGCGCCGCAGCAGTCGCCACTGTAGCGGGCGCGGCAGGTCCCTGAAAACCCGGAGCCTTTCATGAAATCCGCCCACGACCTCGTCGCCGCCGCCAGGAACGTGATTCGCGAAGTCGGTATCGAGCATGCCGAGCAGGCGGTGCGCGACGCCGACCTCGTCCTCGACGTGCGCGAGCCCGACGAATTCGCTGCCGGCCACCTTCCCGGCGCGGTCCTGGTGCCGCGCGGATTGCTCGAGTTCAAGCTCAGCGGCAGCCCGGAGCTGGCGTCGCGCGACCTCAAGATCGTGCTGTATTGCAAGACCAGCGGGCGCGCCGCGCTGGCGGCCGCCGCCTTGCACGAAATGGGCTACCTGAACGTGCAGTCGATCGCAGGCGGTTTCGACGCCTGGAAGGCAGCCGGAAAACCGGTGGCGCAGCCGCAGCCGACCACGTTCGACTGAAGCGCGCGCGTTCAGCGCCGCGCCGCACGCACGGCGTCGGCCAGCAGCTGCAGGGTCTGCACGGTCGCATCCCAGCCGATGCAGCCGTCGGTCACGCTCTGGCCGTAACGCAAGGCCGTCGGATCGTCGCCGAGCGCTTGCCGGCCCTCGACCAGGTGGCTTTCGAGCATCACGCCGAAGACGTCGCGGCTGCCGTGTGCGATGCGCCGCGCGACGTCGGCTGCGATCAACGGCTGGCGGGTGTAGTCGCCGGCGCTGTTGGCGTGGCTGCAATCGACCATGACGCGCGCCGGAACCTCTGCCTCGGCGAGCGCGGCGACCGCGCGCTCCACGCTCGGCGCGTCGTGATTCGGGCCGCTGTCGCCGCCGCGCAGGATCAGGTGGCAGTCGGGATTCCCGGTCGTGGTCACCACGATCGCGCGGCCGTCGCGAGCGATCGACGGAAAGCGGTGCGCCTGCGCGGCGACCACGATGGCGTCGACCGCGGTGCGCAGCTTGCCGCTGGTCGGGTTCTTGAAGCCGAGCGGCGCGGACAGGGCAGACGCCATCTGGCGATGCAGCGGGCTTTCGGTGGTGCGCGCGCCGATCGCACCCCAGCTCAGCAGTTCCGCGTAGTACTGCGGGGTGACCAGATCGAGGATTTCCGACGCCGTCGGCAAACCCAGCCGCGCGCATCCGCGCAGCAGCTGCCGCGCCAGGCGCAGGCCCTTGTGGATGTCGCCGCGGCCGTCGAGATCGGGGTCGTAGATCAGCCCTTTCCACCCCAGTCGGGTGCGCGGCTTCTCGAAATACACCCGCATCACCGGCAGCAGCGCGTCGGACAGCCCGCCGGCAACATCGTGCAGGCGCTGCGCGTACTCCTGCGCCGCGGCCACGTCATGGATCGAGCACGGACCGGTGACGACCATCAGCCGGTCGTCACGGCCGTGGATGATCGCGCGCACGGCGTCTCGCGACCGTGCCACGGCTTCGGCTTCGGCGGCGTCGAGCGGGACCTCGGCGGCGAGTTCGGCCGGCGACGGCAGCGGCTGCTGGTGCGCGATATGCAGGTCGGCGATGCGCGGAGCTGGATTCATTATGGGAAAAGATTACATTTAAAGTGCGGTCGACGTATAATCGGGCCGACCGTTCGTCCGACCAACCGAATCGCCATGGGGCGTCATCCTCGTCCATTGCCCGAGCCGCGCCGGGCCGCGCAGCCGCTGCCGGCGGCCGACGACGTGCTGCGCGCGCTGAACACGGTGCTCGCGCCTCTGGTTCGGCTGCTGCTGGCCAGCGGCATCGACTATACCCGCCTGGCAGCCGAGCTCAAGCCGCTGTTCGTCGAGCAGGCACAGCGCGAGCTGCTGCGCAGCGGCCAGCGCGACACCGATTCGGCGATCAGCGCGCTCAGCGGCGTGCACCGCAAGGACATCCGCAGCTGGCGAGTCGACGGGCTCAGTGCGCGCATCGCGCAGGAGGTTTCGGTCAGCAGCCAGGTGTTCGCGCGCTGGGCGCAGGACCCGGCGTACCGCGACCGCAGCAAGCGCCCGCGCGCGCTGCCTCGCTCGGGCCCGACGCCTTCGTTCGACACCCTGGCGCGCGCCGTGACCCAGGACGTTCATCCGTACACCATCCTGACCGAACTTCTGCGGCTTGGGCTGGTGCAGGTGCAGACGGTCAAGGGGGTCGAGATGGTGCTGCCGCATCGCGACGGTTTCGTTCCGCCGGCGGGCTCGCGCGAACTGCTCGAGCTGTTCGGCGCCAACCTTGCCGACCACGCCGCAGCCGCTGTGGGCAACCTGCTCGGAGCCGAGCTGCGGCTCGAGCAAAGCGTGTTCGCGCAGGGCATCACCGAGGAGTCGGCGCGCGCGCTCGGCGAACTCGCGCGCAGGCTGTGGACCCAGGCGCGCGCCGAAATGATCGCCGAGGCCTCGCGCCGCTACGACGCGGACAGCGGTCGCGCCGACGCGAACCACCGCATGCGTTTCGGCGCCTACTACTGGGCCCCGGCGGACGGCGATGACGGCGCGGCCGCGGCCGGCGACGAAGAGGGAGACACACGTGACTGAGCACCGCCTGTGGCGCTGGATCGGCGCCGGACTGGTCGCCGCGGCGACGCTTGGCGCCTGCGGGGGCGGTGGTGGCGCAAGCTATGCATCGTCGGGCGGAGGCGTCGGCACCGGAGGCACCGGAATCAGCTTCGGCACCGTGACCGGCTTCGGCAGCGTGGTGCTCGACGGCAAGCCGTACAACAGCGCGACGCCGAATTACTACGCCGACGGCGAGACCGGCGAGCACACGCCGAGCCCGGCGACCGCGGTCGAACTCGGCGACCGCCTCAGCATCACCCTGGACGCCAGCGGCAATCCGAGCAGCGTGGTCATCGAGCCCGAGCTGATCGGTGCGGTGGGCAGCATCGGCAGCAACACCTTCACGGTCAACGGCGTGGCCGTGCGGGTGAATGCGAATGCGACTTCGGTCCCGCCGACCTACTACGCCGGCCTGGCTGGATTCGGCGGCCTGATCGCCGGCATGCAGGTCGAGGTGCACGGCGCGTTCGGAATCGATGGCAGCGGCAATCCCTACGTGCAGGCGACGCTGGTGCAGCAGTTGCCGTCGACCAGCACCGCGGTGCGCATCACGGGGCTGGTGTCGGGGCTTGACGCCGCCGCGCAGAGCTTCGTCGTCGACGGCTTGACGGTGCACTACGACAGCGGCACCAGCGTGACGCCGAGCGGAGCGGCGCTGAGCAATGGCGCGCTGGTCAACGTCTGGAGCGCGTCGCCGCCATCGGGCTCGGTGCTTGCTGCCGGCTCGATCCGGGTGCGCACCCTGCAGGGCAGCAGCGGCTCGGTGCAGCTCGGCGGACTGGTCATGCAACTCGCCGGCACCGCGTTCTCGGTCTCGGGAATCCCGGTCGACGGCAGCGCGCTGGCGTCGAGCGTGGCGGCGTTGCGCAATGGCGAGTACGTGGTCGTCGACGGCACCGTCGACGCTGCCGGAGGCACCGTGCGCGCGGCATCGATCAGCGCCTTTCCAACCACGATCGAGCTCAAGGGCACCATCACCGGTTTCGTCGACGCGGGCAATTTCCTGGTTCGCGGCGTCCCGGTGGATGCGTCGGCGGCGACCTTCGCCGCGGGCGCCAGCGCAGCGTCGCTTGGCAATGGGGTGTACGTCGACGTGATCGGAACCCTCGGCGCGTCGAACGTGGTCGGCGCCGGCAGCGTCTCCGTGCTGGCCGCGCCTCCCGCGGACGGCATCGTCGACTACCAGGGCACGGTCAGCAATGTGACCGCGTCGGGCTTCACGCTGAGCTATACCGAAGACGGCAACCCGAGCAGCGCGCAGGTCACGCTGGCGGCCAATGTGCAGTACAGCAACGGCAGTGCGGCGCAGCTGGTCGACGGCGCGCGCGTGGAAATCGAAGCCACCGACAGCGGCAGCGGCCTGAGTGCGTTCAGCGTCTCGTTCCAGAAGGTTTCCGAGTCGGGCTCCGGGCAGAAGGAGACCAAGGGCATCGTCTACGCCTACACGACCGGACCGACCGGACAGGCGGGCTCGAGCTTCATGGTCAATGGGCTGACGATCACGCTCGACACGTCGAGCACGGTGTCGGGAGGCACGCTGGGCAATGGCGTGCACGTCGACGTCACGTTCACGCCGGGCGGCGGCCAGAACGTCGCGAGCCAGGTCGAGATCGAAAACTGAAGCGAGCTCGACAGACGGCACCGGCCCCGCGCGCCGCCGCTCCGGCGCGGGCACCGCTGCCGTTGCGCGAGGCGGTTGTGTGACATAGTTCACGCATCAGGCGTTTGCGATATCTCGCGGGGCTTGGCGCGCGCGTCGGCTGCCGCGACAATCCTGCAAACGGGGCGCGGGAGTGCGCTCCGCAGGTGCGGAGAATATGCAATGCGCGGAGCAACCGAAGAGTGGGCGACCGAGCTTCGCCTGACGCGGCTGCTCGAATTCAACAGCCTGCTTGCCCAGATCAACCATGCCATCGGCGCGCACGACGACGACGACGCGCTGCTGTGCGCCGTCTGCGAGCTCGCCGCGCGCAGCGCGCATCTGGCGTTGGCCTTCGTTGCCCGCCCGGACGCCGACGGGCGCTTTCGCATGCGTGCGGCCACCGGCCGCGTCGAGGCGCTCGACGGTGTTGTCATCACCACCGACGCCGACGATCCGCACGGCCGTGGTGCGATCGGCCTTTGCTGGCGCGACGGCGAGCCGCGTTTCCACAACGCGTATGCCGAAGCCGGTGCGCTGGTGCCGTGGCACGCGCGCGCGGCCCGCTTCGGCCTGCGCTCGAGCGCCGCGCTCGCGTTGCGCCGGGGCGGCGTGATCTGGGGTGTGCTGGCCGTCTACCACGAGCACGAAAACGTTTTCGACTCCGACCTGCAGCGCCTGCTCGTGCAGATGGCGCAGGACGTCTCGCGCGGCCTCGACCGGCTCGATCTGATGGCGCGTGAGAAGCGCAGCCAGGCATTGCGCGAAAGCCTGTTGAACAACGCACTGGTCGGCATCGTGATGACCCGCGGGCGTCGCATCGTCGACGCCAACGCGCATTTCGCCGCGATGCTCGGGCGCGACGCGCCGCGGCAACTGATCGGGCGCGCCACGCGCGCGCTGTACCCGGACGACGAGGCCTTCGAGCGCGTCAAGGCGCTGTATGCGCAGCTGTACGCCAGCGGGTCTGCGCAATTGACCAGCGCGGCGTTGCAGACCGCCTCGGGCGACGTGATCAGCTGCGACCTGTCGGCCAGCATGGTGCACGAAGCGGGACAGCGTCTGGTGGTGTGGACGGTGGTCGACGTCACCGAGCGCGACCGGCTGCAGCGCCAGGTTGCATTCGAGTCGCTGCACGACACCCTGACTGGCCTGGCCAACCGCCGCGCGCTGGATCACGACCTGCCGCGGATCCTGGCGCGTGCCGAGCGTGCCGGGCGGCTGGTCGCGCTTGGCCTGATCGACCTGGACGACTTCAAGCCCGTCAACGACACCTTCGGTCACGCCGCAGGCGACCGCCTGCTGCGCGAGCTCGGCGCGCGGCTGGCGGCGCGCCTGCGCGGCAGCGACCTTCTGGTGCGGCTGGGCGGCGACGAGTTCGTCGTGGTCATCGAGGATCTGGATCCGGGCGAGGCCGAGAAGCAGCTCGACCACGCGCTGCAGCGCCTGCACGAGGCGGTGCAGGCGCCGTTCCAGCTCGGCGGACGCGACGCTGCCGAGGTCGGCATGACCATGGGCGTTGCGCTGTATCCGCAGGACGCGCGCGATGCCGACGCGTTGATCCGCCAGGCCGACGCGGCGATGTACCAGTGCAAGCAACGCAAGCACGTGCGCAATCGGTGGTGGGCAATGGCCGCGCCGCACGACGCCGAGGCCGAAGCTCCGAGCGAGGGCAACGCCTTCGATGCCCACGCAGGAGCGCTGCTGGCGCGAGCGCAGCGGCACATCGCCGAAGCCGGAATCCGCTTCGCCGAGCATTTCTACCAGGAACTCGAGCGCGACGCCGCACCTGCTGCGATCCAGCGCACCCTGACCGACGCCGAGCGCGCGGCGCTGCTCGAGCGTCAGGCCGAGCACCTGCGGTTCCTGCTCGATCCGGCGACCACGCGCGAGGCGATCGTCGAGCGCGCACGGCAGATCGGCCGCATCCACGCACTGGCTGGCGTCGGCGGAGTCTGGCTGTCGAAGGCGCAGGGCCTGTACCGCAGGCTGCTGGCCGAACAGTTGAACCAGGTGCCGATGGGCGGGCGAGAACGTCTTCGAACCATGTTCGTTGCCGATGCCAGATTGCAGGAAGACATCCAGGTAGAGCTTGAGATTGAAGCCGATACCACGGCGCGCTACTTGGACGTGCTGGCCGCGCCGCTGCCCGCGGCAGGAACGCGCTGGGCCGATGCCAGCGCCGACGGGCTCGTTGAGCTCGGCGCGCTGCCCGGCGTGCAGGCCGTGCTGCTGATGCGACTGAAGTCCGACGGCGTGTTCGCAGTGGAGGCCAGCGCCGGGCCGCATGCGCAGGTCTTCGCCGACACCTTGCAGACTCCGGGCCGCGAGGCGGTGCTCGACCCGCTGTCGCCGCGCGGCCAGGGCACCAGCGCGCAAGCATGGCGCAGTCTGCGCATCGAGACTTCGGCATCGTTCGCGCACGATGCGCGTTACGCCGGCTGGAGCACGATCGCCAGCGACCTGACGCGCCGAACCCTGCGTTCGACGCTGAGCGTGCCGCTGGTCGACTCGAGCGGCCAGGCGGTCGGCCTGCTGGCGTTCTTCGGCGCGTTTCCGAACCAGTTCGAGTCGTCGGTGATGCGCCAGTTCGCGCGCGGCCTGAAATACCGCTGGGAGCAGATCTGGGCATTGTGCGCGGCGCCGGCGCCTGTCATTGCGCAGGACCAGGCGCGCGCCTACCGCGAGCGGCTGCTCAACGGCGGCTTGCGCATGGACGTGCAGCCGATCGTCGACCTGCGCGACGCACGGCTGCTCAAGGTCGAGGCGCTGGCCAGGCTGGTCATGCCCGACGGCAGCGTGCTGCCGCCGGCGATGTTCCTGCCGCTCCTGGGCAGCGCCGAACTCGACCGCCTGTTCGACCTCGGCCTCGACCAGGTGCTCGCCGACCTGGCGCGCTGGGACGCTGCCGGGCTTGCGCTGCAGGTTTCGGTCAATCTGGCGCCTTCGACCTTGCGCGGCGGATCCTGCACCAGGCGCGTCGAGACCTTGCTGCGGCGCCACGGCGTCGACCCGCAGCGGCTGACGCTGGAGCTGCTCGAGGGCGAGCGCGTCGACACCGCCGGCCAGGCCAGCGAACTGGCGCAATTGCGTGCGCTGGGCGTGAAGCTGGCGATGGACGATCTGGGCTCGGGCTACAGCAGCCTGCAGCGGCTGTCGCTGCTGCCGTTCGACACCCTGAAGATCGATCGCGGGCTGCTGTGCAAGCTGCGCGACAGGCCTTTGCCGACCTTGAGCCTGATCAGCGCGAGCGTGCGCCTGGGCCATGATCTCGGGCTCGAGGTGGTCGCCGAGGGACTGGAGGACGAAGCCGAGATCGAAGTGGCGCGCCTGCTCGGCGCCGACTCAGGCCAGGGTTTCGGCATCGCGCGCCCGATGCCGGCGTCCGAGCTGGTGGCATGGAACCGCGGGCGCGCGCAACACGCAGCGCCGGGCGCAATCCGCCACGCCCTGGGCGCGCTGGCCTGGAACTGGCGGCGTGCCCACGATGCGCACGCCGGCGACGACTCGTGCACGCTGCAGTCCTACCTCGCCGGGCGCGGCGCGGACGACGCGCAGGCGGTGGCATGGCTCGAGCGCGTGCGCGTCGGCGGATTCGACGCAGCGCTGCTGCAGGACTGGCTGCTCGGCTGCGCGCAGCGCGCGTGACGCGCCACGCCGCGGCTGTGGCGTGGCGCTGGCGGGCCCGTTGCCGGCGCACCGCGGGTGCCCGGCTACACTCGACGCTGCGCCACCGCGGCTGTGCGTCGGTGCGCGCAGTCGAAGCCTTTGCCGAAGCCGTCTCCCGAAGCCATGCCCGAATCCGCAGACGCCGTCGTGCCTTGTCGCCGCATCGTTCTGGCCGGCGGTTCGGCCGGTTCGCTGCATGCCTTCCGCGCATTCGTCGAAGCGCTGCCGGCGCGGCTCGCTGCCGCGGTGGTGCTGATCCAGCATCGCAGCCCCGATGTCCCGAGCCAGCTCGGCGCGCTGGCCGCGTCGTGGACGTCGCTGCCGGTGTGCGATCTGGGCGATGGCGATGCGCTCGAGGCCGGTTGCATCTACGTTTGTCCGGCGGCGTGCGAGCCGGTGTTCTCGGGCGGCGGGCTGGTCGCGCGCGTGGTCGCAGGCGAACGCATGCGGCCGATCGACGAGGCCGCGCGGGGACTTGCCGCGGCCTGCGGCGCGGCGGCGGCCCTGGTGGTCCTTTCGGGCACCGGACATGACGGAACGGCCGGGGCGCGCGCCGTGCGCGCCGGCGGTGGCCTGGTGCTGGCGCAGGACGCGGCCACGGCCAGCTTCGACGGCATGCCGCGCAGCGTGCGCGAGGCAGGACTGGCCGACGAAGTCGGCGACCCGGCGCGACTGGCCGAGATCGTCGCCGCCTGGGCCGCCGGGCAGGCGCCGCAGCGTCGCAGCGCGCTGGAGGCGCGCCGCGACGCGCAGCTCGACGCCGTGCTCGACTTGCTGCGCCAGCGGCTGAATCGCGATTTCCGCGACTACAAGCGGCCGACGCTGACGCGCCGCGTCGAGCGGCGCATGGGAATCCTGGGAATCGCCGACCTCGACGCGTACGTGCAGCGGCTTGGCGACGATCCGGCCGAGCTGACTCAGCTCGGCCACGACCTGCTGATCGGCGTGACCGCGTTCTTCCGCGACCGCGCAGCGTTCGAGGTGCTTGAGCACGAAGCGCTTCCTGCGCTGCTGGCGGCGCGCAGCCCTGGCGAACCGGTGCGCGCCTGGGTCGCCGGCTGTTCCAGCGGCGAGGAGGCGTATTCGATCGGCATTCTGCTGTTCGAGCAGATGCGCCAGCGTGGCGCAGGCGCGGTGAAGATCTTCGCCACCGACCTCGACGGCGCCGCGCTCGACGTGGCGCGCGCCGGCAGTTATTCGCGCGCCGCGCTGGCCGGGGTCGCTCCGGAATGGGTCGAGCGCTATTTCGACGAGCGCGAGCTCGGGCTGCGCGTGCGCAAGGAGTTGCGCGAGGCGATCGTGTTCGCCCGCCACAACCTGGTCAGCGACCCGCCGTACTCGAAGCTGGACCTGATCGTCTGCCGCAATGTGCTCATCTATCTGAACCGCACCATGCAGCGCAAGGTGCTCAGCGTGTTCCATTTCGCGCTGAACCCGGGCGGAGTGCTGTTCCTCGGCAAGGCGGAGACCCCCGGAAACGTCGAGCGGCATTTCGAGACCGTGTCCAAGACCTGGCGCGTGTACCGCCGCACCGCGACCAAGGCCGGGCGCATGCCCGAGCTGCCGATGTCCACGCGCGGCGCCACCGTCGGCGCATACGCCGGCGACGAGCCGCGGCTGCGCAGCGAGCGCTGGATCGACCAGGGCGCGATCCACGCCAGGCTCCTGGAGCGGCACGGCACTGCGCAGCTGCTGGTCGACGCCAAGGGCCAGATCACCTACATGACCGGCGATCTGTCGCCGTACCTGCGTTTCCCCAGCGGCAGGCCGTCGCGCGACCTGTTCGAGGTGGTTCGCGCCGATTACGTCATGGCGCTGCGCCTGGCGATGCTCGACGCCCGGCGCATGCGCCAGCGCCGGGTCGTCAACGTGCGCGCCGACGGCGGCGAAGCGGCGTCCGCGGCCGGGGTGCGCATCGAGGTCAATCCGTTCGAAAGCCCGGAGCGGGCCTGGATGCTCGCGGTCGCGTTCAGCGGCCTGGCGCACGACGAGGCGATCACCATGACGCCCGACGCCAATTCGAGCCGCTGGGCGCTCGAGCAGCTCAACCAGGAGCTGCAGGCCACGCGCGACGACCTCACGCGCACCATCGAGCAGGCACGCGCTTCGGGCGAGGAGATGCGCGCGGCGAACGAGGAAGTGCTGGCGATGAACGAGGAGCTGCAGTCGACCAACGAGGAGCTCGAAAGCTCCAAGGAGGAACTGCAGTCGCTGAACGAGGAACTGCTGACGACCAACGCGGCGCTCGATGCGAAGATCGTCGAGGTCGAGGCGCTGAATTCCGACCTGAAAAATCTGCTCGAAGCCGCTTTGATGCCCAAGGTCCTGCTCGACCGGCAATGTCGGGTGCGGCGCTTCACTCCGGCATGCGCACAGCTCATGCGCATCAGCAACGCCGACCTGGGCCGCGCGCTGCAGGACATCGTGCTGCTGTTCGAAGGCGCGCAGTTGCACGCCGATTGCATGGCCGTGCTTGCCGGCGACAGCGTTCCGGTGCGCGAAATCAGCGCCGGCGAACAGCGCTGGTATCTGCAGCGCACATTGCCGTACCGCAACGCGCGCGATGAGATCGAGGGCGTGGTGCTGACGTTCGCCGACATTTCTCAGCTCAAGCAGTCGCAGCACGACATCGCCGAGCGTGCGCAGCGCCTGCAGTGGCAGGCGGACCTGCTCGCGCGCGCAGCTCCGGTGATCGGCCGCGACCTCGACGACCACATCATTTTCTGGAACTCCGGGGCCGAGGAACTGTACGGCTGGAGCGAGGAGCAGGCGCTCGGCCGCGTCTCGCACGACCTGCTGCAGACCCGGTTCCCGGCCGCGCTCGGAACCATTCGCGAGGCGTTGGTCGAAGCCGGAAGCTGGCGCGGCGAACTCGTGCACAGGACTCGCGACGGGAAGCAGATCGTCGTCGAGAGCCGCTGGACGCTGTATCGGCCGTCTGGACAGCAGCCGCAGGCCATCGTCGAGGTCAACAGCAACATCACGCAGCGCAAGGAAATGCTTGCCGAGCTGAAGAAGAGCGAGGCGATGCTGCACACGATGATCGACTGGACCTACAACCTCGAGTACTGGATCGGGCCCGACGGCAGGCCGATCTACGTCAGCCCGTCGGTCGAGCGCGTCACCGGTTACACCGCCGACGAGGTCACGGCCAATCCGGGCCTGCTCGACCTGATCGTCGATCCCGCCGACGCCCAGGCCTGGGCTGCGCATGTGCAGCGTTTCATCCACGCGCAGGAATCCGGCTCCAGCGAACTGAACCTGCGCATCGTCCGCCGCAACGGAGAGCGGCGCTGGGTCAGCCATTTCTGCCGCGCGGTGTTCGACGACGCCGGGCGCTACATGGGGCGGCGGGTCACGGTGCGCGACATCACCGAGCAGCGACGAGCCGAGGAACAGATCCGCGAGCTGGCCTACTACGACCCGCTGACCCGCTTGCCGAACCGGCGCCTGCTGATGGACCGTCTGGGGCAGGCTTTGGTCGCCAGCGAGCGCAACGGGCAGTACGGCGCCATCGTCATGCTCGACCTCGATCATTTCAAGGAACTCAACGATACGCGCGGCCACGAGTCGGGCGACCGGCTTCTGGTCGAGGTCGCTGCGCGCCTGTGCGCCGCGGCGCGCGTCGCCGATACCGTGGCGCGGCTCGGCGGCGATGAATTCATCGTCATGGTCGAGGAGCTGGGTCGTGACCTCGAGACCGCCGAATCCGAGGTCGCGCAAATCGCCGAGGCGATCCGCGCGCGGCTGGCGCAGGCCTACGACGCTGACGGCGCCGAGCCTTTCGACGTCAGCGCCAGCCTCGGCGTGACCCTGTTCCGCGGTCGTGAAGTGTCGGCCGAAGTGTGCATCAAGCAGGCCGACATCGCGCTGTACCAGGCCAAGGACGCCGGACGCAATGCGGTGCGCTATTTCAGCCCGGCCATGCAGTCCGCGGTGGAGATGCGCGCGGCGCTGCAGTCGGCGATCCGGCGCGGCCTCGAACACGACGAGTTCATGCTCTTCTACCAGCCGCAGGTCGATCGCGACGGCGCCGTCGTCGGCGCCGAGGCCTTGCTGCGCTGGCAGCGCGCCGACGGCTCGCTGGTGCTGCCCGGAACCTTCATCGCCGCCGCCGAGGCCAGCGGTCTGATCGTCGACCTGGGCCGTTGGGCGCTGCGCGAGGCGTGCATGCAGCTGAGGGCGTGGAGCGACGACCCGGCCACGCAGGCGCGAACGATGTCGGTGAACATCAGCGCACGGCAGTTCTACCGGCACGATTTCGTCGCCGAGGTGTTGCGCGCGCTGCACGACACCGGCGCCGATGCGTCGCGGCTGCGGCTCGAACTGACCGAAGGCGCGCTGCTCGAGCGCATGGACGACGCGGTGGCGACGATGCGACGCCTGATCGCAAACGGCGTCAGCTTTTCGCTCGACGACTTCGGCACGGGGTATTCGTCGCTGGCTTATCTGAAGCGACTCCCTGTGCGCGAAGTGAAGATCGACCGCTCGTTCGTCGAGGACATGGCCGACGACGTCAACGACCGGGCCATCGTCCGCGCTGTCCTGGCGATGGCGCACGCGCTGAACCTGGAGGTGGTCGCCGAAGGCGTCGAGCACGACGCGCAGCGTGCCTTGCTGCTGCAGGCCGGGTGCGAGACGTTCCAGGGATACCTGTTCGGCCGCCCGCTGCCGTACGCGCAGTGGCCGACGCGCTGACGCGCGCCTGACCAGCCCTGTGCGCGACTGCGGAATTGCCGTCGCGCGCTCGGCTGCTTATGCTGCGCAGGCGCGGCGACGTGTCACGCGGATGGCACCAGCCAGACGAGTCAGGCCAAGGAGACCGATGTGAATCCAATCACCTTCCCGGAAGTCAAGTCGCGGGTTTCGCCGCAGGAGTGGGCGCTGCGCGTCGAGCTGGCTGCGGCGTACCGGCTGGTCGCACGCTTCGGCTGGAGCGACCTGGTGTTCACCCATATCAGCGCGCGGCTTCCCGCAGAGCAGTTTCTGATCAACCCGTACGGGCTGGGCTTCGACGAAATCACGGCAAGCAGCTTGCTGAAGATCGATGCCGAGTGCAACAAGGTTCTCGAGTCGCCGTTCCCGGTCAATCCGGCAGGATTCACGATCCACGCCTGCGTGCACGCGGCGCGACCCGACGTCGGCTGCGTCCTGCACACCCACACGCGCTGCGGCGTCGCGGTGTCGGCGCAACGCCGCGGGCTGCTTCCGATCAGCCAGCAGGCCACGCTGGTGCTGCCGCAGCTCGGCTACCACGACTACGAGGGAATCGCGTTGCGCGCCGACGAACAGCCTCGGTTGCAGCGCGACCTCGGCAGCCGCAACGCGCTGATCCTGCGCAACCACGGGCTGCTGACGGTCGGCGCCGCGGTCGCCGACGCGTTCGTGCTGATGTACCTGCTCGAGACCGCGTGCCAGATCCAGATCGCGGCGCAGGGCGTCGAACTGATCGAGGTCGGCGCCGACGTGCTGCAAGGCGCCGCAGCCGCAGCGCGCGCGGTCACCGCCGGGCAGGGCGCGGGGATCGCGTGGCCGGCGCTGCTGCGCAGTCTCGAGCGCACCGATCCGGACTACGCGAGCTGATTCGTCGGCGCGCGGGAACTTCGCGCCGGCGTCGGGCATCGAAGCATCGGACATCGGTTGGCTGCGTGCCGCATCGGCACGCGGGACCGATGGCTGTCGAATGCCGAGTTCCGATGCCGTCCAATCCACCCCCGCGGTCGCGTCCCGGCGCACTTCAAAGTGCTGCCGCCTTGGTCGCCGGCGCGCTGTGCGCGCCTCCTGCGTGTGCCGAGCTGATGCTGCGCAACAGCACCGACACCGCATTGCATTGCCAGATCGACGCCCATTACGCGCGCGCCGACGGTTCGCAGTTCGCGGTGCCGCTGGTCAAGCGGGTGCTGCTGTACGCCGGTCAGCGCACGCCGAGCCTGCCGCTGGCGGCGTGGCTGAACTGGGATCTGCCGGGCTACGGCACGCCGCGTTTCCTCGATGCCGAGCTGTGGTGCCAGGGCTGGCAGGCGCCGGGCGCGTTCGTGCTGCGCAAGCTGCTTGCGCACGACAGCGCGTTCTGGCAGATCGAGGCGCCGGGGCAGCCCGCTTGCCGGCCCGAGCCGGGCGCGACGCTCAAGCTCGAGATCGCGCGCTTCGTCGCCCCCGGCGAGGCGTTCAGGCCTGCGCCGGTGGCGTCGCTGCCCGGTTTCGTGTTGCGCGGCAGCTGCCTGAGTCCGGCTGGCTGGATGAGCGCGTACCGCGTCATCGTCCCGCTGCCGGTCGAGGCGGCGCATTGAGCGCGGCCATCGCTTCTGCGTCGCGAAGGATTCAACCATGCCCTACACCCGTTGCATCGCGCTGCTCGCCGCGAGCCTGGCCAGCCAGGCCCACGCGCTCGATCCGCGCAGCACCATCGAAGCCGTCGGTGCGCCGCACCTGATGCGTTGCGAAGTTCGCGGCGCCGTCGACGACGGCCCGCTGCAGCTGCTGCTTCCCGCCACGTCGCTGGGAACCCAGCCGCGGCCGTTGGCCATTGCCTGGGATGCGCACCTGCCCGGGCAGACGCTGCGCAGCCTGCGTGTCGACTGCCTGTTCGCGCCCGATCCGCAGAGCGCGCCGGCGCGCTACATCCGCGTCATCGGCGCCGACGACCCGTTCTGGCGCACCGTCGACGGCGTTGCTCTGCACCCGGCGGCGAGTCGGCCGCTGCGTCTGGCGGTGCAGCCGATGAGCCTGCAGCCGCAGGCCGGCGCCGACGGCTTCGGCGATCTGTACCCGGCGCTGTGGGGCTACACCTACCGCGAACCGCTGCGGCGGTCGATTCACTCGGCCTACTGGATCGGCAACAAGGCGCGCTATGTGTATGTGCAGCCACTGCTGCACGCCGGAGGCGGCTTGCCGCATCCGGGCGAAGCCGCCGACGTGCCGGAGGTCGGCGATGTGGACTGATGCGCCAGGCCGCACCGCGGTGCGGCGCGCCGCAGCACTCGCGCTGCTCGCCGCGGGGCTGCTCGCGGCGACTCCGGTCGCAGCGCTCGAACTGGTGCTGCGCAACGACACCGACGAGCAGTTGTCGTGCTCGGTGCAAGGACGCTTTCGCGCTTCGGCCGGGGTCGACTTCACCGTCATGCTGATCGACGACTGGTGGCCGATGTTCGCGGGACAGCATTTGCACAGTCTGCCGTGGATGCTGTGGCAGACCGGAGGCGTCGGAGTGTCCAGCGTCGGCGCGTCGTTCGTCGAAGCCGTGCTGCAATGCCGCGGCGGTGCCGGCGCGCAACGCTACACCGTGCGTGCCACGCTCGATCGCAACGATCCGTTCTGGGACACGTGGAACGGTCACGCGCAGCATTGCCCTCCCGATCCGGGAAGCAGGCTGACCTTGCACATCATGCGCCTTGCACCCGACGGCGTCGACGATGGGTTCGCATTGCGCGGGTCGTGCTGGCTCGGCAACGGCAGGGGGAAGTTCCGCGTCATCGAACCGTTGCCGGTCATCCCCGGTCCTTGAAACCTCCGCGCGCCGGGTTCCGGCGCGCTCCAGAAGGAGTGAACAATGCATCGATTGCTGGCAGCGGTCACCGCTTGCCTGTGCGGCCTGGCCCACGGCCACGACGTGCGCAGCACCATCGCCGCAGTCGGCGCGCCGTACCTGTTGCGCTGCTCCGTTTCGGGAAGCATTGCCGGCGGCGCGCTGCGCGCGCTGCTGGAGCCGACTCCGCTGTCGGCGCAGCCAAGCGCGCTGCAGCTGGCGTGGGCCGCGCATGTGCCCGGTGCCAGGCTGCAGGCGCTTCGCGTCGACTGCATGTACGCAGCCGATCCGCAGAGCCACTGGGCGCATTACGTCCGCATCATCGACGCCGACGACGCGTTCTGGCGCACGCTGCACGGCGACGCGGTGCACCCGACGGCCGACAGGCCGCTGAAGCTGTTCGTGCAGTTGCTGCGTCCACGGCTTGCCGGCGGCCAGCGTGGCGCTCCGATTCCGGCGCTGTGGGGCTACGGCTTTCGCGTGCCGATCGATCCGCTGCTCGGGAACGCGGCGTACAAGGCCGCCAAGGCGCGTTACGTGCGGGTATTGCCGATGGCGCTGGTGGAGCCTCCGGCACTGCAACAGGCGCCGCCGCAGCCGCCGCAGCCCGCCGAAGTCGACGAACCGCCTGCGATGCACGAGCACGACTGAGCGCGGCGCACGGCCGCTCCGAAGCCGCGCTCGCCCCCTCGGGGGGTGGCGCGCAGCGCCTGGGGGCCGTCACGTGAGCGCGGCGCACGGCCGCTCCGAAGCCGCGCTCAACTCCCGTCCGCGGCGCGCAGTTTGCGCCACAGGGTGGTGCGGCCGATTCCCAGCGCCGCGCACGCCGCGGCGCGGTCACCGCCGCACTCGGCCAGCACGCGCAAAATGGTGGCGCGCTCGCTGGCGGCGCGCCGGGCGGCCAGCGGCGCCGCGTCGGCGGTGTCCGCCGATTGCGGCAGGTGCGCGGCGCCGAGCTCGGGCAGCAGCGCGGCGCTGGCCTCGCCGGCACCGACCACGCGCTCGATCATGTTCTCCAGCTCGCGCACATTGCCCGGCCAGGCGTAGCCCTGCGCGCGCGCGAGCAGAGCGTCGAGCAGCGCGGCAGGCGCGCCTGCCGCGCGCATGGCGAGTTTGTCGAACAGGTGCGCGGCCAGCGCTGGCAGGTCGTCGAGGCGTTCGCGCAGCGGCACGAGCTGCAGGCGCAGGATGTTCAGCCGGTAGTAGAGATCGCGGCGGAACGCTCCGACTGCGATTCGCTCGTCCAGCGCACGATGGGTCGCTGCGACGACCCGCACGTCGATCGGAGTCGGCTCGGTGGCTCCGACGCGCAGGATTTCGCGCTCCTGCAAAACCCGCAGCAGCCGGGTCTGCAGCGACACCGGCATTTCGCCGATTTCGTCGAGGAAGATGGTGCCGTGATGCGCGGCCTCGAACAATCCGACTTTGCCGGCTTTGCGCGCGCCGGTGAACGCGCCTTCGTCGTAGCCGAACAGCTCGCTTTCCAGCAGCGCTTCCGGGAACGCCGCGCAGTTGACCGCGACGAACGGCTGGTGCGCGCGCCGGCTGGCGGCGTGCAGCCCCTGCGCGAACAGTTCCTTGCCGGTACCGCTCTCACCGACGATCAGCACTGTGGCCTCGGAGCGCGCGTAGCGCGCAGCCAGTCTTCGTGCTTCGCGCATCGGCGCGCTGTCGCCGACGATGTCGTCGAGCCTCCAGCGCGCGCCGCGCGCGGTGGCGCGTGCGCGCAGGTTGCGTTCGGCGCGCTGGATCGACGCCGGGTCCTGGCAGGTCAGCACCGCGCCGGTGGTCACTCCGCGCTCGTGGATTCCGCGCCGGCTCAGAACCACCGTGCGTCCGTGCAGGCGCGCGACCTCGTCGGTTTCATCGACGCCGTCGCGCAGCGTGCGTTGCAGCGACAGCTCGGGAGCGACTTCGCCGAGCCGACGGCCGAGCAGTTGCGCACGCGGCAAGCCGAGAAGTCGCTCGACCGGCGGGTTCAGGGCTTCGATGCGCTCGTCGACGTCGACCGCGACCACGCCGTCGCGCAGTTGCGCGATGATGGCATTGAGCCGCTCGCGCTTGGCGGTGGCGATGCGCGCGGTGCGCGCGACTTCGATCGCGTCGTCGATTGCCTGGCGCACCGCGTCGGGGGAATACAGCAGCAGCCCGGTCATTCCGGCGGCTTCGGCCAGATCGGCGACCAGCCCCGGCGCCACGACGACTTCGGTGCCCGCGGCGCGCAGTTCGTCGACGCAGGCGCCGGCTTGTTCCTCGCTCTGGTAGCTTCGCTGCACGATGTCCAGGCCGAACAATCGGCTGAACTGCTCGACTTCGGCGCGCACTTTGCCGAAGGTGACCAGCGCGATGCGGCTGCTCAGCGCACGCGCCTGGGCCAGCGCGAGCATCAGGTCATAGCCTCCGACCTTGACCATCACCACCGGCAAATCGATGTGGCTGCGCAGGTAATCACCGTGCAGCCCAGCGGCGACCAGAACGTCGATCGGTCGCTGCGGGCGCTGGGCCTCGATTTCGGCCAGCGCTTCCTCGAAGCCGCGATCGAGCACGTCGACGCGGGCGCGCGCGGCGTACTCGGGCGCGACCTCGCGCAGCAATTGCTTCAGGCGATGAAAGCCGACCGCGACGATACGCGGACGCGGGTCGATGGCAGGATCGGACGGCATGGCACGGTTCAGCGGCTGTTCCGCGATTGGAACATGGAACCGCAGCAGGCGAACGCGGTCGGCGCGGCTCAGCGCGCCGCGTGCAGCGGCACGGTGCGCGTCGGCGGTGTGTCGTGCCAGCGATACAGCTCGGTCGCCCCGACGCAGCGGCTGGCGCAAGCGGCGCAGGAGCCGCCGTCGCCGCAGCCGCCGGCCGCGCTGGCGACGACCCGGCCGCGGCGCTGCCAGTGCGCCAGCAGCGCGTCGACCACTGTGCGCGACAGTCCGAGCGCGGCGGCGAGCTGCGCCGCGCTCACGCCGCCGTCGGCGGCGCGCAGGGTTTCGCGCAGTGCGAACAGCGGATCACCACCGGCGGCGGCGATGCCTCCAGGCAGCGTCATGGCGCGTTCCACGCTGCGTGCGGTGCCGGCGGCGTGCGCCGCTGCAGGCCCCAGCGCCGCAGCGCGGCGACCAGAGCGAGCAGCGCGCAGGCGCAGCCTGCGATCCACGCCGCCGAATGCACCGGGTGCGCCGTTGCGCTGCCGGCCTGGTAGACGACCGTTGCCGCGCACCACGCCAGCAGCACGCCGTAGCCGATCGAAAACACCATCCAGCCCCAGCCTGCCTCGCGGCGCAGCGCCGCCATGGTGCTGGCGCACGGAACGTACAGCAACACGAACACCAGGTAGGCGAATGCCGACAGCGGGGTGAAGCCGGCGGCCAGTCCGGCCAGCGTCTGCGCGCTGGCGCCCGACGCGGCGGTGGCGCGTGTGCTCGAGCGCAGCGCGCCGACGTCCAGCGGGTCGAGCATGGTCGAGAAGAAAGCGCGCGCATTCTCCGGCACCGTGCGCAGCGCGGCGCGCAGCTTCGGCCCGATCTCGGGGTCGCGCCAGCGCTGCAGCTGCTCGGCGGCCTGCTGGCGCTGGTAGATGCCGTTCAGGGTGCCGACGACGACTTCCTTGGCCGCGGCGCCGGCGACCAGTCCGGCCACCGCCGGCCAGTTGTCGCGGCGCACGCCCATCGGCGCGAACAGTGGCGCCAGCGTGCGGCTGCCCTGGGCCAGCAGCGAATGCTCGATGTCGGTCAACTGCAGGCCGTGCGCGCCCCAGCCGATTCCCGGCAGCACGAACAGCACGAGACCGATCGCGGTGATGACCTTGCCCACGCGCAGCACGAACACCCGCAGTCGCTGCCAAGCCTGCACCAGCACGCTGTGCACACTGGGCAGCCGGTACGGCGGCAGCTCGATCAGGAATGGCAGCGGCACGCCGCGCAGCGCGGTGCGGCCGAGCAGCGCGGCGCTGAGCAGCGCCGCGACGATGCCGAGCAGGTACAGCGCGAAAACGATCTGACCGCCGTTGTCGCGGAAGAACACGACGGCGAATGCCAGATAGATGGTCAGCCGCGCCGAGCACGACATGAACGGCTGGATCAGCACGGTCAGCAGCCGGCCGCGCGGATCCTCGATGATGCGCGAGCCCATGATCGCCGGCACATTGCAGCCGAAGCCGATGACCATCGGCACCAGCGCGTTGCCCGGAAGCCCGAAGCGCCGCATCAGCCGGTCCATCGCGTAGGCGGCGCGCGCCAGGTAGCCGCAGTCGTCGAGCAGCGCCAGCAGCAGGAAGGTCAGCCCGATCGGCGGGATGAACGAGATCACCAGATGCAGCCCGCCGCCGACCCCGCCGGCCAGCGCGGCGACCGCCCAGCCCGGCAGACCGGCGCCGAGCAGCAGGTGGCCGGTGCCGTCGATCAGCAGCGCCTCGGAGCCCTGGTCGAACACGTCGAGCAGGATGTTGCCGCCGCTGAAGCTGACGACGAACACCAGGTACAGCACGGCGAGAAACAGCGGCACGCCGAGCCAGCGGTGCAGGAACAGCGCGTCGAGCCGGGCGCCGACGCGATGGCGCAAACCGACCCGACCGTCGCCGTGCAGCACCGCGGCGGCGGTCGCATGGGCCCACGCGAAGCGTGCGGCTGCGAACAGGTCGCAGGCGTCCTCGCCATGCGCGGCGCGCAGCGTCGCGCTGGCCGTGCGCAGCGCGCGGGCCTGGTCGGCGTCCTGCGGCGCGTCGTGCGCTTCCAGCATGCGCAGCGCGTCCAGGCGCGCGTGGCGCGGCAATGCCGCCGCCACCTGATCCAGTGCCGCGCGCAGTTCGTCGTCGTAGGCGCCGCGCGCGACGCGCGGCGGCGTGCGCAGCGCCTGGCCGATGGTGTCGAGCAGTTCGCGGCGACCGCTGCCGCGGCGCGCGACCATCGGGACCACCGCAACGCCAAGCCGCTGCGCGAGTTGCTCGGGTTGCGGCTCGAAGCCAGCCGCACGTGCCTCGTCGATCATGTTCAGCACCACAAGCAGCGGTTTGCCGACCTCGATCAGTTCCGCGCTCAGCAGCAGGTGCCGCTCGAGGTTGGACGCGTCGACGACTTGCACGACCAGATCGACATCGTCGCCGCACAGCGCGTCGCGCGCGACGCGCTGGTCCTCGCCGCCGCCGCCGAGCAGGCTGTAGACGCCGGGCAGGTCGACCAGCGTTGCCAGGCCAGTGCCCGGATCGAGCTGGCCGGCACGGCGCTCGACCGTGACGCCCGGCCAGTTTCCGACCTGCTGGCGCGCGCCTGTGAGCAGGTTGAACAGTGTCGTCTTGCCGCAGTTCGGATTGCCGGCCAGCGCGATCAGCGGGCGATTCCGGCGGGTTCCCGGGGCAGCGGCGGTGTCGTGGCAGGCGGCCATCAGCGCGGCTCCGCGTCGGACAGTGCGGTGACCGCGATGCGCTCGACGATGTCGCGGCCCAGCGCGATGCGTGCGGCGCCGACGCGCACGACGGCGCCGCGCGCATCGGGTCCCAGCACCACGTGCAGCTCGACGCCGCGGCGCAGGCCCAGCATCGCGACGCGCTGCGGCAGACCGCCGGCCGAATCGACCGCGGCGATGCGTGCGCGCTGACCGCGGCGCAGCGCGGCCAGTGCCCGGATCGTCGGCTGGGTGGGGGGCACGGTGGGCATGGCTCGACCTACTGTTGGGAATGCGAATGGTTCGCGTTACGACAGATGGTAGGCGATCCCCGATGCGCTGGCAAGCATCGCGGCGCAGCTGGCCGCGCCCGCGGGCGTGGCCAGCTGCCGATGACGCGTGTCGATGCGGCCGCGCTAACGCATCGCCGACGGCAGGCGCATCGTTTCTTCGCTGACCCGGAACACGCCCCAGCCGGCGTGGTGCAGCAACCGCTCCGGGCCGTTGCCGCGGCGCCAGGCGCGGACGACCTCGAGCATGAACAGGCCGTAGCGCTCGACCATGCTGCGGTCGACGACGCGGCATTCAAGGCTCGCGTCGCACTCGTCGACCAGCGGCGCGGCGACGATCTCGGCCGGTCGCGGAGTCAAGCCGAAAGCGGTGAACTTGTCGGTATCGCGTCCCGAACAATTGCCGCAGCCGACGACCTGGCTGGCGAGCTCGGCGCCTGGAACGTTCAGCGTGCATTCGCCGTCGCGCTGCAGCGCGGCGAAGCTGTAGTCCGAGGGGCTGAGCACGCAGGCCACCAGCGGCGGCTCGAACTCGACCATCGTCTGCCAGCTCAGCGTCATCACATTCGGCCGCTGCGTACCGGCCGTGGCCAGCAGCAGCACCGGGCCAGGCTCGAGCAGCTGATACACCCGCGCCAGATCGAACGCGGTCTTGTCCATCACTCGACCTTGACTTCGACGCCCTTCGGCACGGACGGCGCGGTCTTCGGAATCTCGAGGGTCAGCAGTCCGTCCTTGAAGGTGGCCTTGGCCGCGGCGGCGTCGATGTTGTCGGGCAGCGCGAAGCTGCGGCTGAACGCCCCGTAGAAGCGTTCGACGCGGTGCCAGGTCTTGTCCTTTTCTTCCTTTTCCTGCTTGCGCTCGCCCGACAGCGTGACCATGCCGCCGTCGATGCTGACCTTGACGTCATCCTTGTCGACCGACGGAATCTCGGCCTTGATGGTGTACGCCTGCGGCGTTTCCGCGATGTCGACCCGAGGCGACCAGTCGGCAGTCTCGACAACCTCGCCCCGACCGACGCGAGGCCAGCCGACCGCGCGCGTGTAGCGATTGAACATGTCCTCGAATTCCTGCCATGGATCCCATTTGACGATTGCCATGATGTTCCTTTCATGCGCGGGCTCGGATCGGATCGCCGCCCGAGGCGGCCCACGCACGCCACGGCGGCTCGCGCGTCAATGCCCCGTCCCGGGCGGGTACATGTAGTCGCGCCGGAATGGGTAGGCGCTGCGAGCGCCGCGTAGCCGGGGCGCGCCGTCGGCGCCGTCGGCGCGTGCGCCGAGCAGCTGGTGCAGCGATATCCAGCCCTGCTCGAATCCCATCGCCGAGCCGGCCAGGTACATCCGGTAGGCACGGATCACGCGATCGGCGTGCGCTCCGAGCACCCGGCGCGCGTCGTCGACGCGCGCATCCAGCGCATCGACCCAGTGCCACAGCGTGCGTGCGTAATGAGGGCGCAGGCATTCGACGTCGAGCGGTTCGATGCCGCCGCGCGCCATGGCATCGAGCATGACCGCTGCGTGCACCAGCTGGCCGCCCGGGAAAATGTACTTTTCGATGAACTCGCCCATGCCGCCAGCCAGTTGCGGGTTGTCGGTGCCGCCCGCGGTGATGCCGTGGTTCATGACCAGCCCGCCAGGGCGCAGCAGGCGGCGCAGCTTGGCGAAATAGTGCGGCAGGTTCGGTCGTCCGACGTGCTCGCACATGCCTACCGAGGCGATCTTGTCCCACGGTCGGCTTTCATCGACGTCGCGGTAGTCGAGCAGCAACATCCGCGCACGCTGCTGCAATCCTTTCGATGCGATCAGTTCGGTGACGTACTCGTGCTGGTTGCGCGACAACGTGATTCCGGTTGCATCGACGCCATAGTGTTCTGCTGCCCACAGCATCAGTCCGCCCCAGCCGGCGCCGATGTCGAGCAGCCGCTCTCCGGGGCGCAGCAGCAGCTTGCGGCAGATCAGGTCGAGCTTGGCCTCCTGCGCCTGCGCCAGGCTCATGTCGTCGCGCGCAAAGTACGCACACGAGTAGACCCGGCGCGGGTCGAGCCACAACGCGTAGAACGCGTCGCTGACGTCGTAATGCCGCTGGATCTGCGCTGCGTCGCGCGCGCGGCTGTGGTGCGTGCGCTCCCACAGCAGCCGCGAAGCCTGTTGCAGCACGCGCAGCGGCCCCGGCGCCGCGGCGCGCGTCGGGTCGTCGGCGAGCAACGCCGGCGCGGCGACCATCAGGTCGCGCAGCCGACCTTCGATCTCGAGCCTTCCCTCGACGTAGTCCTCGGCCAGGCGCCCGATCGCGCCTTGCGCCAGATGCAGCAGCGCGCGCATGTCGCGCACCACCAGCCGCAGGACCGGCGCTGCCGGCCCGATGCGCCGCCCGCCCGGGAGCTGCACCGCGCACGGCAGCGGCAGCGCGGACAGACGCGCCGCGGTCGGTTCGACGAAAAAACGTTCTGGCATCAGTGTCATCGCAGGCTCCGCGCTCGATCGCAGCGTTCCGATGCTGAACGGGCGCCACCGAAGCCCGCCTGGCCCGCGGGCCATCGCCCGGGCGTCGCGCGCAGCGGCTCTGGAACGCTGAGAGTTCCCCGTTCGATTCCAGTATCGACGCAGCGATCGACGATTTCCATGATGTTCGGCAACCGCGTGGAAACCAGTTGTTGCTCACCGGCCTGGCCGCTTCGCGTCGCTTTCCCGGCTCCGATGCCTCGAGCGCCGCTGCACGATGTTCCCTGCGGTGCGCGCGGTCGGTCTCAGGGGTGCAGTGGAGACTGCACGCTGCCGCTGCGCTCGCGCTGCTGTTCGCGGCCCAGGATGCTGGTGAGCAAGGCGATTTCGCGGCCCTGCGCCTCGATCAGGTCGTCGAGCGCGACCATCCCGAGGACGCGGCCGTCGGCTCCGGTCACCGCAAGGCGACGCACGCCGTGGCTGGACATGGCCTGCATCGCGTCGTCGAGTCCGGCATCCTCGCTGACGCCGAGCGTGCCGCTGGTCATCACGTCGCCGACCAGGGTGTCGCGCGGGGAGGCGCCTGCGGCCAGCGCGCGCAGCACCATGTCGCGGTCGGTGACGATGCCCAGCAGTCCCGCGTCGCCGTCGGTGACGACCAGCGCGCCGACGTGCTGCCGGCGCATCTGCTCGGCAGCTTCCTGCAGATTGCAGGTCTGCGGGATGTGCACGGCCCCGCGGGTGTAGATGTCCTTGACTTTCATGATCGCAACTCCGCTTGAAGGTTGAATGCCGACGCGCCCGAATGCGCGTCGGCGGCCGGCTGCGCCGCTTCGGCGAGCTGTTCGCGCACGGCGTCGTCGTCGACCTGCGCGAAATCCGCGTAGTACGCGCCAACCGCGCTGAACGCGCGCGGTCTTGCCAGGCAGACGAAGGCGTCGGCGAGTTGGCTGAAGTCGACGTCGGGCGGCGCGACCGGCGCGGCGGCGACGATGCGTGCCGGGTGCTGCGCGCGCAGTGCGCGCAGCGCCACGCGCATGCTGGCCCCGGTGGCGACGCCGTCGTCGACCACGATGACGTCACGACCTGCGGCCACCGCGGCTTCGCGCGCGCCGCGCCACAGCCCGGCACGGCGCCGAAGCTCGCGCGCGGCCGTGCGCGCCGCCTCGTCGATCCAGGCCGGGTCGACGCCGAGCTGACGCACCAGCGCGTGGTTCAGCTCGAGCGTTCCGTCCTCGGCCAGTGCGCCCAGTGCCAGCTCGGGCTGGCCCGGAGCGCCGAGCTTGCGCACCAGCAACAGGTCCCATGGCGCGTGCAGCGCACGGGCAACCTCGCGCGCAACCGGAACGCCGCCGCGCGGCAGCGCCAGCACGAGGGGATCGTGCCATCGGCCCCGAGCCAGCAGCGCGGCGCCGAGCGCCCGCCCGGCAGCTGCGCGGTTTTCGAAATGCAGTTGCATCGCGGACCCGACCCCATGCCGAATCAGGGCTTGCTCGCGGCGGAAGCCGCTTCGCTCGCTGCCGGCTCGGCGGCAGCCGGTCCGCTGGCCGCTGGAGCCGCGGATGCCTCGCTGGCCGGAGGCGCCGCCTCACTGGCGGCCGGGGCGGCTTCGCTGGCCTGCGGAACTGCGGCCGGAGCGCTGGCCGACTCTCCGGACGGCGTTGATTTCTGACACGCGCCCAGTGTCAGCAAGGCGGCTGCGGCAAGGATCATGATCGTTTTGTTCATGGTGGACTCACTGGATGTGTTGGAGCAAGAGCGGACGGCCGGAATCGTGGTCCCGGTCGCTGCATTGGATCCCGGCCGCGCTCAGGGATTCCATGATCTTGCGCACGAACCCGCGCTCCGGGCCGTGGTTGCGACCATGCAACAGCGCGCTGCATCAGGCGCCGCGGGCTGTCCCTAGAATTCGTCGTGCGGCGCACCGTCCGCGGCACCCTTGCGACCACTGCCATGCACGACTCCATCGCCACTTCCGAACTGGCGAACATCTCCCCGCGCGACAAAGCCGAGATTCTGTCGCAGGCCCTTCCCTACATCCGCCGTTTCCACGGAAAGACCCTGGTCATCAAGTACGGCGGCAACGCGATGACCGATCCGGCGCTGCAGCAGGATTTCGCCGAGGACGTGGTGCTGCTCAAGCTCGTCGGCATGAACCCGGTGGTGGTGCACGGCGGCGGCCCGCAGATCGACGAGGCACTGGCCAAGATCGGCAAGAAGGGAACGTTCATCCAGGGCATGCGCGTGACCGACGCCGAGACGATGGAAGTCGTCGAGTGGGTTCTGGCCGGTCAGGTGCAGCAGGACATCGTCGGCCTGATCAACGTCGCCGGGGGCAAGGCGGTGGGCCTGACCGGGCGCGACGGCGGCATGATCCGCGCGCGCAAGCTGCGCATGCGTGACCGCGAGAATCCGTCGCTGGAACACGATGTCGGCCAGGTCGGCGAAATCGAGTCGATCGACCCCAGCGTGGTCAAGGCGCTGCAGGACGACCAGTTCATTCCGGTCATTTCGCCGCTGGGTTTCGGGGCCGACAACGAGAACTACAACATCAACGCCGACGTGGTCGCGGGCAAGCTGGCCGAAGTGCTCAAGGCCGAGAAACTGCTGCTGCTGACCAACACCCCAGGGGTTCTGAACAAGGCCGGGGAGCTGCTGACCGACCTGACCGCGCGCGAGATCGACGACATGTTCGCCGACGGCAGCATTTCAGGCGGCATGCTGCCGAAAATCGCCTCGGCGCTCGACGCTGCGCGATCCGGGGTCAACAGCGTGCACATCATCGACGGGCGCATTCCGCATGCGCTGCTGCTCGAAGTGCTGAGCGAACAGGCCTACGGCACCATGATCCGGTCGCATTGATCTCCGGGCGCGCCGCGGGCATCCCGTGCGCGCGTCCGTGCGAGAATCAGGGCGCTATGCAACCCGCCGATGTCGATCCGGAAACGGGCACGGTCGTGCCCCTGCGCAAGCGGCCCAGGCCGGGCGAGCGCCGCGCACAGATCCTGCAGTGCCTGGCCGGCATGCTCGAGGAAGCGGGCGCCGAGCGCATCACGACCGCCGCGCTGGCGCAGCGGCTGCAGGTTTCCGAGGCCGCGCTGTACCGTCATTTCGCGAGCAAGGCGCAAATGTTCGATGCGTTGATCGACTTCATCGAACACAGCATGTTCGGGCTGATCAACCAGATCCATGCGCAGCATGCTTCGGGCCTGCAGCAGGCGCACCGCACGATGCAGGCGCTGCTCGGGTTCGGTGCGCGCAATCCCGGCCTGTGCCGGGTCCTCGCCGGCGACGCGCTGGTCGGCGAGAACGCGCGTTTGCAGCAGCGCGTCGACCAGTTCCTCGAGCGCGTCGAAGCCGCGTTGCGGCAGAGCCTGCGCCTGGCGCGTGAACAAGAGGCGCTGCAAGCCGACCCGGCGCAGCGCGCGCAGTGGTTGATGACGTATGCCGGCGGGTGCCTGCTGCGCGTGGCGCGCGGCCATCCGGCACCCGACGCCGACACCGCGTTGCACGCGTTGCTCGCCTGACCCAGCGCCGCGCGCGCCGCATCGAAGAGGTTGACAAACGCCTCGGATTCAGAAATAGTACGACCGTTCGTTCGATGGATTCGTACCCGATGGCCCGCAAAATTGCTCCCGATACAGCCGTGCGCGACCTGCCCGAGACCTCCGGCAAGGGGCGGCAGACGCGCGCGGCGATTCTCGACTGTGCACTGCAGATGGCAGGGCGGATCGGACTCGAGGGGCTGTCGATCGGCGTCCTGGCCGACCGCATGGACATGAGCAAGTCCGGTGTTTTCGCCCATTTCGGTTCGCGCGAGGAATTGCAGATCTCAGTCATCCGGCACTACCACGTGCTGTTCGAGCACGAGGTGTTCTATCCGGCGCTGCAGCAGCCGCGAGGCCTGCCGCGGCTGCACACCATGTTCGAGCGCTGGCTGCAGCAGGTCAGCCGCGAGGTCGAGACCGGATGCATCTACATATCCGGTGCGGTCGAGTTCGACGACCGCCCCGGCCCGGTGCGCGACGCACTGGTGCAGATGGTGCAGGACTGGCACGACGCGCTGCAGCGCGCGGTGCAGCAGGCCGTGGCCGCGGGCCATCTGCGCGCCGATACGCCGGCACGCCAGCTGGTCTTCGAACTGCACGGGCTGATCCTGGCGCTGCACCACGACGCCAGGCTGCTGCAGGTGCCCGGGTCGATCGGCATGGCGCGGATCGGTTACGCGAGGGTGCTGCGCAGCTACGCGACGCACGCCGGCCTCGAGCTGATCGACCTGGCCCAAGTCTGAATCCCGATTTCCAACTTTGCCCACTTTGCCCAACGACAGGAGCAAACCATGCCACGTTACACCCCGCCGCTGCGCGACATGCGCTTCGTGATGCACGAAGTGCTCGACGTCGTGCCGGCGCTGCGCGAGCTTCCACCGCACGCCGACATCGATGCCGAGCTGATCGACCAGGTCTGCGAAGAGGCCGGCAAGTTCTGCGCCGAGGTGCTGCTGCCGCTGAACGCCAGCGGCGACGCCGAGGGCTGCCATTACGACGTCGAGACCCACGCGGTGACGACCCCGGCCGGCTTCCGCCAGGCCTGGGAGCAGTACGTCGAGGCCGGCTGGCCGCTGCTGACCGCCGCGCCCGAGTTCGGCGGCCAGGGGCTGCCGCACCTGGTCGGCAGCGCGGTGTACGAAATGCAGAACGCGGCTAACCAGGCCTGGACCATGTACCCGGGGCTGACGCACGGCGTCGTCGAACTGCTCAGCGCGCACGGCAGCGAGCAGCACAAGGCGCTGTACCTGCCGAAACTGGCCAGCGGCCAGTGGACCGGCACCATGTGCCTGACCGAGCCGCATTGCGGCACCGACCTGGGCCTGATCCGCACCAAGGCGGTGCCGCAGGCCGACGGCAGCTACCTGGTCAGCGGGCAGAAGATCTTCATTTCCAGCGGCGAGCACGACCTGTCCGAAAACATCGTGCACATGGTGCTCGCCAAGCTGCCCGACGCGCCCGAAGGCTCGAAGGGCATTTCGCTGTTCGTCGTGCCGAAGTTCGTTCCCGACGCGTCCGGCGAAGCCGGCGCGCGCAACGGCATCTTCTGCTCGGGAATCGAGCACAAGATGGGCATCCACGCCAACTCGACCTGCCAGATGACCCTCGACGGCGCGCGCGGCTGGCTGGTCGGCGAGCCCAACAAGGGCCTTGCGGCGATGTTCGTGATGATGAACGGCGCCCGCCTGGGCGTGGGCTCGCAGTCGCTGGGACTGACCGAGGTGGCGTGGCAGAACGCGCTCGACTACGCCCGCGAGCGCCAGCAGATGCGTGCGCTGTCCGGGCCGAAGGCGCCGCAGCAGCCGGCCGACCCGATCCTGGTCCACCCCGACGTGCGCCGCATGCTGCTGACCGCGCGCGCCTGGGCCGAAGGCGGGCGCTTCCTGGTCTACTGGGTCTCGCTGCTGCTCGACCAGGCGCACCTGCATCCGGACGCGCAGCAGCGCACCGATGCCGACGACCTGGTCGCGCTGCTGACGCCGATCGTCAAGGCGTTCCTGACCGACAACGGCTTCGCCGCGGCCAACGAATGCCTGCAGGTGTTCGGCGGCCACGGTTTCATCCGTGAATGGGGAATGGAGCAGTACGTGCGCGACGCGCGCATCAACATGATCTACGAAGGCACCAACACCATCCAGGCGCTCGACCTGCTCGGACGCAAGGTGCTGATGGACAACGGCGCCAAGCTGAAGAAGTTCGGCGCGGTGGTTCGCGAATTCGTCGATGTCCACGGCGTGTCCGAGTCGATGCAGGAGTTCGTCAATCCGCTGGCAGATCTCGGCGACAAGGTGCAGAAGCTGACCATGGAGCTGGGCATGAAGGCCATGGCCAACCGTGACGAAGTCGGCGCCGCCGCGGTGCCGTACCTGCGCGTGGTCGGCCACCTGGTGTTCGCCTACGCCTTTGCGCGCATGGCGCAGGTGGCGCAGGATGCGCTTGCCGGCGGAACCAGCGAGCGCGCGTTCTATGAGGCCAAGCTGCAGACCGCGCGCTTTTACTTCGGCCGCCTGTACCCCGAGACCGCGGCGGCGATCCGCATCGCGCGCAGTGGCGTGAAGAACCTGCTCGACACCGAGGCGGTGTTCGCCTGAGAGCCCCTCCAACCGTTTCGCAACGAAGGATGCAACGATGACTTCCCGTTTTCCGATCCGCCAGGTCGCCGTGCTCGGCGCCGGCGTCATGGGCGCGCAGATCGCGGCCCACTGCGTCAATGCCCGCGTGCCGGTGATCCTGTTCGATCTGCCGGCCAAGGAAGGCCCGAAGAATGCCGTCGTCGACAAGGCGATCGCCAACCTGAAGAAGCTCAGCCCGGCGCCGCTGGGCAACGTGGCCCAGGCCGGGCTGATCCGCGCCGCCAACTACGACGACGATCTGGCGTTGCTGGCCGACTGCGATCTGGTCATCGAGGCCATCGCCGAGCGCATGGACTGGAAGCACGCGCTGTACCAGCGCGTCACGCCGCACCTGGCGCCGCACGCGCTTTTCGCCAGCAACACCTCCGGGCTGTCGATCACCGCGCTGTCCGAAGGTTTCTCCGATGAACTGCGCTCGCGTTACTGCGGCGTGCACTTCTTCAACCCGCCGCGCTACATGCCGCTGGTCGAGCTGATCCCGACCGCGGCCACCCGGCCCGAGGTGCTCGACCAGCTCGAGACCTTCCTCACCAGCACCCTGGGCAAGAGCGTGGTGCGCGCGCTCGACACGCCGAACTTCGTCGCCAACCGCGTCGGCGTGTTCTCGATCCTGGCCGTGATGCACGAGGCCGAGAAGTACGGCCTGAGCTACGACGTGGTCGACGACCTGACCGGCTCCAAGCTCGGACGCGCCAAGAGCGCGACCTTCCGCACCGCCGACGTCGTCGGCCTCGACACCATGGCGCACGTCATCGGCACCATGCGCGACACCCTGCCGGCCGCGGTCGACCCGTTCGCCGCGCTGTACGCGACGCCGCCGGCGCTGGCCGCGCTGGTCGCCAAGGGCCAGCTGGGGCAGAAGACCGGCGCCGGCTTCTACAAGAAGGTCGGCCGCGACATCCTGCGCTACGACGCGGCCAGCGGCGACTACGCCGCCGGCGGCGCCAAGGCCGACGAGATCGTCGTGCGCATGCTGAAGAAGCCTGCCGCCGAGCGCTTCAAGCTGCTGCGCGAGTCGAGCAACCCGCAGGCGCAGTTCCTGTGGGCCGTGTTCCGCGACGTGTGGCATTACATCGCGGTCCACCTGGGCACCGTGGCCGACAACGCGCGCGACCTCGATTTCGCCATCCGCTGGGGCTTCGGCTGGAACGAAGGCCCGTTCGAGAGCTGGCAGTCCGCCGGCTGGAAGCAGATCGCGACCTGGGTCGCCGAGGACATCGCCGCCGGCCGCGCGCTGTGCGCGGCGCCGCTGCCCGAGTGGGTCGGCAGCATCGACGCGGTGCACAAGCCCGAGGGCTCGTGGTCGGCCGCGCAGGCCTGCTACAAGCCGCGCCGCGCGCTGCCGGTGATGGCGCGCCAGCCGTTCGGTCAGAGTGTGCTGGGCGAGGCCGCGGCCGATCCGGCCAGCGCCGGCACCACGGTGTTCGAGGACGCGTCGATCCGCGTCTGGACCGCACCGGGTGCCGACGACGTGCTGGTGGCCAGCTTCAAGACCAAGATGCACACCATCGGCGGCAGCATCGTCGAGCAGCTCGAGCGCGCGGTGGCGCTGGCCGAGCGCGACTACTCCGGGCTGGTGATCTGGCAGACCGGCGAGCCGTTCTCGGCCGGTGCCGACCTGCAGGCCATGCTGCCGGCGTTCATGTCCGGCGGCGCCGCGGCCATCGAGCCGGTCGAGAAGCGGCTGCAGGACCTGGTGCTGCGGCTGCGCTACGCGCAGGTTCCGGTGATCGCCGCGGTGCGCGGCCTGGCGCTGGGCGGCGGCTGCGAAATCGCCGTGCACTGCGCGCGCCGCGTGGCCGCGCTGGAGAGCTACATCGGCCTGGTCGAAGCCGGCGTCGGGCTGATCCCCGGCGGCGGCGGGCTGTGCTACCTGGCGCGGCGCGCCTCGGAGCTGGCCGCGGAGGCCGGCGCCGACGTCGACGTCATGGCCTTCCTGGGCAAGCTGTACATGCAGCCGGCCACCGCCGCGGTGTCCAAGTCGGCGCTGGAAGCGCGCGCCATGGGCTATCTGCGCGACGACGACGTGGTCGTCATGCACAAGGACGAAGTGCTGCACGTGGCCATCGCCCAGGCCCGCGCGCTGGCCGAGTCGGGCTGGCGGCCGCCGCTGGCGCAGCCGATCAAGGTCGCCGGTCGCGGCGGCGTGGCCACCATCAAGGCGCAGCTGGTCAACATGCGCGACGGCGCCCAGATCACCGCGCACGACTTCCACCTCGGGGTGATGATCGCCGAGGTCATGTGCGGCGGCGACGTCGACGCCGGCAGCCTGGTCGACGAGGCCTGGCTGATGCGTCTGGAGCGCGAGCGCTTCTGCAAGCTGCTCGAGCACCCGAAGACGCAGGAACGAATCATGAGCCTGCTGCAAGGCGGCAAGCCGGTGCGCAACTGACGCGCCGCGACCACGGATACGGAGAATCATCAAATGGCCAAGCAAGTGCAGGATGCCTACATCGTCGCCGCGGCGCGCACGCCGATCGGCAAGTCGCATCGCGGAGCGTTCCGCAACACCCGCTCCGACGACCTGCTGGTCGCGGCGATCCACGCCGCGCTGAAACAGGTTCCCGGGCTCGACCCGGCGGCAATCGAGGACGCCGTCGTCGGCTGCGCGTTCCCCGAAGCCGAGCAGGGAATGAACATGGCGCGCGTCGCCGCGCTGCTCGCCGGGCTGCCCAACAGCGTCGGCGGGGTCACCGTCAACCGCTTCTGCGCCTCCGGCGTCAGCGCCATCCAGATGGCCGCCGACCGCATCCGCGTCGGCGAGGCCGACGTCATGCTCGCCGGCGGCGCCGAGAGCATGAGCCTGGTGCCGATGAGCGGCAACAAGCCGGCATTCAACCCGGCGGTGTTCGCCCGCGACGAGGACGTGGGCATCGCCTACGGCATGGGTCTGACCGCCGAGCGCGTGGCGCAGCAGTGGAAGGTCTCGCGCGACGCGCAGGACGCGTTCGCGCTGCAGTCGCACCAGCGCGCCATCGCCGCCATCGCGGCCGGCGAGTTCGCCGACGAAATCGTCCCGGTCGAAGTCGTCGAGCGAATCCCGGACCTGGTCGGCGGCCGCATCGTCGAGCGCCGCCGCACCATCTCGCTGGACGAGGGGCCGCGCGCCGAGACCTCGCTGCAGGCGCTGGGCAAGCTGCGCCCGGTGTTCGCCTCGCCGAAGGACCCCAGCGGCCGCGCCACCGGGCTGGGCAGCGTGACCGCCGGCAACAGCTCGCAGACCTCAGACGGCGCCGGCGCGCTGATCCTGGCCTCGGAGGCCGCGGTCAAGCGCTTCAACCTGCAGCCGCTGGCGCGCTTCGTCGGCTTCGCCTCGCGCGGGGTGCCGCCGGAGATCATGGGCATCGGCCCGATCGAGGCCATCCCGGCGGCGCTCAAGGCCACCGGGCTGAAGCTCGACGACCTCGGCTGGATCGAGCTCAACGAGGCCTTCGCGGCGCAGTCGCTGGCGGTGATCGACAGCTGCGGCCTCGACCCGGCGCGGGTCAACCCGCTGGGCGGCGCCATCGCCCTCGGCCACCCGCTGGGCGCCACCGGCGCGATCCGCGCCTGCACGACCATCTACGGCCTGCGCCGGCGCAAGCTCAAGTACGGCATGGTGACCATGTGCGTCGGCACCGGCCAAGGCGCCGCCGGCATCTTCGAGGCCCTGTGAGCGCGGCGATGGACGACATCCTGGAAATGCGCGAAGGCGGCGTGCTCACGCTGACCTTCAACCGCGTGGCCAAGCGCAACGCGTTGACGGCGGCGATGTACGCCCGCCTGGCCGACGCGCTGCAGGCCGCGGCAGTCGACGACAGCGTGCGCGTGGTCGTGTTCCAGGGCCAGGCCGAGATGTTCAGCTCGGGCAACGACGTCGGCGAATTCCTGCAGCGCCCTCCGGCCGACGCCGACGCGCCGGTGTTCCGCTTCCTGCGCGCCATCGCCGAGCTGCCGCAGCCGGCGCTGGCCGCGGTGTGCGGCCCGGCGGTGGGAATCGGCACCACCTTGCTGCTGCACTGCGACCTGGTCTACTGCGGCGACAACGCGCTGTTCTCGCTGCCGTTCGTCAACCTCGGGCTGTGCCCGGAAGCCGCCTCCAGCCTGCTGCTGCCGCAGCGCATCGGCCGCGCCGCGGCGGCCGAGAAGCTGCTGTTCGGCGAGCCGTTCGCGGCCGACGAGGCGCTCGCGCTCGGCCTGGTCAACCGCGTGCTGCCGCCCGACGAGGTCAACGCCTTCGCGCAGGCGCAGGCGGCCAGGCTGGCCGCGCGTCCGGCCGCCTCGCTGCGCGCGACCAAGGCGCTGATGCGCGCGCCGCAGCGCGCGCTGGTGCAGCAGGTCATGCGCGACGAGGCGCTCGACTTCGAGCGCCTGCTCAAGGGCCCGGCGGCGAGGGAGGCGTTCACCGCCTTCCTGGCCAAGCGCAAACCCGACTTCTCGGCCTTGTAGCAGGGCAGGCTGTCGCCGAAGCGCAGGGGGCCGCCGGTGCGGCGCTACGCCGCTACGCCGCGCCGGCGTAGCCGCACTGGCGCCAGGCCTCGAACACGGCCACCGCGACCGCATTCGACAGGTTCAGGCTGCGCTGCCCGGCGCGCATCGGCAGGCGCAGCCGGTTCGGCAGGCTGTCGCGCAGCGCCGCGGGCAGCCCGCTGGTCTCTGCGCCGAACACCAGCCAGTCGCCGCTTGCGAAGCGCGCCTGCGCGAAGCCGCCGGTGGCATGGCGGGTGAACGCGAACATGCGCGCCGGATCGGGCGCGGCGTCGCGCAGCAACGCGTCCCACGACGCATGCACGCGCAGCTCGGCGTACTCGTGATAGTCCAGCCCGGCGCGGCGCAGCTGGCGGTCGTCGAGCGAAAACCCCAGCGGCTCGACCAGGTGCAGCGTGCAGCCGGTGTTGGCCGCCAGCCGGATCACATTGCCGGTGTTGGGCGGGATTTCGGGGTGGACGAGAACGATGTGGAACATGACTGCAAGTCGGCGGATCAATCGGGCGCGGGCGTGCGCAGCGCCACCGCGACCGCGACCTCGGCGGCGCCGGCGCGCAGCAGCGCGTCGGCGGCGGCTTGCAGCGTACACCCGCTGGTCATCACATCGTCGACCAGCAGCAGCCGCATCCGCCGCGCCACGGCGCTCGCGACGAACGCGCCGCGCACATTGCCGGCGCGCTGCGCGCGCGGCAGCGAAGCCTGTGGCGCGGTGTCGCGGCGGCGCCGCAACACGGTCGCATCGGCGTTCAGCCGCAGCGCCGCGGCGAAGCCGCGGGCAATCTCCCACGCCTGGTTGTAACCGCGCGCGCGCAGCCGGCCGGCGGACAGCGGAACAGCGACCACGCCATCGGGAAGCGGAAATCGGGCTGCGGCCCAGCGCTGCGCCAGCTCGGCGCCGAGCCAGCTGCCCAGCGCCGGCTGCGCGCCGAATTTCAGGCGCGCGATCACGCGATCCAGTGGCGGTGCATAGTCGCCCAGCGTCAGCGTGCGCGCGAAAGGCGGCGGCGCCAACGCGCACGCGCCGCATGGCATGCGCGCCGCGCAGCGCGGGCAGCGTGCTGCGGCGGAGCTGGCCAGATGGTGCGCCTGGCACGCAGCGCACAGCGCAAAGCGGCTGGGCAGTGCGCAGAGCTGGCAAAGTCCCCTCGGCAACCAGCGCGTCAGCGTGCTGCGCAGGGCTTCGCTGCACGACGCCGAAGTCGTGTGCTGTCGCGTGGCCATTTGGCGTTTCGTTCGCGATTGCGGGCGATTGCGGGCGATTGCGGGCCGCGGCAATGTCGGGTCGGCACTGCGGGGCATGGCGCGTCGCGCAGGCGGCGCGGCGGCCAAGCAACTATAGTGCGCAGCGCGTCGCGCGCGACATTCCCGCACGCGCCGATTGCCGATTGCCGATTGCCGATTGCCGATTGCCGATTGCAGATTGCCCTGTTCGTACCGATGTCCGACACACGTTCCGATTCAGCCGCCGGCCTGCTCCATGCGCGCGCGCGCCTTGCGCGCAGCGCCGCGCCATTCATCTGGCAGGAATCCGCACGCCGCATGGCCGAGCGGTTGCCGCTGTTGCGGCTGCAGCCGGAACGGGCGCTCGATGTGGGTTGCGCCTGGGGCGACGGCCTGGCGCTGCTGCGTCGGCAGTACCCGCGCGCGCAATTGATCGGCGTCGAGCCGGCCGCGGCGCTGGCCGAGCGCGCGCGGCGCGCGCAGGTGCCGCCGAGATTGCTGCGCGCGTTGCGTGCCCCCACCGAGGTGCGCGTCGGCGCGCTGCACGCGCCGCCGTGTGTCGGCGCGCAGATGCTGTGGTCCAACCTGGCGCTGCCGTGGGCCGCCGACGTGGCTGAGCTGTTCGCCGGCTGGCATGCCGCGTTGCAGCCCGACGGGGTGCTGATGTTCACCAGTTTCGGCCCCGACACCTTGCGCGAGCTGCGCACACCCGAGCTGCGCGAGCTCGGCGTGCGGGTTCCGGACTTCATCGACATGCACGACGTCGGCGACTTGCTGATCGCGCAGGGATTCGCCGAGCCGGTGATGGACATGGAGATCGTGCGGCTTCGCTATTCCGATGGCGCGGCCGCGCTTGCCGAATTGGCAACGCTCGGGCGTGCGCCGCACGCAGCGGCGGCGCCGGGGCTGCGCACGCCGCGAAGCTGGCGGCTGCTGCAGCAGGCCTTGCGCGGCGCCGACGGCGCGGTCGAGATCAGTTTCGAGCTGATTTACGGCCACGCCTACCGACCGCGCACGGTCGTGGCGCGCGACGGTATCGCGACCTTCGCCGTCGAGCAATTGCGCGGCACGCGCGCGCGCCGCTGAGCCAGCGTCGGACCCTGCGCGCCGCCGGCTCCGGCGCCGCGGTGTTGCATAGACGGATCGAGATAGGTGGCGGCAGGTGTTGATTGTGCGCAAAATCGAGCCAAATCGGCAGCGCGCGACGAGTCCTGCTCGGGCCGATCTCTATAATGAAACCATTAAATCGTTCGCGCAGCAGCCGTGTTGCGCGAGATCAAGAGTCCTGCGGGGACGTTGTCGGCGCGATACGCGCGACGGGCTTTGGGATGAGCGCGCAGTGGGGGGACAGTTTCGATTACGGCCTGCTCGGCAGACCGGCCAGCCAGGACGGTATGCTCGTCTGGCTGCTGCGTCGCAACTGTTCGATCAGCCCGGGCCAGTTGCTGTTGTTCTTCATCTCGCTGACGCTGGTGTCGTTGTTCGTCGCCGTGCTGTGCTGGGTTGGCGGTGCCAAGCTGGTGCCGCCGTTCACACTCGTCGAACTGATCGGCATGGGCATCGCGCTGCTGATCTACGCGCGCCACGCCGGCGACCGCGAGCGGGTCGCGATTTCGGCGCAGACTCTGATCGTCGAGTGGGAGTGTGCGGGGCGTTGCCAGCGCGTCGCGTTCAATCCGCGCTGGGCCAGGGTCGTGCTGCACGACAACGGCCTGGTCGCGATATCCGAGTCAGGGAGGCAGGCTTTCGTCGGACGCTACACGCGTTCCGAACGGCGTGAGAAACTCGCCAGGGACCTGCGCCGGGCCTTGCTGGCAGCGTGAGACGGCTGCCTGAAGATTTTCCATACGAAGGTGACATCGAAGATGAAACTGAAGCACTACCTGAGCGCGGCCTTGGCCTTGTTCGTCGCCAAGGCATTCGCGGCGCCGAGTCTTCCCGGCGGTCCGCAGAACTGGGGCATCGATTTCCAGCACCCGGTGACTTCGATCGCCCGCGACCAGCGCGACGCCAACTACATGGTGATGCTGATCTGCCTGGTCATCGGTGTCCTCGTGTTCGGCGTGATGTTCTATTCGGTGTTCAAGTTTCGCAAGTCCAAAGGCGCCGTCGCGGCCAAGTTCCACGAAAGCACCGCGGTCGAAGTCGCGTGGACCGTCGTGCCGCTGCTGATCGTGATCGGGATGGTGATCCCGGCGACCAAGATCGTGCTCGCGCAGGAGAACACCGCGCACTCGTTCATGACCGTCAAGGTCACCGGCTACCAGTGGAAATGGGGCTACGACTACGTCGACGGTCCGGGCAAGGGCATCAGCTTCTACTCGACGCTGACGACCCCGGTCAGCGAAATCTTCAGCAGCGGGTCCAAGCCTGAGAACTACCTGCTCCAGGTCGACCACCCGCTGGTCGTTCCGGTCAACGAAAAAGTCCGCATCCTGACCACGTCCGCAGACGTGATCCACGGCTGGTACGTGCCGTCGTTCGGCGTGCAGCTCGATGCGATTCCCGGTTTCGTTCGCGCGACCTGGTTCAAGGCCGACAAGATCGGCACCTACTACGGCCAATGCGCGCAGATCTGCGGCAAGGGCCACGCGTTCATGCCGATCGTCGTCAAGGTGGTTTCGCTGGACGACTACAAGGCGTGGACCAAGACCGAACGCGCCAAGATCAAGGCCGGCGGCGGCGCGCTGCCGCCGTCGGGCGCGACCAGCTGACGCAGTACAAGCCCGACCCGGCGCCCCCACACAAACCTAGACCGATAAGCCGGGTCGATCCGTTTTCTTTCCCCGAGGAGTGCACCCCCATGAGCGCAGTGCTCGACCACGCCCCGGCGCATGCCGGGGACCATGCCCACGAACGACCACACGGATGGAAACGCTGGCTGTTCTCGACGAACCACAAGGACATCGGAACGATGTACCTGGTGTTCGCGCTGACCATGCTGTTCGGCGGGGGCATTCTGGCGATGCTGATCCGCGCCGAGCTGGCGCAGCCGGGAATCCAGTTCCTGAATCCGCAGCTGTTCCTGTCGATCACGACCATGCACGGCTTGGTGATGATCTTCGGTGCGATCATGCCGGCGATGGTCGGGTTCGCGAACTGGATGGTCCCGCTGCAGATCGGCGCGCCCGACATGGCTTTCCCGCGGATGAACAACCTGAGCTTCTGGCTGCTGATCCCGGCAGCGATGCTGCTCACCGGGTCGTTCTTCGTCTCGGGCGGATCGCCGCAGGTCGGCTGGACGCTGTACGCGCCGCTGACGATCCAGCAGGGCATGGGAATGGACATGGTGATCTTCGCCGTGCACTTGATGGGCGCGTCGTCGATCATGGGTTCGATCAACATCATCGTCACCATCCTGAACATGCGCGCTCCGGGAATGACGCTGATGAAGCTGCCGCTGTTCGCTTGGACCTGGCTGATCACCGCGTACCTGCTGATCGCCATCATGCCGGTGCTCGCCGGCGCGGTCACGATGACGCTGACCGACCGCCACTTCGGCACCAGTTTCTTCAACGCCGCCGGCGGCGGAGACCCGGTCCTGTACCAGCATCTGTTCTGGTTCTTCGGCCATCCCGAGGTCTACGTGATGATCCTGCCGGCGTTCGGAATCGTCAGCTCGGTGGTGCCGACGTTCGCGCGCAAGCCGCTGTTCGGCTACAGCTCGATGGTCTACGCCAGCGCGTCGATCGCGATCCTGTCGTTCATCGTTTGGGCGCACCACATGTTCACCGCCGGAATGCCGACCTTCGGCCAGCTGTTCTTCATGTACGCGACGATGCTGATCGCGGTTCCGACCGGGGTCAAGGTGTTCAACTGGATCGCGACCATGTACCGCGGTTCGCTGAGCTTCGAGACGCCGATGCTGTTCGCGCTCGGCTTCATCTTCGTCTTCACCTTCGGCGGCTTCTCCGGGCTGGTGCTGGCCACGGCGCCGATCGACACCGAACTGCACAACACCTACTACGTGGTCGCGCATTTCCACTATGTGCTGGTCGCCGGTTCGCTGTTCGCGATCTTCATGGGCTTCTACTACTGGTCGCCGAAGTGGAGCGGCGTGATGTACAACGAGCGCGCCGGCCGGATCCATTTCTGGACCTCGCTGATCACGTTCAACATCACCTTCCTGCCGCAGCATTTCCTCGGCATGGCAGGAATGGTTCGACGCTATGCGGACTATCCGCCGCAGTTCACCGATTTCAACATGATCTCGTCGATCGGCGCGCTCGGCTTCGGGCTGGCCCAGGCTTATTTCCTGTTCGCCGTCGTCATTCCGGTGCTGCGCGGTCGCGGCGAACCGGCGCCGCAGCGCCCGTGGGATGGCGCGCACGGACTGGAATGGGAAGTGCCGTCGCCGGCGCCGTTCCATACCTTCGAGACGCCGCCGCAGCTCGACGAAACCGCGACGCGGGTGCTGGGTTATTGAGCGTGCGATGACGGATCGTCCCGGTCACGACAAGCTGCGCCAGAATGTGCGTCTGGCGCTGATCACGTTGAGCATCGCATTCGCGCTGTTCGTCGGCTACGTGCTGCGGCGGACGCTGCTTTGAGCGCCATGCGATCGTCTCGTTGAAATCAGGTCCGCGATCATGGGATCTTTCCTGCGTGCTTTCGGTAGCATTTTCTGGGCCTTTCTCGGCGTGCGCAAAGCGCGCGACCGTGAAAAGGATTTCCAGAATCTGAACATCGTGCACGTCGTCGTCGCCGGCCTCATCTCGGCAGCCCTGTTCGTCGGGCTGCTGATGCTTGTCATTCACTGGGTCATCCCGACAGATCATTCGTAAACGCGAGGAAGTCAATATGTCGACAACTGCTAACCACAACGGGTATTTCGTGCCGGCGCCTTCGCCATTCCCGGTGCTGGCCGCCACCGGACTGGTGATGATGGCGTTCGGCGCCGCAGGCTGGTTCAACGGCATCGCGCACGCCCAGTGGCTGTTCGCGCTGGGCCTGGTGTGGCTGGTGTTCACGCTGTACCGCTGGTTCGGGCGCGCGATTTCCGAGAGCGAGGGCGGCATGCACAACCAGGCGGTCGACACTTCGTTCCGCTGGAGCATGAGCTGGTTCATTTTTTCCGAGGTCATGTTCTTCGCCTCGTTCTTCGGCGCGCTGTATTACTCGCGGGTTTACGCTCTGCCCGATCTGGGCGCGCTGCACAGCCAGATCCTGTGGCCGCACTTCGTCGCCGCCTGGCCCAGCGTCGGTCCGTCGGGGCTGATTCCCGCGGTGCACGCGATGGATCCGTGGCCGATCCCGACCATCAACACCGGGCTGCTGCTGAGTTCGGGTCTGACCTTGACGATTTCGCACCACGCGCTGCGCGCCAATCATCGCAACAAGGCGATCTTCTGGCTGGCGTCGACGGTCGTGCTCGGCGTGTGCTTCCTGATCCTGCAGGGCTACGAGTACCACCACGCGTACACCGAACTGGGGCTGACGCTGGGCTCGGGGATCTACGGTTCGACGTTCTTCATGCTGACCGGGTTCCACGGCTTCCACGTGTTCCTCGGCGCGACCATGCTGACCGTCGTGCTGCGCCGGATGATCCGGGGCGACTTCACCGCCGAGCACCACTTCGCGTTCGAAGGCGCTGCGTGGTACTGGCACTTCGTCGACGTCGTCTGGTTGCTGCTGTACGTGCTGGTGTACTGGCTTTGACCATCGCCGGCGACGCGCCGGGAAACGCCGCGTCGCCGGCGTTTTTTCCTGGCGCCGCGACGCGGCGTCAACGCTGGGTCAGCGCAATTCCGTTCGGGTGGATCCAGCCGAGCTTGTAGCTGAGCAGGATGAAGATGAACAGCAGGATCGAGAAGCCGATGCGCAGCGACAGTGCGTTGACCGCGCGGTTGCTGCGACCGCGGTCCTTCATGACGAAATACAGTCCCGAGAACAGGCTGGCGAGAATCAGGACGAAAGCGATCGCGACGATGACGTGCAAGGTGGGCTCCTGCCCGGGGCGCAAGCCGCGGGGCGGTCGGGCGTGATGATGCGAGCCCCGATTGTCCCATCAAGCGCGCGCGGCCGCAGGCAGGGCCCTCTGGACCGGCGCGAAGTCCTCACCCTGGTCGCCGCGCTGGCGCTGATCGTCGCCACAGGGCTGCTCGGGCGCTGGCAATGGGGCCGCGGCCAGACCAAGCGCGCGCTGAGCGCGCGCATCGCCGCGCGCATGCACGCCAGCGCGCTGCAGCAAGGCGCGTCGCCGCTGGATCTGCAGCACAACGTCTGGCGGCCGCTTCACGCACGCGGCAGCTACGCGGCGCGGTGGACCGTGTTCCTGCAGAACCGCCAGCACGCCGGACGGGTCGGCTACTGGGTGCTGACGCCGCTGCACCTTGCCGGGACCGACACCTGGCTGATGGTCGAGCGGGGCTGGGCCGCCGACGCCTACGCACCGGGAAGCCTGGTTCCCGGCCTGCCGACTCCGCACGGCGAGGTGCTGGTGTCGGGACGATTGGCGCCGGCTCCGTCGCAGTGGTTCTCGTTTCGCAAGGACCCGCCTCAGGCGGTGATCCGCCAGAACGTGGACCTGGCCGCGTTCGCCCGCCGCCATGCGATCACGCTGCTGCCTTACGTGCTGCAGCAGATGCCGCCGTGCGAGCCCGGACTGGTCTGCGAATGGCCGCGGGCCGATAACGGCATGGAGCGCAACTACGGTTACGCATTTCAGTGGTGGGCGATGAGCGTTCTGGGCATCGGACTGACCGCATATTTCCTGACGCGTCGGCTGCGCCGTCGCGTCGCCGAGGAGGACGCCGGGTGAACGACCCCGTGGCGCGGCGCAACCGCCGCACCCTAGCGCTGATCATCGCGGTTTGCGCCGCGCCGCTGGTGCTTGCCGCATTCCTGTTCTTCGTCGTGCATCCGGACGGTCGTCCGGCGTACGGCGATCTGGTGCAACCGCAACGCCCCGTGCCGGCGCTGAATTTGACCGACCGTGCAGGCCGGCCCGTCGACCTGCGCCGCTTTGATGGCTACTGGATGCTCGTGATGGCCGCGCCTGCGGCGTGCGACGCCACCTGCCAGTCGCTGCTGTTCGACATGCGCCAGTTCCGCCTGGCCGCTGGCGAAGACCAATACCGCGTCGCGCGCGTCTGGCTGGTGCTCGACGACAAGCCGATCAACCCCGGAGTGCTGCAACCGGCAGCGGGAACCATGATCCTGCGCGCCGACCCGGCGCAGCTGCGAGCCTGGCTGCCGACCGCGTCCGGCGGCGACCTCGAAGGGCCGCTGTGGCTGGTCGACCCGCTCGGGCACCTGATGCTGCGCTTCCCGGCTCCGGTGCAACCGGTGGCGGCGTTGGGCGTGTTCAGCAAACTGCTGTACAACACCGCGGGCTGGAAGCCGCGCCATCTGGAGCCGCTGCGATGATGCCCGCGATGCAGAATCTGTCGACCGCGGTTCCCACGGTCTGGTCGTTTTCCCTGCAGGGTGTCCAGGCCGCGATGTGGCTCGGCGGTCTGCTGCTGGTGTTGTGGGCGGCGCTTCGCATGCGCTGGTCGAGGCTGGTCGCGCTGCTGGTCTTCCTGACCATGGACCTGGTCATGTTCGGGGCCTTCGTCCGGCTCACCGATGCCGGACTGGGTTGTCCCGACTGGCCCGGTTGCTACGGCCACTTCACTCCGGCGCAGGCGCACGCGCAGATCGGCCAGGCGGTGGCCGAGCAGGGCGGAACGCAAGGCAACGTCAGTGCGTTCAAGGCCTGGGTCGAGATGATCCACCGCTACGTCGCCACCGTGATCGGCGCCCTCATCGTCGCCATGGCGGTGCGCGCGGCGATGACGCGGCGGCGACGCCATTCGGTGCGCCTGGGGCTGCCGCTGCTGCTGGTGGCCTGGGTCGTGCTGCAGGGCCTGTTCGGAGCCTGGACCGTGACCCTGCTGCTCAAGCCGCTGATCGTCACCCTGCACCTGATGGGGGGAATCGTGCTGCTGGTGCTCGCGGCGTGGTTCTGGATGCGCAACCGAGACGACCTTCCCGGCGCCGATGCCGGCGCCGGCACCCGTGCGCTGCTGTGGCTGGCGCTGGCGGCAACGCTGTGGCAGGTGTTCCTCGGCGGCTGGGTCAGCACCAACTACGCTGCGCTGGCGTGCGCGGGTTTCCCGACCTGCAACGGCACGCTGCATCCGAACGCCGACTGGGTGCACGGCTTCACGTTCTGGCGCAACCTGGGCGAGAACCCCGACGGCTCGGCAATCACGCTGCAGGCGCTGGTTGCGATCCAGTGGGGGCACCGCCTGTTCGCGCTGGTGCTGGCGGTGCTGCTCGCGGTGACCTGCGGCGCGATGGCTCGTTACGACGCGCTTCGGCGGCTCGCGGTGGCGATCGCGCTGCTGCTGGTCGCCCAGATCGCGCTCGGCGCGGGCGTCGTGGTTTTCGCCCATCCGCTGGTGCTTGCCGTACTCCATAATGGAGCGGCGGAGTTGCTGGTGCTGTTGTTGACTGTCTCCGTCTACCGGGCCGCTGCGCCGCGTAGCGCCCCGACGCTTTTGCACCTCGAATCATGAAGTCCACCACATTGCCGCCAGCAGGCGGCCTGCACCGTGCGTTCCAGCAGTACTACGCGTTGACCAAGCCGCGCGTCGTGCAGCTGATCGTATTTTGCGCAGTCATCGGCATGTTCCTGGCCACGCCGGGATTGCCGCCGTGGCGCCCGCTGGTGTTCGGCACCGCCGGAATCTGGCTCGTGGCGAGCGCAGCGGCGGCGTTCAACTGCCTGGTCGAGCAGCGCATCGACGCGGTGATGCGCCGCACCGCATGGAGGCCGAGCGCGACCGGCGAACTGCGCGCGGCGCCGATCATCGCCTTTTCCGGCACGCTGTGCGCGCTGGGAATGCTGCTGCTCGACACCCAGGTCAACGCTCTGACGATGTGGCTGACCTTCGGCACGTTCATCGGCTATGCGGTGATCTATACCGTGCTGCTGAAGCCGGCGACTCCGCAGAACATCGTCATCGGCGGGGCGTCGGGTGCGATGCCTCCGGTGCTGGGCTGGGTCGCCGTCAGCGGCCACGTCGGCGCGCAGGCCTTGATCCTGTTCCTGATCATTTTCCTGTGGACACCGCCGCATTTCTGGGCGCTGGCGCTTTACCGCGCCGACGACTACCGTAAATCCGGCTTGCCGATGCTCCCGGTCACCCACGGTTCGGAATACACCCGCTTGCAGGCGCTGCTGTATACGGTGCTGCTGACCGCGGTCAGCATGATGCCGTACGCGATCCACATGAGCGGGCTCGTCTACGCGATCTCCGCGGTGCTGCTCGACGCGGTTTTCCTGGCCTACGCGTGGGAACTCAAGCAGCGCTACAGCGACGCGCTGGCGCGGCGCATGTTCCGCTACTCGATCGTCTACCTGTCGCTGCTGTTCGGCGCGATGCTGGTCGACCACTACCTGCGTTTCTGAAGCGCGATGGCGGCCAGCGGCCGTGCCCGCTACGTCGGCCGCTTCGCGCCGTCACCGACCGGCCCGCTGCATGCGGGCTCGCTGGTCGCCGCGCTGGGATCGTGGCTCGACGCACGTGCCTGTGGCGGGACCTGGCTGGTGCGCATCGAAGACATCGACCGGCAGCGCTGCCGCGATTCGGCAGCGGCGACGATCATGCATCAGCTGGCTGCCTGCGGATTGCATCCGGACTCGCCGCCCTGGATGCAGTCGCACCGCGCACAGGCCTACGAACAAGCGCTGGGAGTCTTGCGCGCAAGCGCACGCGCGTATTGCTGCGGCTGTTCGCGGCGCGCCATCGAGCACGCCTTGCGCGCGCAGGGGCGGGCTCACGAACCCGGCGAAGAGCTGCCGTATCCGGGCACGTGCCGCGACGGCCTGCGCGGCGCGGCGCCGCGGGCGTGGCGCCTGCGGCTGCCCGACGACGCAACCGTGCAATGGTTCGATCGCCGCATCGGAGCGCAGTGCGAAGACGTCGCGCGTCGCATCGGCGACTTCGTGCTGCGGCGAGCCGACGCGGCTTGGGCCTACCAGCTGGCGGTGGTCGTCGACGATGCGGCTTCGGGAGTCACCGACGTCGTGCGCGGCGAGGACCTGGCCGCGTCGACGGCGCGGCAGATCGTGCTGCAGCGCGCGCTCGGGGCTCCGACGCCGCGTTATCTGCACCTGCCTCTGGTGCGCGACGCGCAAGGGCGCAAGTTGTCGAAGAGCGACGCCGCTGCCGCGCTGCAGCCCGGCGCTGCGGCGCTGCGCAGCGCACTGGCCAACCTGGGGCTGCGCGCGCAAGGCGCCAGCTGCGGTGAATTGCTCGCCTCGGCGGTCGCGCAGTGGCGCGAGGCCTGGCCGCGTCAGCCCTGACCTGAGGAGTCGGCGCCTGGCGGTTTGCCGCCGAGCAGAACGGCGACCTTGCGCCGCGAGCGGATGTTGCCTGAACGCGCGGAGCTGCGCGCCGCGGGTTCGGCGCTCTGCTCCCAGCTCGGCTGGGCTTGTGGGTCGGCCTCGTAGGGCTTGTCGAACCACGGGTCGTGCGCCGCGCGCACCGGCGCGCGCAAGTCGTGCGTGGACGTGCGCGCGCGGCGGTCGTCGCGCGCAGCGCGCGGGGCGCGGTCGTCGCGGCGCGGACGCGCCTCGACCTGCAATGTGCGCACTTCGATGCTGCGCTTGATCAGCTTTTCGATGTCGGCCAGTCCGCGCGCGTCACGCTCCGTGGCCAAGGTCAGCGCAAGGCCCGACGCGCCGGCGCGGCCGGTGCGTCCGATGCGGTGCACATAATCCTCGGCGTTGAAAGGCACGTCGTAGTTGACGACCCCGGGAAGTTCGGCGATGTCGAGGCCGCGTGCGGCGACGTCGGTGGCCACCAGAACTTCGACGTCGTTGCGCTTGAACGCGTCCAGCGTGGCCAATCGCTCGGCCTGAGACTTGTCGCCGTGCATCGCCTGCGCGCGCAGGCCGTCGCGCTCGAGCAAGCGCGCCAGGCGGCTTGCGCCCAGGCGGCTGTTGACGAAAACGATCGACTGGCGCAGCGCGTGCTCGCGCAGCAGCTGCAGCAGCGCGGCGTGCTTGGCGTCCTCGCCGACCTTGTAGACGATCTGCTCGACATTGGTCGCGGTCGCGTTCGGGCGCGCGACCTCGACCAGCACCGGGTCCTGCAGGTAGCTTTGCGCCAGGCGCTTGATCTCGGGCGAGAACGTGGCCGAGAACAACAAGGTGGTGCGCTGCTGAGGCAGGTAGGCGAGGATGCGCTGCAGATCGGGAAGGAAGCCGATGTCGAGCATGCGGTCGGCTTCGTCGAGCACGACGTAACGCACCTGCGACAGCGTCACGTTCTTCGCTTCGATATGGTCGAGCAGCCGCCCCGGAGTCGCCACCAGCACCTCGACTCCCTGGCGCAGTTGCGCGGTCTGCGGCGCCATGTCGATGCCGCCGAAGACGCATGCGCAACGCAGCGGGGTGTGCCGGGCATAGGCGTCGATGTTGCTGAACACCTGGTCGGCCAGTTCGCGCGTCGGCGCCAGCACCAATGCGCGAACCGGGTGGCGTGCCGGCGACACGCTGGTGCTGGCCAGCGGAAGCAGCTGGTGCAGGATCGGCAGCGAGAACGCGGCGGTCTTTCCGGTTCCGGTCTGCGCCGCGCCCATCACGTCGCGGCCCGACAGCACGATCGGAATCGCGCGTTGCTGGATCGGGGTCAGTTCGGTGTACCCGATCTCGGCCACCGCGCGCAACAGTCGTGCGTCGAGCTCGAGCTCGGTGTAGCGCTGTGGGGCTTGCTGGGTTTCACTGTTCATCGGTTGTTTTGTCCGCGGTCAGTCGCGCATTATGCGCGTGGCACCAGGGCCATGGGAGATCGGACGCGTCATCGAATTCCTAAAGTCTTGTGCGTTTGCAGGCTGAGCCTCCATCGCGGATCGTCGAGACAGCGAGCCACTGCCCATGCCGTGTTCGCCGCGCGCTGCGCATTGTCCATGGGCTGCAGCAGGTGATGGCGGAACGGCAGCGCGAGCAGCGCATCGAGGTCGAGGCCGGGTTGCGGGACGACGACCTTCAGTTCGTCGCCGCTGCGCTGGCGCAACTCGGTTCCGGCCTTCGGGCTGACGCAGATCCAGTCGATTCCCGCAGGCACAGGCAGCGTGCCGTTGGTCTCGAGCGCGATTTCGAAGCCCTCCGCATGCAGCGCCTCGCACAGCGCCGAGTCGACCTGCAGCAGCGGTTCGCCGCCGGTCAGCACGCAAAACCGCCGCGTCGGATTGGACCGAGGCCACTGCGCAGCCACCGCGCAGGCCAATTGCTGCGCATCGGCGAAGCGGCCGCCGCCGTCACCGTCGGTGCCGACGAAGTCCGTATCGCAAAAGCGGCATTGTGCGCCTGTCCGGTCGGCTTCGCGTCCCGACCATAGGTTGCAGCCGGCGAAGCGACAAAAAACCGCCGCCCGCCCGGAATGCATGCCCTCGCCTTGAAGGGTGTAGAAGACTTCCTTGACCGAATAGGCCATTGCGCAAATCAAAGCGGTGCATTATCGCGCATTCCGCGCTGCGTCGCTTTGCCTCAGGCGTCTTCGTCCAGCGACTGCACGAACAGCGCGAATAGATCGGGAGCGAACTTGGTGCCGCATTCGCCCTGCATGATGCTCAAGGCCTGCTGCGGCGGCATCGCGTCGCGGTAGCTGCGCGGCTCGCACATCGCGTCGAAGCTGTCGGCCAGCGCGACGATGCGCGACAGCAGCGGAATCGCGTCGCCGCGCAGCCCGTCCGGGTAGCCACTGCCGTCGACATGCTCGTGGTGGTGGCGCACGACCTCGGCCAGCTCGGCCGCGTGCGGCATCCCGGCTGCGATGATCAGGCGCGCGCCTCGCTCGGAGTGGCTGCGCATGACCGCCCACTCGTCGTCGTCGAGTCCCCCGGCCTTGAGCAGCACCATGTCGGGAATCCCGATCTTGCCCAGGTCGTGCAGCGCTGCGGCCTGGTGCAGCAGTTCGATCTCGGTCGCGTCGAGCCGCACGCGATGGCCCAGGTGCACCGCCAATCGGCACACGCGGGCGCAATGCGCGGCCGTATGACAGTCGCGTTCGTGCACCGCTGCGATCAGCGCGCGGTTCAGCGGAGGAATCGTGCGCGCCGGCGCGGATGCCGGATCATCGGACGGGAGCATGCGCGCCTACGTATCGGGGGAGGTTGATATTTTCCTGAGCTGAAGCCGCCCGAGTCAAGCACGTGGGGAATTCCAGTTGCCGGGCGCCGAAGTCGCATGCATGCAACGCCGGGGGCAAGTTTCGTGAGGGGCGAACGTCTCACATCCGGGTAGAATCCTATTAAAAATCAATACTTCCAGGATAAAGTTCCAGTCGTACGTGCGCACGCGGCAGCAATCGTTCCGGGGCGCTCGAACCTGCGAGACCTTGCCATGCCCGCCGTCGCCACCAAGCAGCTGAACCACGATTTTGCCGAAGCCAGAAATCTGGCCGAGCGTTCCTTCGAACTGCTGATCGCGCATCGGATCGCTCCGACCCCACAGCATTACGCGGTCGCTTATTTGTACGCGGCCGGAACCCACGAAGAACTGCGCGCGACGATCGATCAGCGCCTGCAATCCGGTCGCAGTCTGGATGCCTTCCTGTTCAGCGACCTGCACGAACGCTTCGTGGCCATCGATCCGTACCGCAACCTGCGCGGAGTCGGCGGCAACCTGCAGCAGCTGGTCGAGTCGCTGGCGCAAAGCGTCGGCGAGGCGGGCGCCGGCGCCGCCGAGTTCGGCCGCGAACTGGAGGCCAGCCTGGGCCATCTCGACGACCTGGATGCGAACTCGGATGCGCAGGCGATCGAACAGGTCGTCGTGCGCCTGGTCGACGCCACACGCAGCGCTGTGCAGCACAACGACAAGCTGCAGCAGCAGTTGCAGACCACTCTGGAGGAGACCGAAGCGTTGCGCGGCGAGCTCGAGCAGCAGCGGCGCGCCGCGCTGCTCGATCCACTGACCGGGCTGCTGAACCGCCGCGCGCTCGACGCCCAGCTCGACGAGTTGATGGCGGTCGACAGCGGCGCGCCGCTGAGCGTGCTGATGGTCGACATCGACCATTTCAAGCGCATCAACGACACCTACGGCCATGCGCTCGGAGATGCGGTGATCCGCAATGTCGCCGACGTGATCCGCAAGTGCATCCGAGGCGCCGACCGCGCAGTGCGCTACGGCGGCGAGGAGTTCCTGGTGCTGCTGCCGCACACCGGCGAGGAGGGCGCAGCGCAAGTGGCCGAGAACATTCGTTCGCGCATCCAGTCGCTGCGCCTGGTGCGCAAGCGCGACAACTTCATGCTCGAGCCATTCACCGCGTCGCTGGGCGTGGCCACGCGGCTGCGCGAGGACACCCGCGAATCGCTGCTGCAGCGTGCCGACGTCGCGCTGTACGCGTCCAAGGGCGGCGGGCGCAATCGCGTCACGCTCGGCAACGCGCCGGCGCCATGAGCGCTTCGGCGGCGTTGGCGCAGGCGCCGCAGGGCCGGGCTGCGCGCATGGCCAGGGGCGGCGCAGCGCAGGCGCAGGCGCGGGCGCGCAGCGATCTGCGGGCGCACACCGCAAGGCGTCTGCCCGGCGAGACGGTCAGCGAGTGGCACCAACGCTCGATGCGGCTTTGGTTCGACCAGATGCGCGGACTGATGGGGGTCGACCAGGCCAGGCAACTGCGCGACGCAGTCGCCAGCCATCACGAGCTTCGGCGCCGCGAGCTCGAACGCCGGGAACAGGCGATCGGGCGGCGGCTGTTCACCGCAGGGCACGCGGCGCGCGTGCTGTAGGCCCCGTGCAGACCCCGCCGTGGAGCCGGTCGTAGCGGGCCGACCCTGACCTGCCGCTGCGGCGCTTCGGATTTGCGACAGCGTCGCGCCCGATTGTCTCGGGCCTGCGACGCCGGAGATTTCGCGCGCCGCTCGCGCGCAGCGAAATGTCCTGTGCCGACAGGGACTTGCCTGCGCACTCCAGTCCTGGCACGACTTTCGCGAGAAGGGACGCATCGAGTCCGGAGGCGTCCAGATGTCTGTTGCGATCATCTCTCCACCCGCGCTGCGGCGTTTGTGCGTCGCCGCCGGCTGCGCTGCAGCGTTCGGTCTGGCGCACGCCGACGACAGCACCCAGGTGCAGGGCGGAGTCGGCGCGCATGCCGCGGGCAACATCGCGCTCAACGTCGCCGCCGGACGCGGCAACGCACAGGTCAACAGCGCGGCGCTGGCGCCCGCGGGCCTGGCCGCGACCGCGATCGGCCAATTCACGACCAGCGCCGCAGGCACCGACGGTGCGCTGCGCAGCAGCATCGCCTCAGGCGCCTTCGAAGGCGCGCACGGCGTCGTCGCGCTGAACCAGGTCAGCGGCGCAGGCAACAGCCAGGTCAATGTCGCGCTGTTCGGCGCCAGCACCCAGATCCACATCGTGGCGGCAGGCAGCTTGGCCGCCGCGGTCCCGAGTCCGGGGCCTGACAACGGCCCTGCACCGACTGCCGAACGGTCCGCGCGCATCGATCCCGGTGCGTTTCGCGGCGCCGGCGGCGTGGTGCAGGTGAACCAGACCGCAGGCCTTGGCAATACCACCGGCAACGCCTTCATGCTGCAGGCGCCGGGACTTCCTTCGTCCAACTCCAGGAGCATTCCATGAACACCCACTTCAACGCCAGGCTGGTCGCGGTCGCCGTCGCCACGCTGTTCGCGGCCGCCGCCGCACAGGCGGGGCCGTCGGGTCCGTATGACGGGCATGACGGGCATGACGGGCATGATCAGGGCGGCATTGTCGTCAAGGGTTCGATCACCGTGGGCGCCAGCGCCGGCGCGCAGGTCGACAGCACCCAGAACACCGGAGGCGTGCTCGTCTCGGCGCCGATGTCGTATCCGCCCGGAGGCGACCACGGTGACGGCGGCGATGGCGGTCACGGCAACCCGCCGACTCCGGCCAACGGCATGCAGGCCTCGGTGGGCAACAGCGCCGGAGCCAGCGCGAAGGGCAATGTCGGACTGAACTCGGCAGCCGGGGCGCAGAACGTGCAGTCGAATGACACCGCGATCGCTGCGATCGCTGCAACGAACGTGTTCGGCGCGGCCAGCGTCGCCAATACGCAAGGCGCGAACGGCAACAGCCTGAGCGGCAACAACTCGACCGCGGCCGCGCTTGGCGACAGCGCACTCAGCGGCGCTTCGGGCAACGTCACGGCGAACGTCGCGGCCGGCGTCGGCAATGCGCAAAGCAACGGCATGGCGATCACCAAGAGCGCCAACCCGGTGCTTGCGATGGCCACCGCGACCAATGCGCAGATCGCGTCGGGCAATACCGAGAGCGGATCGTTCAGCAACACTGCGGCGATCAACGGCAGTGCGCTGGCCAACGCCGCCGGCAACATCGGCGTCAACGTCGCGTCGGGTGTCGGCAACCTGCAGCACAACGGGTTGTCGCTGATCCAGGCGCCTTGAACGGGGCCGGCGCGATGCGCACGATGTTCGTCACGTCGCGCCGCGCACGCGGACTTCGCGCCGCGTGCGCCTGCGTGCTCGCCGCGGCGCTGGCGCTGCCGGGGTGGCGCGCGGCTGCCGCAGCCCAGTTGCTGCCGGTTCCCGGGCTCGCAGTGCAAAGCTCGCTGTCGGGAATGCGCGCCTTGCGCTACAGCGGCATGGTCGCGCAGCAGCGCGATTTCAGCTGCGGCGCCGCGGCGCTCGCCACCTTGCTCGACGACGGTTACGGCTTCCATTTCAGCGAAGCGCAGACCATCGTCGCGATGATGCGTCTGGTGGCGCATCCGGCCGAGGTGCTGAAGAGCGGATTTTCGATGCTCGACATGAAGGCCTTCGTCGAGACGCTGGGGCTGCACGCGGTGGGATTCGAGGTCAACATGGCCGCGATGCGCCACTTGCGCATCCCGGTCATCGTGCTGCTCGAGGTCAATGGCTACAGCCATTTCGTCGTCGTGAAGAAGGTCGACCGCGACCTGGTGTTCATCAGCGATCCGGCGCTGGGCAACCGCGCGATCGACGTCGAGACCTTCGCGCGCAGCTGGCAGGGCCTGGTGCTGGCCGTCGTCGGTCGCCCGTTCCTCACCGACTCGCCGCTGTTGCGAGACAACTTCTCGCGCGCGCGTCGGGCACACGATGTTCTGCTGCACCAGGCCGCTCCGGTGGCCGAGTTCGGCATACCGAAATTCGGCAATTTCTAGCCGACCACGCGTCGTGGTCGATCCTGCACGAGGTGTGTGATGTCCATGCGAACCTTCTCCGCCGCGCTGCTGGCGACGGCCGCCGTGGCCGCGCAGGCCGCTGCGGCCATGCCGTCGATCCGCGTCGTCGGCGACGCGCAGCTGGCGCAGGCGCGCGGCCGCGGAATTCCCGGCAACGCGATCACCGGCTTCCGGCTCGAACTGGTGTCGAGCTGGAACAACCCGCAAGGCGCGCTCGGTGCGAGCGGGACCTTGCAAGTCAGTGGCCTGGGCGGCGCACAACCGGCGGTGCAATGGATCGGCAGCGCAGGCGGCCGGGGCAGCATCTCCGGTGCGGCCACCGGCAGCACCAGCGGTGCACTGGAGGTCGGCGGAATCGGCCAGCTGACCCAGGTCGCCGGCGACGCCAACCAGGCGACCAACAGTTTCACGCTCCAGCTGCTGCCCGACGGCACCGCGCTGGCGCCGATCGCGCCCGGCGCAGCCGCGGCCAGCTACAGCGCCGGGGGCGCGAGCGCCCGGATCGGAAGCGACGGCCACGGTGGACTCGTGCTGGCGATCGTTACCCCGCTGGGTTCGGCCACGCAGGCCTTCGGCAGCGCCATCGGTCAGGCCTTGCACATCTCCGGCGACGGCCAGACCGTGCGCAACGATGCGGTGCTGACGGTCCTGACCCACGCCAGCTCCGGAATCGCCTCGCCGGCGTTGCTGCAACAGCTGCGCAACGCGATGCCGCGATCCTGAACAGGCCTTGCCAGCGCCGGCCCGTGCAACTGCGACACACACGACAACAACACTTCGACGATCGCAATGAAAAATCCTTTGCTGGCCGCTGTCGCGGCCCCGCTTCTCGGCTGTCTCGCCGGCACCGCTGCGGCGCACGCGGCGTCCGACGACGCGCTAGCCGTGCTGCAACAGCAGGTGCGCGCGCTCGGCAGGCAGGTCGCGCAGCAGCACGCGGAAATCGACGCGCTGCGCGCGCGGGTGGTGCAGCTGCAGATGGGTCAGCGCGGCAAGGGCTATCCGGGTGATCCGCTCGGCGCACAGCTGTTGCGCGGCGAGCCTGTCGCCGGGGTTCCGGTGCAGCCTGCGACCGCACCCGGCGCCATCGTGCTGGCGCAAGCGCAGGCACCTTCCGATGCGGCGCTGCCGACGCTGGGCACGACGCACGAAGCGCCGGCCGGCGAAGTGCGGCAAAGCCGCACCGAGGTCGCGGCGCAGGGCCATGCGCCGCTGTTCCACCGTCGCCTGACGCTGACAGCCGGCTGGAGCGACAGCTACTACGACCGACGTGAACTCGCGCTCAGCGGCTTTCTTGCCCTCGACGCGATTTTTCTCGGCAACATTTCGATCGCGCAGACAAAGGCGCATATCGACACTTTCGACCTCGCCGCGCAATACGGAATCGGCGACGACCTGACTTTGAACATCGACCTGCCGTACGTTTTGCGCAACAGCCGATTCCTCAGCGCCGGGCAGAACGCGTCGAGCTCGGCCATCAGCCAGTCGACGGTGAGCAGCGACGCGATCGGCGACGTCAACTTCGGCTTCGACTATCGTCTGGTGCGCGAACACGGCCGTGTCCCCGATGTCGTCGCTTCGCTGAAGGTCACTGCGCCGACCGGAACCTCGCCGTTCGGCATCGCGGTCTACCAGCCCGACGCGCAGAACACCAACCTGCAGGTCCCGCAACGGCTGCCGACCGGAAACGGGGTCTGGAGCATCAATCCTTCGGTCTCGTTCCTGACCAGCAGCGATCCGCTGGTGCTGTTCGGCAGCCTCGGCTATCTGTACAACGTCACGCGCAGCGTCGGCAACATCGACCCGGCGTCGATCAACAGTCCCGGGCGGGTCAAGCTCGGCGACGGCGTGCAGATCGGCGGCGGCTTCGCGCTGGTGCTCAACGACCGTGCCTCGGTCAGTACCAGCCTGACCAGCCTGATTGCGCGCTCGACCAGGGTCGAACTGCCCGGCCAGGGCTGGCAGACGGTCGCCGGCAGCGCCAGCACCAACGTCTCGCTTGGGTTCGGGGTCAACTACGCGTTGAGCGATCACCTGACTCTGAGCGCAATGCTGCAGGCGGGCTTGACTCCGGATGCGCCGAACTATGCGCTGTCGATCCGTTTCCCGTACCGCTTCTGAGCGCCCCAGGGCCGGGCTGCGCCCAGTCCGTTCCACCTCGCAGCCTGCAGGCTGCTCGGATTCGGCGGGCGCGCGGTCGTGCGCAGGCACGGCCGCTGGTCCCGCCTCATCCCCGTGGGGTCAAGCAATCTTGGGGCGGCCCGGCGGCGCAGCGACTTGGCGCGCGCCGCGCCGGCGTGTTCAGGCGCGGTGTCGGCTCTCGGGCGGGATGCCGTGGCGCTCCATCAGCCGGTACAAGGTCGCGCGCGACACGCCGAGTTCGTCTGCGGCGCGCACCACCATGTGCTGGTTGCGCTCAAGCGCGAGGTTGATCGCGCGTCCGATCGCCTGGTCGCGCACCTGCTCCAGGCTGGTCGCCGCAACCTCGCCGTCGGCCGGCGCGTTCAGGCCGAGGTCGGCGGCATCGATGCGCGTGCCTTCGCACATGACGATCGCGCGCCGGACCCGGTTGATCAGCTCGCGCACATTGCCTGGCCAGTCGTGCGCGCGCAGCGCATGCAGCGCAGCGTCGGTGAAGCCGACGATGCGCCGGGGCGGGGCTCCGCCGTGGCGCAGAAGCACGGTGTCGGCGAGCAGCACGATGTCGTCGCCGCGCGCGCGCAGCGGCGGGACGTCGATCTCGACCACGCAGAGCCGGTGGTAGAGGTCGGTCCTGAACTGGCCGCTGCGCTGTGCCTGCTCCAGGTCGACGTGGGTCGCCGACAGCACCCGCACGTCGACCGCGATCGATGTGGTTCCGCCCAGCCGATCGATGCGCCCTTCCTGCAGGAAACGCAGCAGGCCGGCCTGCGCGTCGGCCGGAAGGTCGCCGATTTCGTCGAGCAGCAGCGTGCCTCCGGCGGCCGCTTCGATGCGCCCGATCCTGCGCTGACTCGCGCCGGTGAAAGCGCCCTTTTCATAACCGAAGAGTTCCGATTGCAGCAGGTGCGGCTGAATCGAGCCGCAGTTGATGGCGACGAACGGTTGCCCGCGCCGCGGCGAGAGTTCGTGGATGGCGCGTGCGGCCAGTTCCTTGCCGACCCCGGTCTCGCCGGCGATGAATACCGGCACGTCGGCGGCGGCGACCTTTTCCAGCTCGGAGAACAGACGCAGCATCGGCCGGCTTTGCCCGAGCAGGCCGCCGAATCCGCCGGCAGCGCCCAGCGCGCCTGCAGGCGCGCTGCGCTGGCGCGCCTCGCCGAGCAATCGGAGGCGCCGGTGCAGGCTGTCGAGCGCCAGCTTCAGCACCGTGGTCGAAACCGGCTCGACCAGGCTGTCGACGCAATAGCGCAGTGCCAGCTCGAACAGCGCGCCGCTGGTTGCCATGTCGCTGCGCTGCACGCTCAGGCTGCGCAGCCGTGGCGCGGCGAGTTCGCCAGCCAGCGCCTGCAACGCTCCGGCGTCGTCGACGTCGCGCAAGTCGAGCAGGACGCCGCAGACCCCATTGCCATTGCGCTGCAGCGCCGCATGCAGCGCTGCGATGTCGGCTGCGGAGTGCCAGGCGAATCCGGCGTCGAGCGCGGCTCGCCGCCACGCGGCATCGGGCTCGGCACCGAACGCGATCAGGTCGATGGGATCTGTTGCTGCTGGCATCTGTGTACCTCCGGATCGGCGCGATGCGCAGGCACCGCGTCGGCTGCATTGTGCGCATCGCCGCTGCCGTGCGGTGCGCGCGGCAGCGGCGGTTGTTGATGTCGGGGGCTGCGGCGCGCCGATCGCCGTGCACGGCTTGTTCCGGCGGGGCGCATGCGGCGCAGGCTCGGCCTGAGCGCAGGGCAGCTTGATCCAGCGCATGGACCGGATTCGATGCGCAGAACAGACTGAAACAACCTATTACGTATTGGCGCGCGAAGGAGCCGATCATGCCTGCAACCCGTCAGCTGTCGTACCTGCTGTCCGTCACCGCGCTGGCCGCCGCACTGGCCGCTTGCGGCGGAGGCGGGACCGCGACGACTCCACTCAATTCCTACGATCCGTCGAATCCGGGCGACAACGTCGTCGCCTGCGTTCCCGGCAACGACGTGATCGGGGCCTGGAAAACCGCGACCGACAACAACACGGTGATGCCCGATTCGCCGCAGCTGAATTTCTTCAGCTACAACCAGCCGTCGATCAACACCTACGGGCTGCTGGTGTTCCGCGGTCGCGCCAGAACCGCCAGCGGCGGCGGAGGCTCCGATGCGCAGCCGCAACGCGGTGTCTACACCGTCGACATGTGCCCGGCGAAACCCGCCATCTACACCGTGGCCGATACCGCCACGGTGCCGGTGCCGGCACCGAACAACACCGGCGCCACGTTCAACGAGTTCCCGTCGATCCCGCGCATCGACATGGACTCGGGCCTGGTCGCCACCCGCGGCCAGAGCACGCCGGTTTGGACGTACACCGATCCGGCAACCGGGACCGAAACGCGCATCGGCACCACCGGGCTTTACGCCACGATGCCAGGCGGGCTGGTGACCGGAATCAACATCCTCGGCGCGGTGGCCGAGTTCGCCTATATGCAGGTACCCAACGCGAGCACGACCGGTGTGCGTTTCGACCAGTTCCCCGGTTCGCCGAGCGTCACCGGCGGACGCTACCTGGTGACCAAGGGCAATTACACCGACACCGTCGCCGGCGCCAGCGTGGGCAAGACCGGGATCTATTTCCGCGATCTGAAGACGGCCGACGCTGCGGTGCAGGTGATCGCCGACAGCAACACTCCGATCCCGGGCACCGCCACGGCCAGCGCGCCTGCCGGAACCAATTTCGGCTCCACCGCTCCGCCGAGCGCGGCAGCCGGCCAAGTGGTGTTCACCGGCCTGGACAACGAGGCCAGCCCCAGCGCTGGCGGGATCTACCTGGCGCCGCTGGCCAGCCTTCCGACCTTGACCCCGCTGGTGCAGATCGGCAGCACCGTGGTCCCCGACAAGACCGGCGCACCGCTGCCGCCGATCGCCCCGGCGGCGACGTCGCCGGTGTTCACCCAGGTCGGCGAGGGGCTGTCCTTCGACGGCGTCGAGGTCGCGTTCTGGGGCGCGTGGGACACCGGTGCGCTCGACAGTCAAGGCAACGGCCCCGGCATGCATGGCGTCACGCTGACGTGTCCGACCGACGGCAGCAAGCAGTTGCAGGCGGCATGCCAGTCCGGTGCGACGTCCAACGGCAACGGCGGCTGGCAGACGACCCGCTACGTGCCTGACCACCAGGGGCTGTTCGTCGTCGATACCCGCAGCGGCGCGATCCGGATGATCGCCGAGGCCGGATCCGATCCCGGCGCTCAGTTCCAGGACTTCCTGTTCTGGACCTTCTCCGGGGCGGCACCGTCGAGCAGCGGCTCGTCGGACGTCACCGATGCCGAGCCGCCGCGCTGGCGCGCATCCGGCTTCGCCGCGGTCGACAGCCACCGCGGCGTGATCTTCAAGGGTGCGCTGAACCCGGCCTATATCGCCGACGCGCCGGCCTCTGGGATCTATGGCGTGGCGTTCAACGGCAGCACCATCGGACCGCTGTTCAAGGTGGTCGCGGTCGGCGACAGCATGAACACCCTCGACCCTGCTGCGCCGGCCGGCTCCAGCGTGACCGCGGTCGCCGTCGAGCGCGAGTCGCTGCGCGGGGGGTGGCTGGCGCTGAGCGCTGCGTCGCTGAACGCGGCCGGCGAGAGCTGGGCCGGGATCTACGTCACCGACCTGCCCAACGGCTTCAAGGACGACGGCGCGTCGCCGCTGCCCAACCTGGTGCTGGGCCGCTGAAGCCAGCCCGCGCGCGGTGTCATCCGGCTTCGGCCAGCACCGCGCGGGCGCGCCGCAGGTCGGCGCGCCGCTGCGCCGGCGGCACCAGGCCGCCGCCGGTCATCCACGCGATGTGGTGCGCCGCGGCCAGCCGCTGCGGTGTCAGTCCCAGTCGCGCGCGCGCCGCGGCGTGCGCCGGCGCGGCGAGGTGGGCGAGCGCGGCCAGCCCGGCCAGCGCCGACGGTTCCAGCGCGAGGTCCTCGGTGCGCGCCGCCAGTCCCAGCAGCGCGAACAGTGCGTCGTCGTCGACCGTGCAGTAGCCGTCGATCAGCCGCTGCATCGCGCGGCCGACGAAACCCGACGGGCGGCCCACCGCGAGGCTGTCGGCGGCGGTGACGCCGACGATGCCGATCGACAGCCCCAGGTTGCCGGTGGAGCCGACCGCGATGCGGTAGCGGCCGAAGAACGCGCGCCAGGCGTCGCTGTCGAGCTGCGCGTAGTCGGCATCGGCGCGCAGTCGGCCGCTGGCCAGCGCCAGCGCTTCGGCGTGGGCGAGGACTTCGTGGATGCCGCCGCGCGCCTTGATCGAGCCGGAGATCGGCAACGCGCTGTCGAGCTTGAGCAGCAGGGTGCCGGGCAGTTCCAGGCCCCAGTGCCGGCGCCGCGGCGGCGTCGACCTCGGCGCGCGTCAGGCCGACGTCGCCCAGCGCCTGCGCGGCCGGTGCCAGCGCCGGGTTGAACCAGCACGTCGGGCGCAGTGCGATCAGGTCGTCGAGCAGCGGGTGGCTGCGGCGCCACTGGCGCAGCGGCCGCCCGGCCAGCAGCGTGGCATCGTCGGGCGCAGGGTGGGGCATCGAACGAAGCGTACGCCAGCGGTGCCGCCGGTGTCGCGACGCGGCTCAGCGCTGGCGCAGCCAGTCGCCGGCCCAGGCCAGCGCCTGCTGCAGATGCCGCTGCGCGGCGCGCGACAGCGGCGCGCCCAGCGCCCAGACGCTGCCGCCGATGCCGAGCAGCCAGGCCGGCGGCGGCGCGTCGGCCTCGGTGCTGGCGTACACCTGCAGCAGCGCTGCCGGGCTCAGTGCGTGGCTGCTGAACGAGGCGTCGCGCATCGCTTGCAGCGGGCGCAGCAGGAACGGTGCGCCATCCGGCAGCGCGTCGTCGCGCGCGGCATCGACGAACAGCACCCTTTGCCGGCCGCGCAGGTCCAGGCTGTGCTCGATCTGCAGCTGGAAATCGCACTGGCACTCGACTCCGGGCAGCTGCAGTGCCGCGATCGCGTCGGCGAACAGTGGCCCCAGCGCATCGTCGCCGCGACTCGGGTTGCCCCAAGCCAGCACCAGGGTCGGCGGGATCGCGCGGCTCAATCGCGCACCCGTCGCGCGACCTCGACGCCGTCGGCGTCGAGCGCCACGACCTGCAGCGGCATGCGCCCCAGCGCATGGGTGGCGCACGACAGGCACGGGTCGTAGGCGCGGATCGCGACCTCGATCTGGTTCAGCAGTCCCTCGGTGATCGCGCGGCCGTCGAAATAGCTGCGCGCCACGTCGCGCACGGCGCGGTTCATCACCTCGTTGTTGTGGGTCGTGGCGACGATCAGGTTGGCCATTCCGACCAGATCGTCGTCGCCGACCTGGTAGTGGTGGATCAGGGTGCCGCGCGGCGCTTCGATCACGCCGACGCCTTCGCGCTGGCGCGGCCCGCTGGTGACCAGCTCGCGCCCTTCCAGGTCGTCGTCGGCGAGCAGCGTGGCGATGGTCTCGGCGGCGCCGAGCAGCTCGATCATCCGCGCCCAGTGGTAGGTCAGCGAGCCGTGAAGCGGGGCGCCGCCGCCAAAGGCCAGCAGGTCCTGGCGCGCGGCCTCGGCCAGCGGTGTCGGCATGCGGTCGCAGTTCTGCACCCGGGCCAGCGGGCCGACGCGGTACCAGCCATCGTCGGCGCCGCGTGCGCTCCAGTGCGGAAACTTCATGTAGCTCCACGGCTTGACCGCCTCGGTGATCAGCTGGTCGTAGTGGCGCGGGTCGAACTGGTCGAACAGCAGTTGCCCGTCGGCGTCGCGCCCGCGCAGCGCGCCGTCGTACAGGTCGAGGCTGCCGTCGGCCGCGACCAGGCTCATGCTTGCCGCCGCGACCCGCCCGAAGCGCGCGTACAGCGCCGCGTTGGACTCGTGCAGCGCGCGCACGATGTCCACCGCGGCGCGGCTCCAGGCCACGACCTGGTCGATGTCGGCGGCCAGCGCGCGGCGGTCGCTGCCGGCCAGGCTGCGGTTGACTCCGCCGGGGATCGACCCGGTGCCGTGCACCCGCTTGCCCGAGGTCATCCGGATCACTTCCTGGCCGAACTTGCGCAGCGCGATTCCTTGGCGGGCGATGTCCGGATAGCGCTCTGCGATGCCGACGATGTTGCGGCGATCCACGTCGGACTCGAAGCCGAACAGCAGGTCCGGAGACGACAAGTGGAAGAAATGCAGCGCATGCGACTGCAGGATCTGGCCGTAGTGCATCAACCGTCGCAGCTTTCCGGCGCTGGGCGTCAGGGTCGTGGCGCCGACCACGGCGTCGAGCGCCTTGCTCGCCGCGAGATGGTGCGACACCGGGCAGATGCCGCACAGCCGCTGCACCATGACCGGGATCTCCCAGTACGGACGGCCTTCGATGAAGCGTTCGAAACCGCGGAACTCGACAATATGCAGCCGCGCCTGCCGCACACGGCCGTCGGCGTCGAGCAGCAGCGTGACCTTGCCGTGGCCTTCGACGCGGGTCAGCGGGTCGATCGCGATCCGGCGCAGCGAGTTGGTCGGGGCGGAGGCGGTTTCGAGCGGATCGGGCATTGGGGGCAGGGGTCAGTCGTACTGCAGCAGGTGCCGCGGCAGCTGCGGCGCGCGCCCTTTGATCAGCGCGTCGAGCAGCTCCCAGATCGCGTCGGCCGGTGGCGGGCAGCCGGGCAGCACATAGTCGATGTGGACCACTTCGTGCACCGGATAGACGCGATCCAGCGGCAGCGGCAATTCGGGGTCGTCGGGAATCGCGCTGGCCGGATCGAGCCCCGGTCCGGTGCGGTAGACGGTCTGCAGCACGTCGGCCAGCGGCAGATGGTTGCGCTGCGCCGGCAGACCGCCGGTGACGGCGCAGGCGCCGAGCGCGACCAGCACGCCGCAGCGTGCACGCAAGCTGCGCAGCACCTCGACGTTTTCGGCATTGCACACGCCACCTTCGATCAGTCCGATGTCGCAGGGTCCGCAGTGCTTGATGTCGGTCAGCGGGCAGCGATCGAGATCGACCCGCTCCAGCAGCGGCAGCAGCCGCTCGTCGATGTCGAGCAGCGACATATGGCAGCCGAAGCAGCCGGCCAGCGACACGGTGGCCAGGCGCAGCTTGCGGTTCATGCGACAGTCCTCATGCCGTTGACATCCGGTCATCGCGCGAGAGCCTCGCCGCCCGGCCCGGCAACGTCGTCGTCGCCGCTGCGCGCCTCGTCGATCGGGTGCAGGTCGTAGACGCGCTGCCCGATCGGGCGCGCGAAGCCGACTCGCTTGGGCACGAGGGCGCCGACCGGGCAGACCTGCGCGGCGCGGTCGCTGGCGCTGAAGGCCGTATCGGCCAGCCGGCCGCTGGCGCTGTCGACCACCAGTCGCGTGGCCAACCCGCGCCCGGCGAGCGCGAACACGTTCTTGCCGTCGAGCTCGCGGCTGGCACGCACGCACAGCGCGCACAGGATGCAGCGGTTGAAGTCCAGCAGCATGTCCGGGTGCGAGGCGTCGACCGCCCGCTCCGGGTAGAACGGGTCGAAGTGCGGCTCCAGCATGCCCATCGCGTACGCGGTGGCCTGCAGCGCGCAGCTGCCGCTGCGCTCGCACGATGGGCAGAAGTGGTTGCCTTCGACGAACAGCAGCTGCAGCATCGTGCGGCGCTGGGCGATCAGCTCGGCGGTCTGGCTCTCGACCATCATGCCGGCCGCAGCCGGAGTCGTGCAGGCGGCCGCCAGGTGCGGGCCGATGCGCACCGTGCACAGTCTGCACGCACCGTGCGGCGTGAGTTCGGGCAGCCAGCACAGGTGCGGGATGTAGCGTCCGGCCGCGTGGGCCGCGGCCATCACGCTTTGCCCCGGCGTGAACGGCACCGGCTCGCAGTCGAGCAGGAAGTGTTCGGGCATCACGGCTCCAGTCGCGCCGAATTCTCGGGTACCGCCGACGCATCGGCGTCGCGCACCTGCGGCGCGCGGTCGCCGAGATGGGCGCCCGGGTCGTCGCGCCCGGTCATGCGTCGCGCCTGCGCCAGCGCGGCGTCGAGGTCGAACGCCGGCGCGTGCGTTGCACCGAGCCGGCGGCCGAACACCTGCGGAAAGCTGCGGCGCAGATCGTCGAGCAGCAGCGTGGCGCTGTTGCCCAGGCCGCAGTGGCAGCTGCCGTGCATCAGCGCGTGCAGTTGCTGCAGGGTGTCGAGGTCGTCTGCGCTGCCGCGGTGTGCGGCCAGCTTGTCGAGCACACGGGCGTTGACCGCGGTGCCGACCCGGCACGGGGTGCACAGCCCGCAGCTTTCGTCGGCGAAGAAATGCGCCACGTTGTGCGCCAGCTCGAACAGGTCGCGGTCTGCGCCGAAGACCATGATCGAGCCGCCGGTGGCGACGTCGTCGAACGCGATGCGGCGGTCGAACGCGTCGGCCGCCAGGCAGCGCCCGGCAGCTCCCGCAGCGACCACCGCCTGCGGCTGTCTGGCGCCGCAGTCGGCGAGCAGTTCGCGCACGCTGACGCCGAACGGATATTCGTAGACCCCGGGAAGTTCCACGTCGCCGGAAATCGACAGCAGTTTGGTCCCCGGCGACGACGCGGTGCCGCGGGTGCGGAACGCGTCGGCGCCGTCGAGCACGATCTGTGCCGCCAGCGCCAGCGTTTCGACATTGTCGACCACGGTCGGTTGTCCGAGGTAGCCGTGGTGGACCGGCAACGGCGGACGGATCCGCGGTCGCCCGGGGCGGCCTTCGAGCGATTCGAGCAGCGCCGATTCCTCGCCGCAGACGTAGGCGCCGGCGCCCAGGCGGATCTCGATGTCGAAATCAACTCCCGGGCCGATCAGGTCGGCACCGAGCAACCGCCGTGCGCGGCGTTGCTCCAGCCGCGCGTGCAGGCCATCGAGCAGGTGCCGGTACTCGGCGCGCAGGTAGAGCACGCCGCGACGCGCGCCGACCACCAGCGCGGCGATCGCCATGCCGTCGATCACGCGGTCGAATTCGCTGGCCAGCAGAACCCGGTCCTTGAACGTTCCGGGCTCGCCTTCGTCTGCATTGCAGACGACGAAGCGTTCGCGCCCCGGTGCATCGCGGCAGCCGCGCCACTTCAGCGCAGTCGGGAAGCCGGCGCCGCCGCGGCCGCGCAGTCCGGCGCGGTCGATGGCGTCGAGCACCGAGTCGGCACCTTGCGCCAGCGCCGCGGCCAGCGCCGCGCCGGGCTCGGGCCGGCGCTCGAGCAGCCAGTCGCGCCGACGTACGTGGTCGGCGACGACGAACCAGTGGGCGGGCCATGCGTCCAGCGGCACGCGCCGGCGAATCAGCTCCGCCAGCCTGGCGACGCGCTGCGGGGTCAACCGCGTCAGTGCGCGGCCATTGACCAGTGCGGCCGGGCCCTGGTCGCACATGCCGGTGCACGATGTGGTGGCGACGCTGACCAGTCCATCCTCGGACACGTGGCCCGGTTCGACCCATAGTGCGCGGCACAGCGCCTGCAGCAGCTCCGCGCTGCCGAGCATGCGGTCGGTGATGTTGTCCGAGAACAGCACGCGATAGCGCCCTGGCGGCGTGGTGTGCAGCAGGCTGTAGAACGTCGCGGTGGCATGCACCTGCGCGAATGGCTGGCCGATGCGCTCGGCGACGCGCCGGAGCGCGGCCGGTGGCAACCAGCCGAGCAGGTCCTGAACGTCGTGCAGCATGTCCAGCAGCCGCATCGGGTTGCACCCGTGCCGCTCGGCCGCGGCGTCGCTCGCCGCTTCGGCCGAGGTCGGGGATTCGGGGTTCGGTCCGTCGCTGTGCACCGTGGGCTCCTGCCGAGTCCATTGTGCCGCGGGTCGGCCGCGCCTGACCAGGGTTGAGCTTGCTCCAGCGCAGGGTTTTGCACGGGGTTCCCTAACGCCGCGCAAATTCGCCGACATCGCCTCGATCGTTCCCCATGGGGTCATGCGTATGGATGACATCGATGTCATCCAGCGGTCATTTGGCGGCAAGCGGGGCCAGCCTAGAGTACAGGCAACGGGCGCTGAGTCGGCGCTGTGCGCAAGCCGGGCGCAGCGATGACGCGGCGCGGGCCAGACGTTTTCGGGAGAACGGCAATGATGTGGGGTCCTGGGTACGGTTACGGTTTTGGCATGGGAGGCGGCTTCGGCATGATTTTCATGATCCTCCTCGTCGTCGTCGTCGTGTTCCTGGTTTTCGGTGCATTCAGGCAGGTGCACGACGATCGTCGGCACAACCTGACGCGCAAGCCGCGGGCGCGGGAAATTCTGGATGAGCGTTATGCGCGCGGAGAGATCGACGCCGAGGAATACCAGCGCAAGCGGGCCGAGATCGAGCAATGACCGGCCTTGCGGTCGGGTGCTGATCGGTTGCGCACCGCGTTGCTTGTTCGCTTTTCGATAGGGGAGTTGACATGAACAGACAGATCCTTCGCGCGGCCGTCGCGGCCGCGACCATCGCGTTCGGCGCGGGTGCAGTGGCTTGGGCGCAAACGCCGGCCGCGGCCAGCGCGCCGTCCCCGGGCGTGACGCCGAGCCCTGGGCAGGTGCCGGGCGGGTATGGGTATGGTCCGGGGATGATGGGCGGCGCCTACGGTCCCGCGATGATGGGAGGCGGATACGGCCCTGGGGCGCGCGCTGCGCGTGGCGCCCCAGGCTGGTCCGGCCCGGTGGCGGGCGGCCCCGGCGCGCACGGCGCGGTGCACGGCGGCTACGGTGGCTACGGTGGCTACGGCTGCTGGGATGGGCACGCAGGCATGGGCTCCTGGATGGCCGGAGGCTACGGCGCAATGGGGCCATCGATGATGGGCGGCTACAGTGGCATGGGGCCCTGGATGATGGGCGGCTACGGCGCAATGGGACCCTGGATGATGGGCGGCGCGGGCTGGGGCGCTGGCGCTTCGATGACGGGTCCCGGCTGGCAACGCTTCGGATCGCTCGCCGCGCTCGACCTCAGCGCTGCGCAGCGCCGCAAGATCGACTCCATCATGCAGGCACAGTTCAAACGGCAATGGACGCTGATCGAGCGCATGCACACGCATATGCTCGATCTTTGGCGCACGACGGATGGAACGTCGATCGACGTCGACGCGACGATGAAGGTCGCCACTGCCATGGCTGACATCCGGCTTGCGATGTTGCGCAATCGCCTGGACGCACGCAAGAGAATGCTGGCGGTGCTGAGCGACGCGCAGCGCCGGCAGCTGGGACGCATGGCGGGTGCCGGCGGTTGGTGATGCCGGTGGCGCGCCGCCGCCGTAGACTGGAGCACGACATCATGATGACGAAATCACCGTGCACGCCGTCGAGACGGCAGCTTCGGGCGCTGCTTTGCGCGTGCGCCCTGGTCGTTGCCGGAATCGGTTCGGCAGCCGCGTTCGGCCCCGGCATGATGCAAGGCAGCATGATGCAGGGAGCCATGATGGGGCTCGGCACGCCGACTCCCGATGCGGGCGCCGACGCCGGCCTGTCCGACCCACGCGCTGCGCGGCTGCGCGACTACATCGACGCCCAGGGGCTGCCGTGCCTGGAGTGCCACGGCATCGACCGTGGCGGATACGGTCCGCTGTTCGCACTGATCGCGCAGCGCGCAGCGGGTCGACCCGGAGCGCGTGCGGCGCTGAGCGCGGACATCGCGCAGGGCGTCGGCGGCATGCCGCCGGGCCTGGCCAGCCAGGCACAGGCGGCACGCCTGGCCGACCTGATCCTGGCGCTGCAGCGGTCGGCCCCGGCGACCGCGCAGGGCAGGTGACGGCGCGGCGTCGCGCACGCAGGATGCAGGAGGGCCGATGAAACTGCTGGTCGTCGAGGACGAGCCGAAAACCGGCGCCTACCTGCGCCAGGGGTTGAGCGAGGCCGGCTTCAATGTCGATCTTGCCGTCAACGGTCTGGATGGGTACCACCTGGCGATGACCGGCGACTACGATCTGATCGTGCTCGACGTGATGTTGCCCGACTTCGACGGCTGGCGCATCGTGCGGGCGCTGCGCGACAACGCGCACGAGGTTCCGGTGCTGTTCCTGACCGCGCGCGGCAGCGTGGGGGATCGGGTCAAGGGCCTGGAGCTCGGCGCCGACGATTACCTGACCAAGCCGTTCGCGTTCACCGAATTGCTGGCGCGCGTGCGCACGCTGCTGCGCCGCGGTCGCGCCGTCGCGTCGCCCGAGATCCTGCAGGTTGCCGATCTGACGCTCGATGTGCCGCGTCAACGCGCGTCGCGCGCCGGACAGCGCATCCATCTGAGCCGCAAGGAGTTCGCGCTGCTCGAACTGCTGGTCCGCCGCCACGGCGAAGTGCTGCCGCGTTCGCTGATCGCCTCGCAGGTCTGGGACATGAATTTCGACAGCGACACCAACGTGATCGACGTCGCGATCCGTCGACTGCGCGCCAAGGTCGACGATGCGTTCGAGCCCAAGCTGATCCGTACCGTGCGCGGCATGGGCTACACGCTGGACGCCGGGGATGGCGACTGACTCCGGCGGGCGGCGCCCGCAGTCGCTGGCGCTGCGCGTCACGGTGCTCGTCGGGCTGGCGACCTCGCTGCTGTTCCTGCTGTTCGCGTGGAGCGTGGAGCGATCGATCGAGCTGCATTTCGCGCGCATGGACCTGCAGCAGATGCGCGCTGCCTGGCACGCGCTCGACGGCGCGCTGGAACCGGGCTCCGGGCCGGGTGCCGTGCCGCCGCTGGCGGCACGGCTGCAGCGGGCGATGGCCGGCAACGGGACTGTCGCCTACCTGGTGCGCGGCGCCGGCGGAAGCGTGCTGGCGCGCAACACCACGCCGCAGCTCGAGCGGCTGCTGCAGCACGTCGCGCCGGCCGCCGACCTGCAGCTGGACGAGCTGCGCATCGTGGCCGCATCCGGCCACGCGTGGCGGATCGCGGTCTTCCGCAGCGCAACGCGCAGTGTCGCGCTGGCCGTGAACGTCGACTTCCATCTGCAGTACCTGAACGCGCTGCAGAACGCGCTCTGGGGCGGAACGTTCGTGGCCAGCCTGATCACCGTGCTCGTCGCGGGACTCGCGGTGCGCCAGGGCCACGTCCCGCTGCGCCGGATCAGCGCGCGCATGCGCGCGCTCAGCGCCGAGCGGCTGTCGACCCGGCTGGATCCGCAGCGCGTCCCGGTCGAGTTGCAGGAACTCGTCGAGGCGTTCAACGCCATGCTCGATCGTATCGAGGCCAGTTTCGAGCGACTGCGCGAGGTCAGTGCCGACATCGCGCACGAACTGCGCACCCCGATCACCAATCTGACGACGCAGACCCAGGTCGCGCTGTCGCAGACGCGCGACGCCGCCGCGTACCGTGAGGTCCTGTACTCCAACCTGGAGGAGTTCGAGCGACTCAGCGCGATGATCGCCGACATGCTGTTCCTGGCGCAAAGCGATCGCGGCCGCGCCGGACTGCAGCTGGGCCCGGTCGATCTGCTGGCGCAG
>JAJZEB010000061.1 GCA_021805805.1 Pseudomonadota bacterium | reverse complement strand
CGGGCCGGGCGCAGCCCGGCCCTGGGGGCACTCAGAAGCGAACGAAGTCGCTGCCTGCCGCCACGGTCGGTTCGGCCTGCCGCGGCGCAGCCGTCGGGGGCAGCGGCGGCCGCGCCGCCGGCGGCCGCGTCGGCTGCCGCTGCGCGGCGACGTCGCCGCCGTGCTCGGCCAGGCGGAACTGCTCGACGATGCGTTGCAGCGCAACTGCCAGTCGGTTCATGTTCTCGGCCGTTCCGGCCAGTTCCTGCGATGCCGTGGCGTTGTGCTGGGTGGTTGAATTGACATGCGCGACAGCCTGGTTGATCTGCTCGATCCCGGTGGCTTGCTCGTCGCTGGCACTGTGAATGCCGCCGACCAGTTCGGCGGTTTCAGTAATCCGCGGCACCATGTCGTGCAGCAGTTGCCCAGTCTCGGCAGCTTGCCGCACTGACGCGTTCGCCAGTTCGCCGATTTCGTGTGCGGCGGCCTGGGCTCGCTCGGCCAGTTTGCGCACCTCGGCGGCGACGACCGCGAAGCCCTTGCCGTGCTCGCCGGCGCGCGCCGCCTCGATGGCCGCGTTCAGCGCCAGCATGTTGGTCTGGTAGGCCATGTCGTCGACCACCGAGACACGTTCGGCAATCGACCGCATGTCGGCCACCGTCTGCTCGACGGCCTTGCCGCCCTGTTCGGCCTGCGCTGCGGCCTGCTGCGCCAGCTTGGCCGTTTGCTGCGCGCGCATGGCGTTGTCCTTGACCGAAGCGCTCGATTGTTCGAGGGTGGCCGAAGTCTGCTCGATCGCCGCGGCCTGCTGCGACGCGCCTTGCGAGAGTTGGCCCGATGCGCCTGCGACTTGCTGCGAGGCCTGCAAAATGGCGTCGACCGAGGTCCTGATCTGGACCAGCGATTCGACCAGTCGAGCGACCATCGCACGCATCGCTTGCAGCAGCCGGCCCGTTTCATCGTCGTAGGAGTCTTCGACCGAGACCGTCAGGTCGCCTTCGGCAACGCGCTGCGCCACGCGTACCGCACCTGCCAGCGGCTGGGTGATCGAGCGGGTGATCACCACCCCGATGACGATGGCCAGCAGCATTCCGACGACCGACGCTGCGAGGGTGCTGAACAGCGTCGATGTGTACGCCGCGTCGGCCTGGTTGCTCGCGGCGTCGAAATCGCGCACGATCGAGTGGCGCAGGCCGCCGAGGGTTGCGCGCAGCGCCGCTTCAGCCGGAGTGACCTGGGCGGTACGGGTGCTGAACGCATCGCCGCCGCTGCTCTGCGCGGTCAGACACGCGTTGATCCCCGAGCGCAGCTGGTCCATCTGTTGCTGCGCGTGCTCGGCAGCCACGCGCGCCTGCGGCTGGTGCACCAGCCCGGGAAGCGTGGCCAGGGCTGCGTGCATCGCATCGAGGTCGGCATGCAGCGCCGTGACTGCGGCGCCGCCTGCGCTCTGGCCGGACGCGGTCAATGCCTGGTTGAGTTCGCCGTCGCTGCGGTCGAGGAGCGACTCCGCTTGGTAGATCGCGTGCGCGGCCGGCCAGGCGCGACGGGTCGCCAGATCGGTCGCGTGCTTCATCGCGCCGATACCACGATAGGTGAGCAGGCCCAGAACGATGATGATCGCGGCGGCGCCGACGATGGTCATGCCCAAGCGCGCGCCGATGCGCATTTTGCGGAACACTTTGCGATCTCCTGCAAGCCGTGGAGCAACGCCGACGAGCGGCATCCCCATCGATGCGACGCGGACTGGGTCAAGGCGCATCGGCGGGGGAACGTTTAGCGCCAGTTTAACGACCCGATGCCCGCCTGTGGCCAATCGAGCGTTGCGGCTGCACCGGCGTCCGAAATGAGCGACCAGACTCGCCGGTTGCATGAAATGGTTGCACAATCCGAGATCAAGGCCGCGCCTGCGGCTTGATCCGATGCCTTTGACACCAACCGCGCAGGAGAGTCTTGCCATGACGCAGCCCGCTATCGTTCCCGCCTCGCATGCCGTGGCGCGCGCCGTCGACCGGCCCGCTGTCGACGGGCAGTACCTGACGTTTTCGCTGCAAGGTGAAGTCTTCGGCATCGAAATCCTGCGCGTTCGCGAAATCATCGGTTACACGCGGCCGACCGAAATTCCGTTGATGCCGGCTTTCGTCCACGGCGTGATCAACCTGCGCGGCAGCGTCGTGCCGGTGATCGACCTCGCGCACCGGCTCGGGCGCGGCGCCACCGAGCTGAAGCCGCGGACCTGCGTGGTCATCGTCGAGGTCGACGGCGAAGACGGTGCACAACCGATGGGCATCCTGGTCGACGCGGTCGAGGCGGTGCTCGACATCGCCGCCGACGCGATCGAGCCGGCACCGGCGTTCGGCAGCGGATTGCGTGCGCAGTTCATCCGCGGCATGGCCAGGCGCGAGCACGGGTTCATCGTGTTGCTCGAAGTCGGCCGCGTGTTCGCGATCGACGAGCTCGCCGCGCTGGCGCGCGGGGTCGACGCGGTCGAGGCCGGCTGAGCGAGGGTTGACACTTCGCGGCGATCCCGGCGCCGCCCGGCAGGGCCTGGGGCACAATAGGCGCATCGCGGGCATTTCCAGTCCGCGCCGGGTGCACGGATGGAATCCAAGGTCAACTACACCGCGGTCGGCGCCTTTGTCGTGCTGCTGGGAATCGCGTTGGCTGGCGCGTTGTGGTGGCTCGGCCACGCCCGGCAGCGGGACAACACGACGCCGTTCCTGATTTACGCCACCGACAATGTCAACGGGCTGAAGCAGTCCAGCGACGTGCTGTACCGCGGCGTGCGGGTCGGGCGCGTGGCGTCGATCATGATCGATCCGAAGGACCCCGCGCTGGTGCGTATCGAGGTCGACATCGAGCGCGACGTTCCTGTGCGCGCCGACACCGTGGCGCAGCTCAGCCCGCAGGGCGTGACCGGGCTTTCGGTGATCAACCTCAGCGGCGGGCACTCGGCAGCGCCGTTGCGCGCGCGGCCCGGAGAGCCGTATCCGGTGATTCCTTATGCGCCGTCGGTGTTTTCGCGCCTGGAAGGCGGGATCGACACCGTGACGGTGACGCTGAGCCGGATCAGCTCCCGCCTCGATGCGCTGCTCAGTCCAGCCAACGTGCGCGCGTTGTCGGCCACCTTGCAGCACCTCGATCAGCTCAGCGGCACGTTGGCCGCACACCGCGACGATCTGGCGCAGACACTGGTGCAGTTGCGCGCGGCCAGCGCGCAACTCACCGTGCTCGGTGCCCACGGCGAACAGCTTTCGGTGCAGGCAAGGCAGCTGCTGACGCAGCTCGCGGTCGATGCCAGTGCACTGCAGCGCACGCTGCAGGCGGTCGATGCGGCCGCCGGCAGCTGGCACTCCGCCGGCAACAGTGCCGCACGGCTGGCCGGCAGCGGCGGGCGCACGCTGCAGCAGCTGCAGCAGCGCACACTTCCCGGGCTCGACCGCCTCGGCGATCGGCTCGATCAGCTCAGCGCCCAGCTGACCGAGCTGGTGCGCAGCCTGCGCGCCAATCCGGCCCAACTGCTGTACGGCGCTCCGCAGCCGCCGCCCGGACCCGGAGAGTCGCCATGAAACGTCTGACGATCGTCGTGGCCTGTCTGTTGCTCGGCGCCTGCGCGCAACCGCAGTGGCGCAGCGCCATCGCGCACAGCTACCGGCTGCAGGGCAGCGCGCTGCGGCAGCCCGATCCGGGCGTCGCGCCCAGCGTGATCAGCGTGCTGCCGGTCGACGCCGCGCCCGGGCTGGACAGCCAGGCGATGTTGTACAGCCCGGAGCCCGGCCAACTGCTCCCGTACCGCGACAGCGGCTGGCTGGCGCCTGCGCCCGCGCTGGTGCGCACGGCGCTGGCCGATACCCTGGCGCGGCAGCGCTGGGTCGCCGCGGTCGAGCAGGACGCGGCGTTGGCGCCGGCGCCGTGGTTGCTGCACTGCACGCTCACGCGCCTGGAACACGACTACGCGCGCCCACCGGGGATCGTGCGCTTGGGCCTGCGTTGCGAGCTCGTGCGCGCGCGCGACGGATCGATCGCCGCGCACTGGCACAGCGCATTGCGGCAGCCTCTGACCGTGGGCGATGCTGCGCATTACGCGGCAGCCGCGCAGCAGCTGCTCGACCGCGCGCTGGCGCAGGCGCTGCGGCGGATCGCCGCGGCGCTGCGTGCGGGCTGACGGCCTTGGAAGCTTACGCGCGCGCGATCAGATCGAGCAGTGCCTGGCCGTAGCGCTCGAGCTTTTTGTCGCCGACGCCCGAAATGCCGCGCAGGGTGTCGAGGTCGCCTGGGCGCGCGCGCGCGATGGCCAGCAGCGTCGCATCGGGGAAGACGACATACGCCGGCACCGCATGCGCGCGCGCGGTTTCGCCGCGCCAGTTGCGCAGGTCCTCGAATAGCGCCTGCGCATCCGCGTCCAGTGGTGTGGCTGCGGCGGCACCGGCCGGAGCACGCCGGCGTCGCGCCGAGCGCGGGTCGCTGCGCTTGACGGCGATGCGTCGCGTGCCGCGCAGGATGTCGCGGCTGCCGTCGGTCAGGTGCAGCACGTTGAAGTGCGCCGCGTCGACTTCGATCAGGTGCTGCGCGGCGAGCTGACGCAGCAGCGAGCGCCAGTCCTGTTCGCCCAGATCGGTGCCGATGCCGAAGGTCGACACCCGTTCGTGTCCGAAGCGCAGCACCTTGTCGGTGGTCTTTCCGCGCAGCACGTCGATGACATGGGTGGCGGCGAAGCTGAAGCCGCTGGCTTGACGGCAGCGATACACGGTCGACAGCAGCTTTTGCGCAGCCTCGGTGGCGTCGACCATTTCGGGCGGCTGCATGCAGTTGTCGCAATTGCCGCACGGTTCGGCGGCTTCACCGAAGTACGCCAGCAGCCGCACCCGGCGGCAGTCGGCGGCCTCGGCCAGCGCCAGCATGGCGTCGAGCTTGGATCCGGCCAGCCGCTTGTAGCTCTCGTCGGCCTCGGACAGCTCGATCAGCCGGCGCTGCTGCACCACGTCGGCCAGGCCGTAGGCCATCCAGGCCTGCGCCGGAGCGCCGTCGCGTCCGGCGCGCCCGGTTTCCTGGAAATACCCCTCGATCGAGCGCGGCATGTCGACATGGGCGACGAAACGCACATCGGGTTTGTCGATTCCCATGCCGAACGCGATGGTCGCGACCATGACCACGCCGTCGTCGTCGAGGAAGCGTCGCAGGTGCGCAGCGCGCGTGGCCGCGGGCATGCCGGCGTGGTAGGGCAGGGAGTCGATGCCGTGCGCGGCGAGCTGGCGCGCGATGTCCTCGACGCTGCTGCGCGACAGCGCATAGACCACGCCGCAGTCGCCGGCGTGTTCGTCGCGGATGAACTGCAGCAGCTGCGAGCGAGCGTCGCGCTTTTCGACAATGCGGTAGCGGATGTTCGGGCGATCGAAACTGGAGACGAAGGCGCGCGGCTGCAGCAAAAGCCGCTGCGCGATTTCGTCGCGCGTGGGGACGTCGGCGGTCGCCGTCAGCGCGACACGAGGAACCGCGGGCCAGCGCTCGCGCAGCAGCGAAAGCTGGCCATACTCGGGGCGAAAGTCGTGGCCCCACTGCGACACGCAGTGCGCTTCGTCGATCGCGAACAGCGCGATGCGGCACTGCTCGAGCAGACGCAGCCCCGAGTCGCTGAGCAGGCGCTCGGGCGCCATGTACAGCAGATCGAGTTCGCCGCGCCGCGCCTGAGCCTGCACCTGGCGTGCGCTGTCGGCGTCGAGCGTCGAGTTCAGGAATGCTGCGCGCAGGCCGAGTTCGCGCAACGCGGCGACCTGATCCTGCATCAGTGCGATCAGCGGCGAGACGACGATGGCCAAGCCGTCCCGAAGCAGCGCCGGAATCTGGTAGCACAGCGACTTGCCGCCCCCGGTGGGCATCAGCACCAGCGCGTCGCCGCCGCCGACGACATGCTCGACGACCGCGCGCTGCTGGCCGCGGAACTCCGGGTAGCCCCAGACATGCCGCAGCAGCTGGTCGGCGTCGGCGTATTCATGGCGCATGGGGGCGGGGCGATCGGGGAAGTCGGCAACCCCGTAGCCTACCAAGGCCACGCCCCGCACCGCCGGTGGGGGCCTTTCAGCGCAGCCGGAGCAGGTCGCGTGCGTCGTCGGCGACGCGGTCGCCGGCAGCGACGATTTCCTGGCGCTGCAATCCCAGGCCCTGCACTTCGAGCTCGACCACGTCGCCCGGGCGCAGAAAACGCTGCCGTGCCATTCCAACCCCAGGCGGCGTGCCGGTGGCGATCAGGTCGCCGGGCAGCAGGGTCATGAAATGGCTCAGGTAGCTGACGATCTGCGCCACGCTGAAGACCATGTTGCAGGTATTGCCCGTCTGCATGCGTTCGCCGTTCAGCTCCAGGCGCAGGTCGAGCGCCTGCGGGTCCGGGATGTCGTCGGCGGTGACCAGCCAGGGGCCGACCGGGCCGAAGCCGTCGAGCCCCTTGGATTTGTCCCACTGCGGGCCGCGCTCGAACTGGAACTGCCGCTCCGACAGATCGTTGACCGTGCAATAGCCGGCGACGTGGAGCAGCGCGTCGGACACGCTGACGTAGCGTGCGGCCTGGCCGATGACCACGCCGAGCTCGACCTCCCAGTCCATGCGCGTCGAATGCGGCGGCTGCGCCACGGGGTCGAAGGGGCCGCTCAGGCACGTCGTCCATTTGTTGAACACGACCGGCTCGTCGGGCACCGGCAAGCCTGCTTCGGCGGCGTGGTCGCGGTAGTTCAGGCCGATGCCGATGAACTTGCCGATGCCTGCGAACGGTACGCCCAGGCGCGGCCGGCCGCGCACCAGCGGCAGCGCAGTGACGTCGAGGCGGCGCAGCGCGCGCCTGCCGGCCGTGCCGTAGGTCTGCGGGCCGATGTCGTCGACCACGCCGCGCAGGCTGCGCAGTCGGCCATCGGAATCGATCAATCCCGGCTGCTCGCGGCCGGGAGGTCCGTAGCGGACGAATTTCATCGTGAAGTCTCCGTGCTGTCGTGGGCGGCGTATCGGTGCGCCGAACGTCGGCGCGGACGATTGGCATTTTTGCAAAATCCATGGCCAAATCGACGGCGATAGGTGCGATTCTGCACATGCGTATGATTTTCGCTGATAAATTTCGGTTCTGACCGAGACGTTTACACGCCGAGTACCGCCGCAATCCATGCCCCAGCCGATGGCCTTTTCCGCGACCAACGTGCGCCGCCGTGCGCGGCTGCACGCGTTGTTCGCGGCTCTGCTGCTGTCGGCGGCGCCGTGCGCGCACGCGCTGATGCTCGGCGATGCGCAGTCGAACGCGGTGCTCGGTGCGCGTTTGCACATGCATGTTCCGGTGCGTCTGGACGGTAGCGAACCGTTGTCGACCCGTTGTCTGCAGGTGCAGCTGCAGCAGGGCGATTCGCCGGTCCCTGCGGATCAGGTCCGGGTCGGTCTTGCGGCGCCGTCCGGCGGGGTGCAGGAAGTGTCGATCACGACGACGACGCCCTTGCTGGAGCCGTTCGCGACGGTGAACGTGAAGCTGACCTGCCAATATCAGCGCAGCCGGCAATACACGCTGCTGGTCAACCCACCGACCCCAGAGCAGCCCTTGCAGCCTGGACAGACCGCGCCGGTGATCGACCTGCCTCAAGCTTCGGGGCCTGCCGCGGTTGCGCCGTCGCAGCAGCAGCCGGCAGCCGATGCGCAGCTCGATCAGGCGAGGCATGCAGCTCTGGCGCGCGCGCGCCAGCTGCGCGCGCAGCGATTGCGTGCGTACCGATTGCGCGAGCAGCGATTGCGTGCGTATCGATTGCGCGAGCAGCGGCTTCGCGAGCAGCGGCTGCAGCGCGCGCAAGCGCAGCGCGCCGAAAGGAATCGCGCGATCCGGGCCGCGGCGCAGCGTCCGGTGGTCCGGCACGCCGCGCTGAAGCTCGATTGGCTTTCGGCGGAATTGATCGGGACACCGCATCTGCGTTTCAGCGCGACATTGACGCCGCGGCCGGCGTCCGCCGGAGTGGCGGCAGCCACCGCCAGCGCACCGAGCGCGTCCGCCGCCAGCGTGCCGAGCGCGCCCGCCGCCAGCGTGCCGAGCGTGGCGGCGCTGGGCCGCCAGCTTGCCGCGCTGCAGGCGCAGATCGGCACGCTCGACGCCTGGCAGGCGCGGCAGTCGCGGGTTCTTGCGCAGGCGCAACGCGAACTGGCGCAAGCGCGCGCCGAACGCGACCGACGCTACGCGCCGGCCTGGGTCTATCTGCCAGCATTGCTCGCACTGCTGCTCGCCTTGCTGAGCGCGTGGCTGTGGCGCGGCAGGGAGTCGGCCACGCAGGCGTGGTACGCCGACGAAGTCGACGCCAAGGCGGCGTCGCGACGTGCGCGCGCGACGGCGCCGCGGGCGGAGCCGAAGGCCATGGGCACGCGTGCGCCGACGACCGAGCCGCAAGCGGCTGTGACCGATCCGCAACCGCAAGCGCAAGCGCAACCGCAAACGGAGCCGCAAGCGCAAACGCAAGCGCAAGCGCAACCGCAACCGCAACCGCCTGAATGGGGGCAGAACCTGAGCCTGGACAAGGAAGTCTTTTCGCGCCCGCTGTCGGGGCACGAGCAAGTCCAGGTCGATGAAATGATGGACATTGGCCATCTGGCCGATTTCTTCATCGGTATCGGCAATCTCGAGCAGGCGATCGAGGTCATGCGCAAGGCGCTTCTCGAGCACAGCGGCGGATTGCTCGCGCTGCCGTATCTGTACCTGTTCGATCTTTACCGGCAGACCGCGCGCCAGGCCGACTACGAGGCACTGCTCGAACAGTTCGCGCATCGTTTCAATGTGCGCATTCCGGGCTGGGACGAGGCTCCGGAGGCCGAGCCGCGCGATCTGGAGTCGTATCCGCGCGCCATCGCCTTGATCTGCGAGACCTGGGACATGCCGGCGATGGTCACGGTGATCGAGCGCATGCTGCTCGATGATCCGAACAAGCCGCGCGTCGGTTTCGATCTTCCCGCGTATCGGGACTTGCTCGACCTGTATGCGATCGCGCGCGACCTCAGCCGCAATCCGCAGGAGTCAGCCCTCGTCGCTGCGGTGGCGCGCGCGCAGCATCACGCCGCAGGCGGCCCGGGCGATCTCGATTTCCCACTCGATCTCCGCAGCGCGCAGCGGGCGCCGGCCGATGCGCAAGGCGGCAATGCCGCGCCCGGCGTTTTGCCGGCGCTGGATTTCACGCTGGAGCCGCCTCGCGTCGGCGGCTCGTCGGGCGGCTCGGGCGGCTCGGGCGGCTGAGCGGACTTCGACATCGGCTGCCGGCGCGAGGGGCAGGGCGTAGCCCGGCCCGGCCGGGACATTCACTCACACCGTTGCCAGCCGGCGCAGCGCCTCGTCGAGTGTGGATTCGCGCTTGGCGAAGCACAGGCGAGCAATCCGGCGGCTGCGGTCGGGGCGCGACTCGAAGGCGCCCAGCGGAATCGCCGCCACGCCGATTTCGCGCGTCAGCCATTCGCAGAATTCGGTCTCGCCGAGATCGCGTACGTCGCGGTAGTCGACGCACTGGAAATAAGTACCCTCGCAGGCCAGCAGTCGCAGCCGGGAACCTTCCAGCCCGGCGCGGAAGCGGTCGCGGCGTGCCTGGTAGAACGCGGCCAGGTCGTGATGGGCTTGCGGCGCGGCGCGCAGGTATGCGGCCAGCGCGTATTGCATCGGTGTGTTGACGGTGAACACATTGAACTGGTGCACCTTGCGGAATTCACGCATCAGCGTTGCCGGAGCGGCCACCGAGCCGACTTTCCAGCCGGTGACGTGGTACGTCTTGCCGAAGCTCGAAATGACGAAGCTGCGCGACGCCAGTCGCGGCTCGGCCGCTGCGCTGCAATGGTGCTGACCGTCGTAGACCATGTGCTCGTAGACCTCGTCGGCAATCAGCACCACGTCGGTGGGTTCGAGCATTGCTGCCAGACGCTGCATTTCGGCGGCACGCCAGATCCGGCCACCTGGATTGTGCGGAGTATTGACGATCAGAGCGCGGGTGCGCGGCCCCAGCGCTTCGGCGATGGCGTCGAGATCGGGGCCCAGCTCGGCGTTCAGCGGCACTTCGCGCAGCGTGCCCCCGGCCAGCGCCACGGCCGGTGCGTATGCGTCGTAAGCCGGGGTCAGGACGATGACCTCGTCGCCGGGGCGCACCACTGCCAGCAGCGCCGTGAGCAGCGCCTGGGTGGCTCCGGCGGTGACCGTGATCTCTTCTCCAGGGTCGTAGCGGCATCCGTACAGTGCGGCGATCTTGTCGCTGAGCGCTTCGCGCAGCGCGGGCACGCCGGCCATCGGCGGGTACTGGTTGTGTCCATCGCGCATGGCGCGTGTCACCGCCTCGAGCAGCGCCGGGTCGGGGTCGAAGTCCGGAAAGCCCTGGCCCAGATTGATCGCGCCGCAGCGCTGGGCGAGTGCCGACATCACCGTGAAGATCGTGGTGCCGACGGCAGGAAGTCGGCTCGGCGGCGCTGGCCGCTGCAGTGGCGTGAACGGGGGCTCGGGCATGGCGGGCGGTGTCAGATCGAGAAATCGGCATCGGCTTCGCCGCGCAGCACCGGCTCGATCAGCCGGCGCGAAAGCCTGGGCGCGAGCAGTTCTGTGAGGACGAAGACGAAAGCGCGCTGGTAGACACCCTGCTTGAATGCGACCCGGGTCAGGTTGTGGCCGAAGAGGTGGCCCAGCGGGCGCGCGCGCAATGTGGTGTCGCGCTCGGCGTTGAATGCCATCTCGGCGATCAGGCCGACGCCCATATCGAGTTCGACGTAGGTTTTCAGCACGTCCGAGTCGATCGCCTCGAGGACGATGTCGGGCTTGAGGCCGTGCAGCGCGAACGCCTGGTCGATGCGCCGGCGGCCGGCGAAGCCGCTGCCGTAGGTCACCAGAGGCCAGCGTGCCAGATCGTCGAGCGTGATGTCGGGCAGCAGGCCCAGCGGATGCTCGAGCGGCATCACCGCCAGATGCTGCCATTCGTAGCACGGCAGCGTGACCAGGCCGGCGTGCTCGGCCAGGCTCTCGGTGGCCAGCGCGAGGTCGGCCCGCTCCTCGAGCACCGCGGCGGCGACCTGTTCCGGGCTTCCCTGGGACAGGTGCACCTGCACGCGCGGGAAGCGGCGGCGGAATTCGGCGATCACCTGCGGCAGCCGATAGCGGGCCTGGGTGTGCGTGGCCGCGATGGTCAGCTGCCCGCTGTCCTGGGCGGCGTAGTTCTGCCCGATGCGCTTGAGGTTGTTGACCTCGCGCAGGATGACCTCGACGCTGCGCAGCACCTCCTCGCCTGGCGCGGTGAGCTTGCGGATGCGCTTTCCATGGCGGCTGAAGATCTCGACCCCGAGTTCGTCCTCGAGCTCGATGATCGCCTTGGACACTCCGGGCTGCGACGTGAACAGCGCGCGTGCCGCATCGGTCAGGTTGAAGTTGCGGCGCACGGCTTCTTGCAGGAAGCGGAACTGGTGCAGGTTCATCGTCGTCTCGCCGATCGTCTCAACGGTAGCGCACCCGCCAGAGGAAGAATCCGAGTGCTCCCGACGCGTACAGCGCGTAGGGCAGCGCTGCTGCCAGCCAGGTCGGCCAGCTCGCCAGCAGCCCGACGCGCGAGGCCAGGGTATTGACCAGCAGAAAGCTGATTCCCAGCATGATGCCGCCGAAGACCTTCCAGCTGACTTGTCCGCCGCGTGTGTGCAGGTACGCGAAAGGCAGTGCCAGCAGCATCATGACGATCGCGCTCAAGGGGTACAGCAGCTTGCGCCAGAGTTCGATTTCGTCGCGTTGCGCCGATTGCCCGTTGGCGCGCAGGTGCTGCACGTAGCGCCACAGATCGACGACGGGCATGTGCAGCGGGTCGAGCAACAGCACGTCGAGCATGCCCGGCGTCAACGATGTCGGCCAGTCCAGCTGCGCGAGCTGTTGCCGGCGCAAGGCGTCGGCCGGCTGGCCGGGGCCCGGCAGTTGCACGCTGGTCGCATCGCGCAAAAGCCAGACGCCGTGGCCGGCGTAGCGCGCGCGCGCGGCGCTGACCACGCGCAGCAGTTGCGCGGCGTCGCCGAGCACGTAGATGTGGACTCCATGCAGCTCGCCGCCGGCGTCGACGCTGCCGACGTTGATGATCTGGTCGCCGTGCGCGTCGTGGTTGCGCAGCCAGACTCCTGAGCGCAGCGACGTGTCGAACTGGCCGCCGCGGGCGCGTGCCTGGAGCGTCGCGGCCAGGCGCGACGCCGCGGGCGCACCGAATTCGCCCAGCGCGAGCACCAGCAGCGCGAACACCACGCCGAGCCCGAGCAACTGGCGCAGCGCGCGCTGCGGGCTCAGACCCGACATGCGCATGACGGTGAACTCGGACGACGCGGCCAGGCCGGCGAGCACGTAGACGCTCCCGGTCAGCGTGGCGATCGGCAGCACTTCATAGGCGCGCGCGGGCAGTTGCAGCGCCACGCGCAGCAGCACGGTGCCGAAGGACGCGTTGCCGCTGAGGCCGTTGACCACGTCGAGGAAGAACAGCAGGCCGAGGAACAGCAGCAGCACCAGCCCGCTGGTGGCGGCGATCTGCACGTAGAGGTAGCGGCGAAGCGTACGCATCGGGGGTTCAACCGCGCGGCCAGCTCAACATGCCCTTGATCAGCATCGCGCCGAGCAGCACCACGGCGGCGCTGCCGTGCAGCCACAGCAGGCCGCCGGCCAGGCCGATTCGCCCGACGTCGATCCAGTGCTGGGTGGCATTGAGAAAGTTCAGGTAGGTCAAGTACACCAGAAGCGCGACCACCAGCTGCACCGCGCGCCCGGCGCGCGGATTGCTGGCCGCCAGCGGTACCGCCATCAGCACCAGCACCAGCGTCGACAGCGGAACGCCGATGCGCCATGACAGTTCGCCGCGCCAGCTCGGCACGGCCGACAGCGCCAGCATCAGGCTCGAGATCTCGCGGCTTGGCGTGTGCGCCAGCCGCACCGCGGCGGGCAGCGCAGCCGCGGGCGGTGCTGTGATCGCCGACAGCCGCACACCCATTTGCTTGAAACCGGTGATCTGGTAGTTGGCCTGGCCGATGGTATGGGTGTAGCGCGTTCCGTCGGACAGCATCAGGTAGCGCGCGCCGTCGAGGTTCTGCAGACTGGCTGCGCGCGCAAGGGTCACCGTTTCGCGGCCGTCGGAGACGTCGCGCACGAACACGTCGCGGGCCAGGCCCTGCGCGTCGGCTCCGCGGCCGATGAAAAAGACGCGGCGTCCCGAAGCCGATTGGCGGAACTGGCCGGGGGCTGCGCGCGACAGGTCCGAGCGCTGCTCGAAGCGGTCGCGCAGTGCCGCGTTCTGTCGGTTGGCCCACGGCCAGACCAGCAGGGTCAGCAGCGTCACGGCGACCAACACCGGATAAGCGAAGCGCAGCGCGATGACGAAAAAGCGCAGCGGCGACACGCCCGCCGCGCCCCAGATCGCCATTTCGGAGTCGCGATGCATGCGTGCGTAGGTCATCAGCACGGCCAGGAACAATGCCAGACCGAGGATGAACTGCAGGTAGCTCAGGCAGGCCAATCCGATCAGGACGAACAGGTCTTGCGGATCGACGCTTCCGTCCGAGGCCTGGCCGAGCACGCGCAACAGCATCAGCGTCAGCACGACGGAAAACAGCACGGTGAAGCTGGCGCCGAATTGGCGTGCCATTTCACGGCGCAGCGAGCGGTCCAGCAGCATGGGTAAAACGGCAGGTTCGCGCGCTGGATGCGCAGGCGTTTCGGCAGCGCAATGGACGCGGTGGAATAATGGGAGACGATATCTGGAGCCCCCATGAAATTTAGCATAGCGCCTTTGAAAACCTTGGCCGCGTTGCGCAGCGACGCGCTGATCGTGTTCGTGCACCAGCCCGGCAGCGCCTGCGGGTTGGTCGAGGCGTCGGCTGTCGACGCCATCGCCGCCGAGGCCGTGCACGACGGGGATTTCAACGGCGCGCTGGGCAGCAGCTATGTGCGCCAGCGCCCAGCCGGTCTGGCTGCGCGGCGCCTGGTGCTGGTCGGGCTGGGGCCGGCGCCGGTGGGCGCGGGGGCGTGGCTGAAGGCGGCCGGCGCGGCAGCCGCGGCGCTGAAAGGGCTCGGCGCCGAGCAGATCCATCTGCTTGCCGCAGACGGCGAGGCCAGCCTGGCCGAGCTGGCGCCGCGCGCCTTCGGCGCAGCTGCCTACCGGTACACGGCGACGCGTGCGGCCGACGCGAAGGATGCCTACAAGGTGGCGTCGGTGCAATTGCTGGCGCGACGTTCCCAAGCAGCGCTGAAGGCCGCGCTGGAACGCGCCGAGGCCATCGCCGCAGGCGTTGCGCTGGCCCGCGACACGGCGAACCTGCCGGGCAACCATTGCACGCCGACGCGGCTGGCGCGCATCGCACAGGACCTGGGCAAGCGCCACGCAGTGAAGGTCGAGGTGCTCGGGCGCGACGACATGCAGCGCCTGGGCATGGGCGCGCTGCTGGCGGTGGCGCAGGGCTCGGCGCAGCCGCCGCGCTTCATCGTTCTGCGCTATCAGGGTGCGGGGCGTCGCGACGCCCCGCACGTGCTGGTCGGCAAGGGCGTGACTTTCGACAGCGGCGGCATCTCGCTGAAGCCCGGTGCCGAAATGGACGAAATGAAGTTCGACATGTCCGGAGCGGCGTCGGTGCTCGGCAGTTTCGAAGCCGTCGCGCGGCTGCAGCCGCGGCTGAACCTGGTGGGCCTGATCCCGGCCACCGAGAACATGCCGGACGGCGGCGCGGTCAAGCCCGGCGACGTCGTCACCGGCATGTCGGGGCAGACGATCGAGATCCTGAACACCGACGCAGAAGGGCGCTTGATCCTCAGCGATGCGTTGACCTATGCCGAGCGCTTCAAGCCGGCCAGCGTGATCGACATCGCGACCCTGACCGGAGCTTGCGTGATCGCGCTGGGCCAGGTGCACAGCGGCCTGTTCAGTCCCGACGAAGCGCTGGCCGAGAGTCTGCTGGGCGCCGGTCGTGCGGCCCAGGACACCTGCTGGCGCATGCCGCTGGACGACGCCTACGCGGACGGGCTCAAGAGTGCGTTCGCGGACGTCGCCAACATCGCCGGGCGCGCTGCGGGCAGCGTGACCGCGGCATGTTTTCTGCAGCGATTCACCAAGGCGTATCGCTGGGCGCACCTGGACATCGCCGGCACGGCATGGAAGAGCGGTGCCGACAAGGGTGCCACGGGCCGCCCGGTGGCGCTGCTGGTGCAGTACCTGCTCGCGCAGCAGGCGCCGCCGGTTCGATGAGCGGTGCCGCGATGGGGGCCATGAACCGGGTCGAATTCCGCGTCGGTGCCGAGGACCCGCTGGGCTATGCCTGCGGGTTGCTGCGCAGCGCCGTGGCCAAGGGCGCGCGCCTGCTCGTGCGCGTCGATTCCCGGCAACTCGATGCATTGGATGCGCGGTTGTGGACTTTTTCGTCGCTGGATTTCATCGCGCATTGCCGTGCGGGAGATCCCACCGAAGCGCGCAGCGCGGTGGTGCTCAGCACGGGCGACGCACCGCGTGCGGCGCACGCGCGCGACTGCCTGATCAACCTCGCCGAGGCCCAGCTGCCGGACTGGCAGGATTGGCCAAGGGTGATCGAGATCGTCGGCGCCGACGCGGCGTCGAAAGCGGCTGCGCGGCAGCGCTTCCGCGCCTACCGGGAAGCCGGTTGCGAACCGACCACAGTGGAGCTGACGCCATGACGCGACCCGACCCGACTCGCCTTCCGGTCCTCAACCAGATCATCGACGAGGCGGCGCCGCAGCCTCAGGTCGCGCCGCCCGGCGACTGTGCGCCGGCCGAGTTGCAGGCGCGGTTGCGCGCTGCGCTGGAAAGCCGTCTGGAGGCCGAACTGCAGTGGCGCATGCGCGCCTTGCTGGCGCCTCGCCTGGATTCGCTGGCGCGCGAGCTTGCAGAAGAACTGCAGTCGGCCCTCAGTGAAATCACGCAGGCAGCACTGGCCGAGGCTTTGTCCGGTAGCTGAATAGCAACGCGTCGCAGATTTTTCATGGTGTGGCGCAGAACTGCCGCGCCGCGTTTGCGCTCCAACGGTGATCTGCCTTTGGAGATGCCCATGAAATGCAAATGGATGGCCCCAGCCGCAGGCTTCGTATGCCTGTGCCTGTTGCGCGCGGCCGGAGCCGCCGAACCGTTGACCGTGACCATCGGCGTGGCCGGTCCGCTGTCGGGGCCGCAGGCCGCGATCGGCCAGGACGCGGTCAACGGCGTGCGCCTTGCGGTGCGCGAGCTCGAACGTCGCCAGCTGCGCATCGGCGGGTTGCCGGTGCGCTGGGTGGTCGACGCCCAGGACGACCAGGCCGATCCGAAGCAGGCCACGTTGGTGGCGCAGCGTTTTGTCGACCGTCGCGTCAATGGCGTCGTCGGCCACCTGAACTCCGGCTGCACCTTCCCGGCTTCGCGCATCTATGCGCGCGCCGGGATCCCGGCGATCACCGGGGCGTCGACCGACCCGAAACTGGCGCAGCAGGGGTTCGCGACCTTTTTCCGCATCATCGCCAACGACGACGCGCTGGGCGCCGGACTCGCCGCGTACGCAAATGATGCGCTGCACGCGCGCACCGTGGCGGTGATCGACGACCGCACGGCGTACGGCCAGGGTCTGGCCGACGTCTTCGCCCGCGAGGCGCGAGCGCGCGGGATGCGCATCGTCGCGCGCGAATACACGCACGACAAGGCGATCGATTTCACCGCGATCCTGACGCGCATCCGCGGCCTGCACCCCGACGTGATCTTCTACGGCGGCGTGTACACGCAAGCGGGTCCGATGCTGCGCCAGATCGCGCACCTGGGAGTCGACGCGAAACTGCTTGGCGGGGACGCGATCTGCGTGCCGACTCTGGCCACGCTGGCCGGCGACGCGGTCAAGCGCGCGCTGTGCGCCGAAGGCGGCGCGCCGCTGCACAGCATGCCCGGCGGCGTGGCCTGGAAGGGCGCCTATGACCGTGCCTTCGGCGCCGACGCGTACCAGATTTTCTCACCCTACGTCTACGACGCGACCCTGGTGCTGGCGCAGGCGATGGTCAAGGCCGGATCAAGCGATCCGAAGCGCTATCTGGCGGCGGTGCGCGACATCAGGGCCGACGGCGTCACGCGGCGCGGGATCCGCTTCGACGCGAAGGGAAACTTGCTTCGGCCGACGATCACGCTTTCGAGCTTCTCCGACGGCGTGAAAAAGACCATCTCGGTTCGCGAGGTCGACTGAGCGTCGTCATCGGCCTCACGATTCTGCGCGCGCTGCGCCGCACTGCAACGCGCGCCGCGGAACCCGGAATGAAACGGATGTTGCGGCAGCGTTTTTTCGCCTACTATTGCGAACGTAGTTTGGATTGCGCTATTGAAGCCAACTTTTCAATCCTTTTGGAGGCTCATTCATGAAACTGAAATATGCCCTGCTTGGCCTGTCGCTGGCCATCGGCACCGCTTATGCGGCAGCACCGATGTCCGTGACCATCGGCAGTGCGGCGCCGATGTCGGGCCCGCAAGCGTCGTTTGGCCAGGACAACACCAACGGCGTGCGCATGGCGATCGATGATCTCAACGCCGAGCACTTCAAGA
>JAJZEB010000060.1 GCA_021805805.1 Pseudomonadota bacterium | reverse complement strand
CGGCGGCGTCGGATTCGCTGTTGGCGCTTGCCGTGCTGCGCGACTACCTGCTGCAGCACATCAAGACCTTCGATGCCGCGTTGGCGGCGCGCATCATTCGCGCAATGCCCGGGAGTGACGTCGGAAATCAGCCGTAATGCTTCTCAGCCCAGTCCCAGACCCACTCTCGGACTGCGGCCAGTGCCTGTTCCGGCGTGTCGAACGGCCCGAGCCCATCGACCGCCGCGAGGCGGTCGAAGCCTGGGGCCAGAAATGCACAGGTGATCGCGCCGCTGGAATCGCGCTCGATCTGCAGCTCGATCTGGTGGTTTTGGTATCGCACGAAATCGATGATTCTGGTGAACATTCTGGGCTGCTCCAGAGTAGACGCCGTCCGTTTCAAGAAAATGCTGGCCATTATGGCGTATTGACGGGCGGCTGAATTGATCCTGCACGGCTTTCGACGCCTGCTGTGCGCCGGAAACAGCGGCGGATCACGCGTCGCCGCGCGATCGCGCACGAACTGGTCGCGGCTCGTGCACGCCCGGGTTTGTCGCAGGCCGACGTCGCGCAGCGCATGGGCACGACCGAGAGCGTCGTCGCCCGGCCTTGCTTCGAGCGCGGGAGGCTGGATCGAGCGGCCATTGCCGTCGAACCCTTCCACTGCCATGACACGGCGTCGATTTGGTGCGCCGCGCAAGGGACCCAAGCATGGCGCAACCCATTGAATTTATTGTGGTACCCGGAACGGGACTCGAACCCGTAAGGCCTTGCGGCCGGCGGATTTTAAGTCCGCTGCGTCTACCGATTCCGCCATCCGGGCAAGCCGACGCGCCATGCTAGCAGCGCATCGTGAAGCCGCTGGCGCGCCGCTGTCAGGGGTCGATCACCTTGGCGCAGACGTCGGTCGGCACCGCCGCGACATGGCCGACGACCGGAATCGCCTTCAGTCCGGCAGACGCGACGCGGCAGGGCAGCGCGATCACGCCGCAGCCGCCCAGCGCCGTTGCGACGGTCACCGCCGCCAGCACGCCGGCCAGCCGCCGCGGAATCCGTCGGGAGAAATCTGGAGGCGCGGGCGGGAGTCGAACCCACCTGGAAGGATTTGCAGTCCTCTGCATAGCCGCTTTGCTACCGCGCCGTCGGAACCGAACCATAGCAGCAACGCTTCGGGCGTGCTCGGCCCGGTTCGGGCGCCGAAAAAAAAGGGAAGTGGAGACTTCCCTTTTTCGCTTCCTGGTCGCCCGTTTGGAAGCGACGACCAAGCTCGATCTGGAGCGGGAAACGAGTCTCGAACTCGCGACCTCAACCTTGGCAAGGTTGCGCTCTACCAACTGAGCTATTCCCGCGGAAACTGAAATTCTATACCGTCCTTCGATCTTGTCAACACCTGCACGCGCGCGAACGCGCGTGCAGCGTCACAGTGCGGAGGCCAGTCCGCCGACCACCGCGTGCATGCCGCTGTCGACGTGCAGCACTTCGGCGGTGATGCCGCTGGCCAGGTCGGAGAGCAGGAACGCGCTGGCATCACCGACCTGCTCGATGGTGACGTTGCGCCGCAGCGGTGTGCTGGCTTCGTTGAACTTGAGCATCTTGCCGAAATCGGCGATTCCCGACGCCGCCAGCGTCTTGATCGGTCCGGCGCTGACGCCGTTGACCCGCATGCCGCGCGGCCCCAGCGACTCGGCCAGGTAGCGCACGCTGGCTTCCAGCGCGGCCTTGGCCACGCCCATGGTGTTGTAGTTGGGCACCACGCGCTCGGCGCCCAGATAGGTCATGGTCAGCAACGACGGCATGCTGCCGGCGGCGACGCTGGCCTGCAGCAGCGGCAGCGCGGCCTTGGCCAGCGCCGGGAACGAATAGGCCGAAATGTCGTGCGCGATGCGGAAACCCTCGCGCGACAGGCCGTCGACGAAATCGCCGGCGATCGCCTCGCGCGGCGCGAAGCCGATCGAGTGCACCAGGCCGTCGAGCTGCGGCCAGTGCTGCGCCAGCGAGCCGAACAGGGCGTCGATCTGCGCGTCGTCGCCGACGTCGCACGGGAAGGTCAGCGTCGAGCCGAACTCGGCGGCGAAGCCCTTGATGCGCTCCTCGAAGCGTTCACCGACGTAGGTGAACGCCAGTTCGGCGCCTTCGCGCCTGCACGCCTGGGCGATGCCGTAGGCGATCGAGCGGTTGGACAGCAGTCCGGTGATCAGGATGCGTTTGCCAGTCAGGAATCCCATCGGATGTCGGCCTCGTTGTCGTTGCGTCGTATGGCGGCTGGCGCCGGGTGATGCAGAATTCTCGCATGTCGCCAAGCCACGGCTCCGCCTTTCGCGTCTCGCGCCGCGCGCTGCTGCAGGCCGCGCTGGTCGCGCCGTGGCCGGCGCACGCCGCAGGCTTCGCATTGTTCGGCACGCCGAAGTACCGGCCCGGGTTCACGCATTTCGATTACGTCGATCCGCACGCGCCGGTCGGCGGCAGTCTGTGGCTGACGCCGCCGACGCGCAACGCGAGTTTCGACAAGCTCAATCCGTTCACCCTGCGCGGCAGCGCGCCGCCCGGGTTGCTCAGTCTGGTGTTCGAGACCCTGATGACGCCGAGCTGGGACGAACCCAACAGCGTGTACGGGCTGCTCGCGCAGACCATGCAGCCCGACGCCGACGGCCTCGGCGTGCGCTTCACGCTGCATCCGGCGGCGCGCTTCGCCGACGGCAGCGTGGTCGACGCGGCCGCGGTGTGCCACAGCTTCGCCGCGCTCAGCGGCGACGGCGCCGCGCCGGCCTTGCGCCAGCAGTACGCCGACATCGTCGCGGCGCGTGCGCTCGGTCCGGGGCAGGTGCATTTCGCGTTCCGCCGCGGCGATCGGCAACTGCCGCTGGTGGCCGCCGGCATGCCGGTGTTCTCGCCGCGCTGGGGCGGCGGCGCGCCGCTGCAGCAACTGGTCGAGCAGCCTCCGCTGGCCTCCGGGCCGTACCGCATCGAGCATCAGCGCGGCCAGCGCGACATCGTCTACGCGCGTCGCCCCGACTACTGGGGCTGGGGCTTGCCGAGCCGCCGCGGGCAGTTCAATTTCACGCGCATCGGCTACAAGCTCTACCGCGACGGGACCGCGCGGCTGGAAGCGTTCAAGGCCGGCGAGTTCGACCTCATCCAGTGCTTTGTCGCGCGCGAATGGGCCCGCCAGTACCACGGCGGCGGATTTGCCGACGGCACCCTGGTGAAACGCGAACTGCCGAACCACAACCCGGCCGGGTTCCAGGGTTTCGTGATGAACTTGCGCCGGCCGCTTTTCCAGGACGTGCGCGTGCGGCACGCGCTGGCGCTGGCTCTGGATTTCCAATGGCTCGACCGGATGCTGTTCTACGGCCAGTACAAGCGCATCCACGGCTATTTCGCCAACAGCGAGTACGAGGCGCACGGCGAGCCCGATGCGGCCGAGCGCGCGTTGCTCGAACCGTGGCGGGCGCACTTGCCGCAGTCCGTCTTCGGCGCGCTGCCCACGCTGCCGTCGACCGCGCCGCCGGGCAGTCTGCGCGCCAACCTGCTGGCGGCACGCGCGCTGCTGCGCGAGGCCGGCTGGCACGTGCGCGACGGCGCGCTGCGCAACGCACGCGGCGAGGCGTTCATTTTCGAATACCTCGAGAGCCAGGGCTCGCTGGCGCCGGTGATCGCGCCGTATGCGCGTGCGCTCGGCATCCTGGGAATCCGGCTGCTGTACCGGCAGGTCGATTTCGCGCTGTACCAGCAACGTCTGGAGCGCTTCGATTTCGACATGACCACCACCGGCTACGCCGGCAGCCCGGCGCCGGGCGCCGAATTGCTCGACCTGTTCGGCTCCGCGGCCGCGGTGCAGGACGGCTCGGACAATCTGTGGGGACTGCAGGATCCGGCGGTCGACGCGTTGATCGGCGCGGTGCTGGCCGCGCGCAGCCAGGCCCAGCTGCGCACGGCGTGCCGCGCGCTCGATCGCGTGCTGGTCTGCGGCTGGTATTCGGTGCCGCACTGGTACGCGGCCAGCCACCGGGTGGCCTGGCGCGGCGGACGGTTCGGCATGCCGGCGCGGCTGCCGCTGTACTACGAGCCGCAGGCGTGGGCCGCCGCCTGCTGGTGGGAGCGCAAGACGCCATGAACATCGGTCTGTACGTCGTCAAGCGGCTGGCTCTGATGGTGCCGACGCTGTTCGGCGTGCTGCTGCTGACTTTCGTCGTCGTGCAGTTCGTCCCCGGCGGTCCGGTCGAGCAGATGGTCGCGCAGCTGCGCAGCCACCGCGGCGAGGCCGCCGGCGGACTGGCCTACCGCGGGCGTCAGGGGCTGGGTCCGCGCCAGCTGGCCGAGATCCGTCGCCTGTACGGCTTCGACCGGCCGCCGGCGCAGCGCTTCGTGCTGATGGTCGAGCGCTTCGCGCGCTTCGATCTCGGTCGCAGCTATTACTACCACGCCAGCGTCTGGAAGCTGATCCGCGAGCGCATGCCGGTGTCGATCAGTCTGGGGCTGTGGAATGTGCTGCTGACCTACCTGATCTCGATTCCGCTGGGAATCGCCAAGGCGGTGCGCGACGGCTCGCGCTTCGACCTGGCGAGCAGCATCGCGGTGCTGGTCGGCTACGCGATTCCCGGCTTCGTGCTCGGCGTGGCGCTGCTGGTGCTGTTCGCCGGCGGCGGCTTCTGGCACTGGTTCCCGCTGCGCGGCCTGACGTCCGACGGCTTCAGCAGCTTCACGCCGTGGCACAAGGTGACCGATTACCTGTGGCACGTGACGCTGCCGGTGCTGGCCATGCTGGCCGGCAGCTTCGCGGTGATCACCATGCTGACCAAGAATGCCTTTCTCGAGGAAATGCGCAAGCAGTACGTGCTGACGGCCCGCGCCAAGGGCGCCGGCGAGGCGCGGGTGCTGTGGCACCACGTGCTGCGCAATGCGCTGATTCCGCTGGTCACCGGCTTTCCGGGGGCGTTCATCGGCGCCTTCTTCAGCGGAGCGCTGCTGATCGAGACCCTGTTCTCGCTGCCCGGGCTCGGGTTGCTGTCGTACGAGTCGCTGATGCGGCGCGACTACCCGGTGGTGATGGGAACCCTGTACCTGTTCACCCTGATCGGCCTGCTGACCAAGCTGGTGTCCGACCTGTGCTACGTCTGGGTCGACCCGCGGGTGCAGTTCGAGTCGATGCGATGAGCGCGGCGAGGAGGGGCGTCCAATGACTGCGGTGGCGGCCATGGCTGGCGAGGCGATCGCGTCGCCGGCCACCGCGTCGCCGGCGGCGCTGGCCTGGAGGCGTTTCCGGCATCGGCGGCTTGGGTACTGGAGCCTGTGGCTGTTCGGTGTGCTGTTCGCGCTGTCGCTGGCCGCGCCGCTGCTGTGCAACAGCCGCCCGCTGCTGGTGCGCTACGACGGCCACTGGTACTGGCCGGTGCTGCACGACTACGCGGAAACGACTTTCGGCGGCGATTTCCGCACCGCCACCGATTACCACGACCCGTTGATCCGCGCCCACCTGGATGCAGCGGGCAACTTCGCGCTGTTCGCGCCGGTGCCGTGGAGCTACGCCACGATCAACTACTGGGCCACGCAGCCGAACCCGGCGCCGCCGTCGTCGAGCAACTGGCTGGGCACCGACGACCAGGGCCGCGACGTGCTGGCGCGGCTGGTCTACGGCTTTCGCGACTCGGTGCTGTTCGCGCTGGCGCTGACCGCGGTGGGCACCGTGCTGGGGCTGCTGATGGGCGCCGTGCAGGGCTATTTCGGCGGCCGCGTCGACATCACCCTGCAGCGCCTGACTGAAATCTGGGGTTCGCTTCCCGAGCTGTACCTGCTGATCATCCTGTCGGCGCTTTTCGCGCCCAGCTTCACGCTGCTGCTGGTGCTGCTGGCGCTGTTCGGCTGGATGGGGCTGGCCGACTACACGCGCGCCGAGTTCCTGCGCAACCGGCAGATGGACTATGTGCGCGCCGCACGCGCGCTGGGCGCCGGGCACTGGCGCATCGTCACCCGCCACATCCTGCCCAACAGCCTGACGCCGCTGCTGACCTTCCTGCCGTTTCGCATGAGCGGCGCGATCCTGGCGCTGACCAGCCTGGACTTCCTCGGCCTGGGCGTGCCGCCGCCGTCGCCCAGCCTGGGCGAGATGCTGGCGCAGGCCAAGGCCAACCTGGACGCCTGGTGGCTGTCGCTGTCGGTGTTCGCCACCCTGGTGCTGACCTTGCTGCTGCTGACCTTCATCGGCGAGGCGCTGCGCGCCGCGCTGGACCCGCGCCATGACGCCTGACGCGTCGCGCGACACCGGCGCGACAGCGCGCGGCGCGCTGCTCCAGGTGCGCGGGCTGCGCGTCGAACTGGCGGGCCGCAGCCTGCTCGACGGAGTCGACCTGGAGATCGGGCGCGGCGAAAGGCTGGCGCTGGTCGGCGCGTCGGGTTCGGGCAAGACCCTGACCGCGCTGGCCATCCTGGGGCTGCTCTCCGGGGCGCGTTGCAGCGGATCGGTGCGTTTCGAGGGTCGCGAGCTGCTCGATCTGCCGCAACGCGCGCTGCGCGCGCTGCGCGGGCGCGACGTGGCGATGGTGTTCCAGGAGCCGATGAGTGCGCTCAATCCGCTGCACACCATCGGCGCGCAGATCGCCGAGGCGTTGTTGCTGCACCAGCCGCTGACACGGCGGCAGGCGCGCACGCGCACCGTGGAACTGCTCGCGCGCATGGGCGTGGACGATGCGCCGCGGCGCGCCGCGGCATACCCGCACCAGCTCTCGGGCGGGCAACGGCAGAGGGCGATGATCGCCATGGCGCTGGCCTGCGGGCCGCGGCTGCTGCTGGCCGACGAGCCGACGACTGCGGTCGACGCCGGGGTGCGTGGCCAGATCCTGGGCCTGCTCGATGAGCTGCAGCGCGAGCAGGGGCTCGCCGTGCTGCTGATCAGCCATGACCTGCATCTGGTGCGCGGCTTCGCGCAACGCGTTGCGGTGATGCAGCAGGGGCGGGTGGTCGAGCACGGGGCGATCGAAGCGGTGCTGCGCCGGCCTGCGCATGCGGCCACCCGTGCGCTGCTCGACAGCATGCCGCGCCGTGCCGGACTGGCGCCGGTGGCGGACGGCGCCGAGGTGCTGCTGCGCGTACGCGGGCTGGAAGTCGCCCACGCCGACGGCGGCTGGTGGCGCCGGCGCGCGCGTCCGGTGTTGCAGCAGGTGTCGCTGCAGCTGCGCGCCGGCGAAACGCTGGGACTGGTCGGCGCCTCGGGCAGCGGCAAGACGACGTTGGCGATGACCGTGCTGGGGCTGCAGCGCGCCCGTTCCGGCGCCATCCGGCTGCACGGCAGCGGCGTGCTGGACGCGCTCGATGCGCGCGGCTGGCGTGCCGCGCGCCAGCGCATGCAGGTCGTGTTCCAGGATCCGTTCGGTTCGCTGTCCCCGCGGCGCAGCGTCGAGCAGATCGTCGGCGAAGGACTCGACATCCACGAGCCCGCGCTCAGTCCCGCGCAGCGGCGCCAGCGCGTCATCGAGGCGTTGGCCGAATGCGGAATCGAGCCCGACGCGCTGGCGCGCTATCCGCACGCCTTCTCCGGCGGGCAGCGCCAGCGCATCGCGCTGGCGCGGGCGCTGATCGTGCGTCCGCAACTGCTGGTGCTCGACGAGCCGACCAGTGCGCTCGACGTGTTCGCGCAGCAGCAGATCCTGCAGCTGCTGCGTCGGCTGCAGCGCGAACGGGGGCTGAGCTACCTGTTCATCAGCCACGACATGGCGGTGGTCGCGGCCATGGCGCACCGCATCGCGGTGCTGCAAGGCGGCCGCCTGGTGGCGTGCGGCGACGCCGAGGCAATGCTGCGCGCACCGCCGGCCGGCGAAGTCGGCGCGCTGCTCGCGGGCGGGCGCGCGGCGCTCGATTGACCTGTCTTCGGGCAGTGCGCCCTTGCTTGCCACGGCACAATTGTCTACAATTTATGGCTGTATTCCCATGAACGGCTGACGCGCCGCCGAACCCGTCGCGGGTATCGGTGCTTTGGTGTTTGCGGCGTGTGCGGCGTGTGCGGCGATGCGCGTCGCCAGCGCGGGCGGCCGGTTCGGGTTGATGCGTGGCAGTTCAATGCCGGGTTGACCAAAAGAAAGGGCGACACCAATCGCCCTTTTTTTTTGCTACTGCGGAGTTTGAGTGACGGATTTGGTGCAAGGTGGTTTGACGCAGTCGATCGAGACGGCCGTGGCCGGTCTGGGGTACGCCTTTGTCGAGGTGGCCTGGGCCGGTAGCGGCTTGCTGCGCGTGACCATCGATCGCCTCGACGGCACTGCGGTGACGGTCGACGACTGCGAGCGGGTCAGCCGGCAGTTGCAGTACGCGCTCGAAGTCGACGGAATCGACTACAAGCGCCTTGAGATTTCGTCGCCGGGGCTCGACCGGCTGTTGCGGGTGCCGGTCGATTTCGAGCGTTTCGCCGGTCGGCTGGTCGACGTGACGCTGCGCGCGCCTTTGCACGGGCGCAAGAAGTATCGTGGCGTGCTGCAGGCGCCGGACGCTGCCGACGCGACCCACGCGATCGTCTGGGACGACGCTTTGCTTGCCGAGCTGGCGGCGAGCCGCCCGGGAGCGAAGAAGGCTGCGCCGCGCAAGGTCGGCCTGCCGAAGCCGGCGGCGCCGTCGCGGGTGGCGCACGAGTTGCGTTTTTCGTTGGCCGAGGTGCGTGAAGTGCGCCTCGTGCCGGTGCTTGATTTCAGGGGTCGAAAATCATGAATCGCGAGTTGCTGATGCTGGTCGATGCGCTGGCGCACGAAAAGAACGTGGACCGTGACGTCGTCTTCGCCGCGGTCGAGGCTGCGCTCGCGTCGGCGACCAAGAAGCGCTACAGCGGCGAGGTCGACATCCGCGTGGCGATCGATCGCAATACCGGCGGCTACGAATCGTTCCGTCGCTGGCTGGTCGTTCCCGACGAGGCCGGTTTGCAGCAGCCCGACGCCGAGATCCTGCATTTCGAGGCGGTCGAGCAGATCCCCGACATCGAGGTCGGCGACTACATCGAGGAGCAGGTCGAGAGCGTCGAGTTCGGCCGCATCGGGGCGCAGGCGGCCAAACAGGTGATCCTGCAGAAGATCCGGGACGCGGAACGCGAGCAAATCCTGAATGACTTTCTCGAACGCAACGACCGGATCTTCCTCGGCACCGTCAAGCGCATGGACAAGGGTGACGCGATCGTCGAGTCGGGCAAGGTCGACGCCCGGCTGCGCCGCGGCGACATGATCGCGAAGGAGAACCTGCGCGTCGGCGACCGCGTGCGCGCGGTGATCGCGAAAGTCGACCGCGCCGCGCGCGGGCCGCAGATCGAGCTGTCGCGCACTTCGCCCGAATTCATGAAGGAATTGTTCCGCCTCGAAGTGCCCGAAATCGAGCAGGGGCTGCTGGAAATCAAGTCGTGCGCTCGCGATCCCGGCGTGCGCGCCAAGATCGCGGTGCTGTCGCACGACCGCCGCATCGATCCGATCGGCACCTGCATCGGCGTGCGCGGCTCGCGCGTCAACGCGGTGAGCAACGAACTCGGTGGCGAGCGCGTCGACATCGTGCTGTGGTCGGACGACCCGGCGCAGTTCGTCATCGGCGCGCTGGCGCCGGCCAACGTGCAGTCGATCGTCGTCGACGAGGAACGCCACGCGATGGACGTCGCGGTCGACGAAGAGAACCTGGCGCTGGCCATCGGCCGCTCGGGGCAGAACGTGCGCCTGGCGTCCGAACTGACCGGCTGGTCGATCAATCTGATGTCGGCCGAGGAGTCGCAGAGCCGTCAGCACGCCGAGACCGAGGCGATGCGCGAGCTGTTCCGCAGCAAGCTCGACGTCGACCAGGAAGTCGCCGATATCCTGATCGCGGAAGGATTCACCAGCCTCGAGGAAGTGGCCTACGTGCCGCTGGCCGAGATGCTCGAGATCGAATCCTTCGACGAGGAAACGGTGCACGAACTGCGCAAGCGCGCGCGTGACGCGTTGCTGACGCAGGAAATCGCGCGCGAGCAGAAACTCGACGAGGCGTCGCAGGACCTCAAGGATCTCGAGGGCCTGACGACCGACGACATCGCCAAGCTGGGCGAAGCCGGAATCCACACCCGCGATGATCTGGCCGATCTGGCGGCTGACGAACTGACCGACATCATCGGTGGCGACGCCGAGCGCGCCAGCGCGCTGATTCTCAAGGCCCGCGAACACTGGTTCAACGCCTGAGGCCGCACGAGCAAGGAATTTCCATGGCACAGACAACCGTCGCGCAACTCGCCACCGAGCTGCACATTCCCGCCTCCCAGCTGCTGGAGCAGCTGGCAGCCGCCAGCGTGCACAAGCGCTCGCCCGATGACCCGATCAGCGAGGTCGACAAGGCCCGGCTGCTCGATCACCTGCGGGTCGCGCACGGCGCGGGCGGCGAGCGCAAGAAGATCACCCTGACGCGAAAGCAGACCAGCGAAATCAAGCAAGCCGACGCGACGGGCAAGGCGCGCACGATCCAGGTTGAAGTTCGCAAGAAGCGGGTGTTCGTCAAGCGCGACGAGTTCCCCGCCGAGGCGCCGGCGGCACCGGTGATCAGCGACGACGAACTGCGTCGCCGCGAGGACGAGGCCAAGCGCCAATCCGAACTGCTCGCGCGTCAGGCCGAGGAGCTTGCGCAGCGCCAGCGCGCCGAGCAGGAAGCAGCCGAGGCGGAGCGGGTGCGCGCCGAGCGCGAGCGACTCGAACGCGAACGACTCGAGCAGGAACGCGTCGCGCAACTGGAGCGGGCCGCCGCCGAACAGGCTGCGCGCGAAGCTGCGCCGGCCGGCACTGCGGAGCCGGCGCCAGCGCCCGAAAGCGGGCCGGATGCGCAGGCGGCCAAGGCCGAGGCCGCGCGCGTGGAGGCGGCGAAGGCCGAAGCCGCACGCGCGCAGGCAGCGAAGGCCGAAGCGGCCAAGCGGGACGCTGAACTGGCTGCGGTCCAGGCGCGCCGGCGCGCCGCCGAGCGCGAAGCGGCTGCGATCCGCGACATGCTCGCGCGTCCGCGCACCGTGCTGCACGCGCCGAAGCCGGAACCCAAGCCGGCCGAGCCCATCAAGGGAACGATCCACAAGCCGGCGACTGCGGCGGCGGCCAAGCCCGCGGCGCCTGCGGCTGCGCCCAGCGGCGACGCGAAGGCCAAGAAGCAGGTCAAGAGCGAACAGCTTTCGTCGTCGTGGGCCGACGAGGCGGCCAAGCGCCGCGCGATCAAGACCCGCGGCGATGCCAGCGGTGGCACGTCGGCGTGGCGCGGCGCCAAGGGCGGCGGACGTCGCGACAGCCGTGACAAGGAGCAACCGCGCTTCGTCGCCCCGGCCGAACCGCAGGTGCGCGAAGTGCACGTTCCGGAGACGATCACCGTCAGCGACCTGGCGCACAAGATGGCGGTGAAGGCGTCCGAGGTCATCAAGACGCTGATGAAGCTGGGCCAGATGGTCACCATCAACCAGGTGCTGGACCAGGAAACCGCGATGATCATCGTGCAGGAGATGGGCCACACCGCGATTGCCGCCAAGCTCGACGATCCGGAGACCTTCCTCGTCGAGGAAGATCAGGCGCCGCACGAGGCGGAAATGCTGCCGCGCGCTCCGGTGGTCACCGTGATGGGCCACGTCGACCACGGCAAGACCTCTCTGCTCGACTACATTCGCCGCGCCAAAGTGGCCGCCGGAGAGGCCGGCGGCATCACCCAGCACATCGGCGCGTACCACGTCGATACGCCGCGCGGCATGATCACCTTCCTCGATACCCCCGGTCACGAGGCGTTCACCGCGATGCGCGCGCGCGGCGCCAAGGCCACCGACATCGTGATCCTGGTCGTCGCAGCAGACGACGGCGTGATGCCGCAGACCAAGGAGGCGATCGCGCACGCGAAGGCCGCCGGCGTGCCGATCGTGGTGGCGATCAACAAGATCGACAAGCCCGAGGCGAATCCGGAGCGCGTCAAGCAGGAACTGGTCGCCGAGCAGGTGGTGCCCGAGGAGTACGGCGGCGACTCGCCGTTCGTTCCGGTGTCGGCGAAGACCGGCCAGGGCGTCGACGACCTGCTCGAGAACGTGCTGCTGCAGGCCGAGGTGCTCGAGCTCAAGGCGCCGGTCGACGCGCCGGCCAAGGGCCTGGTGATCGAGGCTCAGCTGGACAAGGGGCGCGGCCCGGTGGCCACCGTGCTGGTGCTGTCGGGAACGCTCAAGCGCGGTGACGCCGCGCTGGCGGGATCGTGCTGGGGTCGGGTGCGCGCGATGCTCGACGAGAACGGACGCCCGGTGCAGTCGGCCGGACCCGCGATTCCGGTCGAAATCCAGGGCCTGAGCGAAGTGCCGGGTGCCGGCGAGGAGTTGCTGGTGCTGGCCGACGAGCGCAAGGCGCGTGAGATCGCGCTGTTCCGCCAGGGCAAGTTCCGCGACGTCAAGCTGGCGCGCCAGCAGGCGGCCAAGCTGGAGAACATGTTCGAGCAGATGGCCGAAGGCGCCAAGACGCTGAACCTGATCATCAAGTCCGACGTGCAGGGGTCGCAGGAAGCGCTGGTGCATGCGCTGACCAAGCTGTCGACCGACGAGATCCGCGTCGCGGTGGTGCACGCCGCGGTCGGCGGCATCACCGAGAACGACATCAACCTGGCGATCGCTTCGCAGGCCGTGGTGATCGGCTTCAACACCCGGGCCGACTCCGGTGCGCGCAAGCTGGCCGAGGTCAACGGCATCGACATCCGTTACTACAACATCATCTACGAAGCGGTCGACGAGATCCGCGCGGCGATGTCGGGCATGCTGGCGCCGGAAAAGCGCGAGGAGGTCATCGGCATGGTCGAGGTGCGCCAGGTGTTCCGCATCACCAAGGTCGGCACGGTGGCCGGTTGCCGCGTGCAGTCGGGCGTCGTGCGGCGCAGCGCGCACGTGCGGGTGTTGCGCGACAATGTGGTGATCCACACTGGCGAACTCGATTCGCTCAAGCGCTTCAAGGACGACGCGCGCGAAGTGGCGGAGGGTTTCGAGTGCGGTCTGTCGCTGAAGAGTTTCCAGGATCTGAAGGAAGGCGACCAGCTCGAAGTGTTCGAGGTCAAGGAAGTCGCCCGCACCCTCTGAAAGGGCTGCGCGCCGGCCGTTCGCGGCCGTGCCCAGACGCGGCGCCCTGCGTTTGACGCGGGCGCCGCGCGCGCATGCGCGGCGCCCGCGCCCACTGCCCGCGTTCGCGCGGGCCCAACCGTCCGGTCATTGCCATCATGTCACGCCCATCGACGAGTCCTCATCGCATCCATCGGATCGCCGACCAGATCCAGCGCGATCTGTCCGAGCTGATCCCGCGCGAGCTGCGCGACCCGCGCCTGGGTCTGATCACCGTGTCCGAGGTGCAGCTGTCGCCCGACTACGCGCACGCCAAGGTGTTCTTCACGGTGCTGGGGGCCGAGCCGCAGCCTGTCGTGGCGGCGCTCAACGAGCGCGCCGGCTACCTGCACAGCCTGCTGTTCAAGCGACTGCGCATCCATACCGTGCCGACGCTGCATTTCGTCTACGACGAGACGACGCGCAAGGCCAGCGCGATGGACGGATTGATCCGCCAGGCGGTCGCCAACCCGGCCAGGGACGACTGAATGCCGCGTTTCGAGGCCAGTCCGGTGCACGGCGTGTTGCTGCTCGACAAGCCGCGCGGCTTGAGCTCGCAGCACGCGTTGCAGCGCGCACGCCGGGCGCTGTGCGCGGCCAAGGCCGGGCACACGGGGACGCTCGACCCGCTGGCGGACGGCTTGCTGCCGCTGTGCTTCGGCGCGGCGACGAAATACGCCCAGCTGCAGCTCGACGCCGACAAGGCGTACCGGGCGCTGGTGCGCCTGGGCGAGACGACCGCGACCGACGACGGCGAAGGCGAGGTGCTGCAGCGCCTTCCGGTTCCTGTGCTCGGTGACGCCGAGCTGAGTTCGGTGTTGCAGCGCTTCGTCGGTCGCATCGCCCAGGTTCCGCCGCGCTACAGCGCGCTCAAACGCGACGGTCAGCCGCTGTATGCCCGCGCGCGTGCCGGCGAGATGTTCGAGCTCGGCGCGCGCTCGGTGCGCATCGACGCCATCGAGCCGATTGCGTTCGATGGCACGCAGCTGGTGCTCGACGTGCGCTGCGGCAAGGGAACCTACATTCGGGCCCTGGCCCGCGATCTCGGGCAGGCGCTGGGTTGCGGCGCGCATCTGGCCGCGCTGCGCCGCACCGCCAGCGGCGGCTTCGGCGTCGAACAGGCGATCACGCTCGATGCGCTGTGCGCGCTCGACGCCGACGCCGCGCGCGAGCTGCTGCTTCCGGTCGAGCGCCTGCTCGATGCGTTGCCCGCGGTGCTGCTGGACGAGGCGCAGGCAGCCGGTTTTCTGCAGGGGCGCAGGCTGCGTCTGCAGCCGGCGCCGCAGCTGCCGCCAGGTCCGCTGCGCGTGCATCGCGCAGGCGGTTGCGGCGGCACCACGACATCCGTTTTCCTGGGCGTCGGCGATTGGGACGGAATCGTCCTGGCGCCGCAACGCCTGCTCAGCGACGAGGAACTGCGCACGCAGTGAACACCACCATGACCCCATCGATCCGCAACATCGCGATCATCGCCCACGTCGACCACGGCAAGACCACCATGGTCGATCAGCTGCTGCGTCAGTCCGGAACCTTCCGCCAGAACCAGCAGGTGGCCGAGCGGGTGATGGACAGCAACGATCTGGAGAAGGAGCGCGGCATCACGATCCTGTCGAAGAACTGCGCCGTCGACTGGAAGGGAACCCACATCAACATCGTCGACACGCCCGGGCACGCCGACTTCGGCGGCGAGGTCGAGCGCGTGCTGTCGATGGTCGACAGCGTGCTGCTCCTGGTCGACGCGGTCGAGGGGCCGATGCCGCAGACCCGCTTCGTGACCAAGAAGGCGCTGGCGCTGGGGTTGCGTCCGATCGTCGTCATCAACAAGGTCGACCGACCCGGCGCACGCCCGGACTACGTGATCAACGCCACTTTCGATCTGTTCGACAAGCTCGGCGCGACCGACGAGCAGCTCGATTTCCCGGTGATCTACGCCTCGGGCCTGAACGGCTGGGCCACGCCGGAAGCCGGCGCCACCGGCACCGATCTGGCGCCGCTGTTCGAAGCCATCCTGCAGCACGTGCCGCCCCACGAGGGGTCGGCCGACGACTCGCTGCAGCTGCAGATCTGCTCGCTCGACTACTCGACCTTCGTCGGCCGCATCGGCATCGGGCGCATCAACAGCGGCACCCTCAAGCCCGGACAGGAAGTGGCGGTGTACGCCGGAGTCGACGGCGCGCCGTTCAAGGCGCGGGTCAATCAGGTGCTGAAATTCGAGGGTCTCGAGCGCAGGCAGGCCGACAGCGCCGGCCCCGGCGACATCGTGCTGGTCAACGGCATCGAGGGCATCGGCATCGGCGTGACGCTGACCACGCCGGAGGCGCCTCGGCCGCTGCCGATGCTGGCCGTGGACGAGCCCACGCTGACGATGAACTTCTGCGTCAACACCAGCCCGCTGGCCGGACGCGAGGGCAAGTTCGTCACCAGCCGCCAGCTGCGCGACCGCCTCGATCGCGAGCTGCAGAGCAATGTTGCGCTGCGCGTGCGCGACACCGACGAGGACGGCATCTACGAAGTCGCCGGACGCGGCGAACTGCACCTGACCATCCTGCTCGAGAACATGCGCCGCGAAGGCTACGAGCTGGCGGTGAGCAAGCCGCGGGTCGTTTTCCACGACGGACCCGGCGGGCGCCAGGAGCCGATCGAGCTGGTCACCGCCGATGTCGAGGAGCAGCACCAGGGCGGAGTCATGCAGGCGCTGGGCGAGCGTCGCGGCGAGCTGGTCAACATGGAGCCCGACGGCATGGGTCGTGTGCGTCTGGAGTACCGGATCCCGGCGCGCGGCCTGATCGGTTTCCAGAACGAGTTCATGAACCTGACCCGAGGCACGGGTCTGATCAGCAACATCTTCGACGGCTACGACGCGTATCGCGGCGAAATCCAGGGGCGCAAGAACGGGGTACTGATCAGCCAGGAGGCCGGCGAAATCGTGACCTACGCGCTGGGCAAGCTCGACGACCGCGGACGCATGTTCGTCAAGCCCGGCGACCCGGTCTACGAGGGCATGATCGTCGGGATCCACAGCCGCGACAACGACATCATCGTCAACCCGGTTCGCGCCAAGCAGCTGACCAATTTCCGCGTCTCCGGCAAGGAGGACGCGATCAAGCTGACGCCGCCGATCGAACTGACGCTGGAATACGCGGTGGAGTTCATCGACGACGACGAACTGGTCGAAATCACGCCGAAGTCGATCCGGCTGCGCAAGCGTCACCTGAGCGAACACGAGCGCAAGCGCGCCGGACGCGCGGACGCGGCCTGAGCGCTCGCGCGCAGCCGCATGGATCGCAGCTCGCATCGGCTTGCCGCGCTGGCCATGGTCGGCGCCACGCTGCTTTGGAGCGTGGCCGGAGTCGTCACCCGGCACCTGCACCGCGCCGACGGCCTGCAATTGGTGTTCTGGCGCAGCGGGGTCGCCGCAGTGGCCGTGGCGCTGGGCTTGTGGCTGCGCCTTGGTGGCGCAGCGCTGCACCGTACCGTGCGCGGCGGTGGCGCGCCGCTGTGGATTTCCGCGGCGCTGTGGTGCGTGATGTACACCGCGTTCATGCTCGCGCTGAGCCTGACCAGCGTGGCGCAGACCCTGCTCGCCGACAGCGTCAGCCCGTTGTGCGCTGCGCTGCTGGGCTGGCTGCTGCTGGCGCAGCCGGTGGCGGCGCGGACCTGGGGCGCGATCGCGCTGGCGACGCTGGGCATGCTGTGGATCTGCGGCCAGGACCTGCACGGCGCTGCCGGGCCTCACGCGCTGCTCGGCCTGATGATCGCGCTTTGCGTTCCGCTGGCCGCAGCCGGCAACTGGGTGACGATGCGCCGCGCGGCCGGTCTGGGTGCATTGCAGGCTGCGCCCATGCTCGGCGCAGCCGGGTCGGCGGTGCTGGTGGCGGTGTTGTCGGCGCTGCGCGGTGGCCGGCTGGCGGTCGACGGTCACGACCTCGCGTGGCTGACATTCCTCGGCGCGTTCCAGCTTGCGCTGCCGGGCGTGCTCGCGGTGTGGGCGGCGCAGCGTCTGCAACCGGCCGAAGTCGGTCTGCTCGGTCTGCTCGAAGTCGTCTTCGGCATCGCCTGGGCCTGGCTGGGTGCCGGCGAAGTCCCGAGCCGCGCCACGCTGGGTGGCGGTCTGCTCGTGCTCGGCGCGCTGGTGGCCAACGAGTGGCTCGGCTGGTGGAGCGGGGCGCGGCGTCTGCGAGCCTCGCAGGGGTGTTGACAAGACACGGAGGACGTCGCACAATGCTTGCTTCGCCCGAACGAAAGTGAAGGCGAACGCAGCAAGGCAGCGCGGCGGCATCGAAAAGGTTCACGGTCGATGCTTGACGGCGTAAAAAGGCTGTGCAAGAATATCGATTCTTCGCTGCTTGAGCAGCAAACGACGAGGAAGCGGAAGTTTCCGGGTCGGGTTCCTTAACAGAATGAAAGCCGATAAGTGTGGGCGTTTGACCGTCTTGCAAAAGATGATGTTTGAACGCTCAACAGCAGTACGGAGAAATCCGTAATTCTGACGAGTG
>JAJZEB010000207.1 GCA_021805805.1 Pseudomonadota bacterium | reverse complement strand
GTTGGCGAACGCATCGGCGATGTAGACGACACCGTCGGGGCCGACCGCGACCGCATCCGGCCCGACGAAACGTGCCTGAGCGGCGGGACCGTCGACGCTGCGCCGCTGCTCGGCGGCCCCGGCCACGGTGTGCACGACACCGTCCGCACCGATGCGCCGGATCAGTGCATTCGCTGCGTCGGCGACGACGATCGCGCCGTCGCGCGGATCACGCGCCAGGCCGCGCGGATCGAAGAACAGCGCTTGCAGCCGCGCGCCGTCGCGGTGGCCGTGCGCATGCTCGTCGCCGGCCCACAGGCTCAGCCGGCCACGCCCGCCGGCGTGCGCGTTGCGCGCCAGCAGCGACAGCGCAGCAGCGCTGAGGAACAGTCGTCGGTCAGGGTGCATGCCAAGTGATCGCGGGATGAGTTTCCGTACATACTAATATTTTGATCGAGTCCCGGGGTCGGAAGTCCCCCAGAGCCCGCGGATCGCGGCCACCCCCCAGGCTCCTGCGTCGCGCGCGGCGTCCAGATGCGCGGGTCCGAGTCCGCCGAGCGCGAACACTGCGACATCGCCCGCGGCGGGCACCAGCGCGCGCAGACCGTCCCATCCCAGGGTCGGCGCCCCCGGGTGACTTGCGGTCGGCAGCACCGGTGACAACAGCGCCAGGTCGGCGCCCAGGTGTCGCGCCGCGCGCAACTGCGCCGCGTCGTGGCACGCCGTCGAAACCAGCAAGCCGTCGGGGCGTGCCGCCAACGGACGGCGTGCCGGCCGGTGCACTCCGGCGGCGCCGATCGCCCGCGCCAGCGCGACATCGTCGCCATGCGGCGCGTTGACCAGCAGTTCAGCGCCGTGTGCGGAGCACGCGGCCTGCACCGCGCGCGCCAGCTCGGCGTAGGCCTGCGGCGACAACTGCGGTGCACGCAACTGCACCAGCCGCACTCCGCTGGCGAGCACGACGCGCAGCTGCTGCAGCCAGGTCGCCGTTTCGGTCGGCGCGGGCGTGACCAGCAGCAAGCGCGGCAGCACCCGCGGGAAATCCGGCTCAGGCGCCACGACGATCGACCAGCGCACGCGCGATCGTGCCCAGGTCGACGTACTCGAGCTCGGCGCCCGCCGGCACTCCGCGCGCCAGCCGCGTGATGCGCAAGTCCAGGGGGCGCAAGGTCTCCGCGATCACATGCGCGGTGGCTTCGCCTTCGTTGGTGAAATTGGTCGCCAGGATGATTTCATCGACTTCGCCGTCGCCGACGCGTTGCACCAGCTTGTCCAGGCCGATTTCCTTCGGCCCGATCCCGTCGAGCGGACTCAAACGCCCCATCAGCACGAAATAGAGCCCGCGGTAGCTCAGCGTCTGCTCCAGCGCCGAGCGATCGGCCGGGCTTTCGACGATGCACAGCTGCCGCCGATCGCGCCGCGGATCCGCGCAGGTGCTGCACAAATCGTCCTCGGTGAACGCGTTGCACAGGCTGCAACGCCGCACCGCCGCCAGCACGCCGCGCAACGCGTCGGCCAAGCGCGCGGCGCCGGGCCGATCGTGCTGCAGCAGGTGGTAGGCCATGCGCGCCGCGCTCTTCGGCCCGACTCCCGGAAGCGCGCGCAGCGCGTCGATCAACGCATCGATCGAAGCGATATCGCCGTGCACCGAGGTCTCAGAAAGGCAGCTTCATTCCAGCCGGCAACGGCATGCCGGCCGTGACCGCCGAGAGCTTTTCCTGCGACAGCGCCTCGGCCTTGCGTGCGGCATCGTTGAACGCCGCGGCGACCAGGTCCTCGAGCATGTCCTTGTCGTCGCCGACCAGGCTGGGATCGATCGCGACGCGCCGCACGTTGTATTTGCAGGTCATCTGCACCTTGACCAGGCCGGCACCGGATTGCCCCTCGACCTCGAGCTGGCCGAGTTCCTCCTGCACCCGCTTCATGTTGTCCTGCATCTGCTGGGCCTGTTTCATCAAGCCCGCGAGCTGTCCTTTGTTGAACATCGGTGGATTCCTTTGCAAACGTGGAAAAAAGTCAGACGTCGAGCGGGCGCACCGATCCGGGAACGACCTTGGCTCCGTGCTCGTCGACGAGTTCGCGCACCAGCGGGTCGGCGGCAATTGTCGCCTCGGCCTCGCGCTGGCGCAGGGCGCGCGCGGCGGCGGCGCGCGCGTACGCGGTGTCGTGCACCGGGCCGACGTCGATGCGCAAGGTGATTTCGCGCCCGAGATGCTCGCGCAGCGCGGCCTGCAGCTTGTCCAGCGCGCCTGAACGCGCAAATTGTTCACTCGACACGCGCAGGGTCCAGGTCGCTGAATCGGCGCCGATCCATTCGCTTTGCAGTGCCAGGCTGCGCGCAAGCGCGACCACGGGAAGCTGCGGTGCCAGGCTCGGCCAGTCCTGTTCGAGCCCGGGAAGCTGTGCCGCACGCGTACGCGCGTCGGCTGCAGGCTCGGCGCGATCGCCAACCGGCTCGGCAAGCGGCTCGGCAAGCGGCTCGGCAAACCGCTCTGCGACCGGTCGCGCGCCTGGCGCGTCGGCCTGCTCGGCCTGCTCGGCCTGCTCGGCCTGCTCGGCCTGCTCGGCTTGCTCGGCTTGCTCGGCTTGCTCGGCAGGCGCGGCTTGCTCGGCAGGCGCGGCAGGCGCGGCAGGCGCGGCAGGCGCGGCAGGCGCGGCGCGTGGCCGCCCGGCGTCGG
>JAJZEB010000206.1 GCA_021805805.1 Pseudomonadota bacterium | reverse complement strand
GGCTCGTGCCGGGGTCGCGATTCGCACGGGATTCGACGCGCACGAAATCCAGGCAGACGGATTGCGCTCCCGGAACGGTCAGGTGCAGGCGGCGGATCTCGTGCTGTGGGCCGCCGGCGCGGTCGCGCATGCCTGGCCCGCGGCCAGCGGTGTGGATGTCGACGAGGCCGGCTTCGTGCGCGTCGACTCGACGCTTCGGTCCACCTCGCATCCCTGGTTGTTTGCGGTCGGCGATTGCGCGGCATTCGAGCCGCCGCTACCCAAAGCAGGGGTCTACTCGGTGCGCATGGGGCCCGTGCTCGCGCACAATGTCCACGCTTCGTTCACCCGGGGAACGCTGCAGCGCTACCACCCGCAACGTCACCAGCTGGTGCTGCTGAACACCGCCGACGAAAGCGCCATTGCCAGCCGTGGCCGCCTTGCTGCGTCCGGTCCTTGGGCGATGCGCTGGAAGGACTCGATCGATCGAGGCTTCGTGGCTCGCTACCGCTGAGCCTTGGGCGTCTTCAGCTCCAGGGCAACTCGCGATAGTGGAAATCGGCCGGGATAGGCTTGATCACTTCAAAATACGGTGAAATGTCGAAATCGGCGGGCACGAACAGGCTGTGATGCCGAATGTGCCACTGCTCACGCAGGCAGGCGCTGCAGTAGGGGTCGTCTTGCACCTGCTCGATGATCGGCAGGATCGGATACTGCACCGACTGGAAGCATTGCGCGATCAGGCTGGAGCAGATCGCGCGAGTCGGGTCGCCGCTACCCAGTGCGAGCAGGCGCCGGCGCAGGTGCCCGGGCACCGGCGGAGTCGGCCAGAGGTAGCGCAGCAGATCGACGATGTTGCGCAAGTCATAGCGGTGTCCTACGCGTTGCAGTGCGGCGCTCATCACGGCCTGCGCGTCGCTGGCATGCAGCCCGCGGGGGCGACAGATACGCAAGCCGTAGCCGGAGTATTCCTCGAAGCCGACCGTGCGCACACCGTCGACCACATCGGCCTCGACGAAGCAATGCCCGTGGGGAAGCCGAGCAGTTCCGACGTAGAGCGCTGCATGCGACCACACCGAATGAGTGAGAAACTTGATCGCGCTACTGAAACGACTGCGGCCTTCGACCAGCAGTACGTCGCAAGGGCGGATCACGGCCTGGATGCCCCGGAGATCACTGGGAGCATGGTGTGGCGCGCTGTGCGTTGGCGCAGACAGATAGCGAGCGAGTCCGCGACCCGCCCACTGCATGATGCTGCTCGGCCTCCGCATGACAGGTGCCCGGTCAGCGCACAGTGGCCAGCAGCTTCTCGAGCTGCGCCGCGTCGCGCGGCGCACCGAGGAACATCTGCGCCTGCCCGGATCGGTCACGCCAAACCATCATCGGGAACGCGAAATAGACACCGGCGGCATGCAGCACTTTGACGTTGCGTGCCAGTTCATCCCGTGTGACAGTCGCGATGTGGGCTACCGGCACTAACCCGCCCCCTGAACCTGCCCGGGGATTTTCGTCGTAGTCACTTTCGTTGTGTGCCAGAGCATTGCGCGGGTCGGTGGCCTGCAGCATCGCGGCAGCCTTGCCTTCGCTGCTGGGCGTCAGCACCGCCACCGGAATCCAGCGCAATTGCAGGCCCTGCTTGCCGACCCAGGGCTGCAAGTCTTCGTAAAGCTCGTGGCAGTATGGGCAATTGGGGTCGAAGAACACGTCCACGACGCGAGGGCCGGAGCCCAGCGTGATCGCTGTTGTTTGCCCCATCTCCCGCAGCATGGTTCCGGCCAGCTGCTGCGTGCTCGGCGCAGCATGCGCGGAGGTCCAGACTGCACAGGCGGCCACGAGGGCCGCGGCAAGGGTTCGTTGGATCATGACTTGGACTCCTTGGTCGTGATGTCACTGATGCTGTCGATCCATCCGGCGCGCACTGCCGCCATCAGCCATGCGCCAGCATCAAAATGCTCGTCCGCGCGCTCCAGCGCTTCGCCGAGCGTGGGCGCCTCGCGCAGTGCGCGAATCCAGCGTGCCGTAGCGGCGTCGAGCGCGATGCAGTGGCTTTCGAATCCCTGGTGCCAAACCCACGCCGTCTGGGGTGGCGCTTGCAATGTCTGCGAGATCAATTCGACATCGGGATTGCTTGCCGCGTGCAATTTCCGCAATGCGACGATTGCCCAATCAGCCTGCACCAACGCGGTCCCGGGTGCAAGGCGCAACGCGAGCGCATCCGGGTCACCGTGTGCCAGAAGACGCAGATCCGTGTCGCGCAGACGAGGCGGCGGGGCGAACCCTGCCAGCCACATCGCCAGGTCCAGGTCGGCGCAGTCACCCAGCCACGGCCATGCGGTGAGATCCTCCCGCTGGCGTAGCCAGGACGGAAACGCCTCGCCAAAACGCGCCAGGTCACCCCGCGTGGGCGGGCAAGCGCGCCAATGCAAGGCTGCCAGCGAATCAAACGCCTCCCCGCCGAGCATGGCCAGTACGGTGGGGTAATGGGCGCGCAACGCATCGGACGCGTGAGCGGCGGCGTTCGCCCGGTAGGCAGCGAGGCCGCGTGCCCAGCCGGGTCGCGCATCCTGCAGCCGCGCGCCGCCCGCTTCGAACAGGCCGTCGAGCAGCTGCTGCTGCCGCCTCGCCTCGTACTGGTACGCCGCATGGTCGACTGGGCTGCACGCAGATGCTCGCTTCAGGCTGCACATGCC